>JAJZDN010000027.1 GCA_021805985.1 Planctomycetota bacterium | reverse complement strand
TAAGCAGCACGGGTGGGTACGAGGGAAACGGCGGCGGAAGTGTCAGCGCGATGATAATCCTCTATGGTGCGTTCATCCGGGAGACTTGGACACTTGACGGGTTGGGCAACTGGCGGTCCAACTTCATAATGCCTTACGGCGAGCCTCCCGGGACCGTGGTAGGCAGTTACAATAAACTCAACCAGGCCTACGGGTTTAAATATGATGGCCAGGTGGGAGCCAGTAACGGTAACCTCGTCAACGACGGTTATGGCAATGAATATTCCTTTGACGTTTTCAACCGGCTAATCCAAGTTAATAACAGTTCCACGGGATCCGTCCTTGGCAGTTATGTGTACGATGCGTTCAATCGGCGAATCCGCAAGACCGTATCCGCAAGCGGCCTCCTTAATGGCACGACGGACTACATCTGGATGGGATGGCAGGTGGCGGAAGAACGCAATTCCAGCAACGCCCCGATCCGGCAGTATATATGGGGAACTTACATAGACGAGTGTATACAGCTAGCCACGTACACCATTCTGGGGTCACAGAATTTACCTGCGGGAACGTATTATCTGTTGCAAGACCTACTGTATCGCGCGGTGGCACTCACCAATTCCAGCGGCAGCATTATGGAGACCTATGACACGGATGCGTATGGAAATACGCTGGTCTTTACCGGGCCTGGTGCGGATGGCATCTGGTTCACCAGCGACGATGTGCAAAGCAGTTACGGTGCCAATGAAATTATTTATTGCGGCTACCGTTATGACCCCGAAACGGAATTGTATTACCTCCGCAACCGCAGCTACAACGCCACCCTTGGCCGGTGGTTGCAGCGCGATCCGATCGGCTACCAAGGCGGAATTAATTTATACGAGTATGTCGGCGGCGGGGCGGCGACTGGAATTGATCCGACGGGAAAATTCTGTTGTTCCGATCAGTGGTCGCAGGGGGCCTGCCCAAGGTTCTTGCGCATCACCTACCGGAAGCGCTCCTGTCTTTACGCAGGGAGCGGGGCATCGGGGATTGAGCAGGGATTGAAAGATTTTGACAAGTATTTTTATCGTCCCGGAACCATCCTGAAATGGCCTTTCGAGCCCGACATCATGCCTGGAGTCCTCATCGGCGCGATCACTCGTGCCGGCGAAGGTATCAGCAATCGGTTGGAACCAACCACAGGTAGAGTGTTTTGGCACGCTGGGCACCATAAATCGTTGTTGTGGCAGGGCGCTAGCAAGGCCGGTGCTCCGATTTTGAAGCTAGCGATGGCGGAAAGGTGTTTATGTGGAAGCGCTTTTTATGGCTTGTTGTCGTGGTTGCCGTTGTCGCCTCCGCAGCACTGGCTGCCATCAAGGTGCGGCGCGCGTACCAGCGTGAAAAATTCTATCGGCGGGCTTATCTCAGCACAAATGCGATCCTCTATGGCATGGGTTTATGGTTCCCCTTCGGTCGTATGATCCCCGGAAAACGGTGTCACATGTCCGGAGGCGGGGAGGGGTGGTTGAGCCTCCGATTACTTGAAGAGCTTCGCTTCGACACCTACCTGGACAATACTCCCCGCCTTGCTGGTGCCGTCGCGTGGAAATCATTCGTGCGAGGGATGGGGACCACAATCGACGTATCTTGGATCGGTAAATTAACCTATCCGGCGGTGTTAAAAGTCTCTCGGCCCGGCGGCCATGGCTCGATCACGCTGCCAATATACGCAGATTACGTTCTGCCGTTGTTACCCGGCGGGAATTCCTTAGTTTACTCCGTCGCGCTTGGCGCGAGGGGTCCGAATGCCCGTGGATTCTTCAATTTCACCAGGCCCGCGCAAACGCGCGACTTGATCGTTCAAATTATCGAAGGCAACGGGCTGCATTCAAACTGGGCTCCGGTGGCATGGGAGGACGCGCAAGGCCGCTACAGAATCTCCGGGGACTCAGAAATATTTCCGCGTGGCTCACCGCCCCCCGCACGCGCGATATACACTGGCCACAACGGCCTGCCCGTGGCGGAAGGCTTCATGGCGGGGCAGTCGCTTGTGCGGCATCCTCCGGGGCCGGTACCCCCCGGCTTGGGGATTGGTGTGCGAAAGCACTGAGGTGGAAGTCCACTTCGCAAGGCGTAGGAAAAGGTGGCGTCCGTCGATTCCACGGTTCAGTGCGAAAGTGGCGGGCGGATGGCAGGGACACGGGTGCATGGGTGCAGCATTACGTGAATTGGTGTGAATTGGCCTGTGAATTGGCCTTGCAACCCGGGGTGGAAGATGTAGAATTCGTGAGTGAGAACAACTTCGGCCTTTTTTCAGGCAGGTTATGGTTGCACTGAACGAACAATTTCACCACAACGGCGCACCGGCGGGGTTACAGCGAAAAGGTTACGGCCCGGCTCCGCTTTGCAAACGGTTAGTAGTGTGCTATAAAATAGTATAGGACGACTGCATGAGGCGAACATTTGTGGAATTTGCTGGGGCCACGCGGGTTTTCCAGTCGCATCAGGTGCCGGATGATGCGCTGCTGGCCATGCAGATCGCCATACTCCAAGGCGAGGGGGATCTGGTAAAAGAAACGGCCGGCTTGCGGAAAATCCGTTGTGCGGCTCCCGGTCGCGGAAAAAGCGGCGGACTCCGTGTGATCTTTGCGGATTACCCGGAGGCTGGTATATGCCTGCTGGTGGCGGCGTTTGCCAAGAATACTAAGGCGAACCTGACCAAAGCCCAGCGGAATGATTTGGCGGGTCTTAAAGCGAAATTAGATGCCCAGATGCGGCAGAGATTTATTAAGGCGAGGAGCTGACGATGCCCAGAAAAAAAACGAATCCCTATTTCGATGAAATCAAGGCCGGCCTTGAGGAGGCTCTGATCTGGGCCCAGAAAGAACAGGGCTCCGTCACCATGCGTGACGTGGAACTCCCTGACCCTCCCCGTCCAATAACGGCCCGGCAGATAGCCTCCATCCGAAAGAACCGGGTGCGGGCAAGCCAAAGGGTGTTCGCAGGTATTATCAATGCATCGGTCCAAACCGTACACGCCTGGGAGCAAGGACGAGGACGCCCTTCGGGTCCAGCCCTTCGCTTACTTCGACTGCTGGAAAAACGACCTGATCTGATCCGCGAACTTAGTCGAAAATAAATTCCCCCGAAAGATCCCGGCGGCCCAGCGGGCCGCGAGGGAGCCGGTTATAGCGACCGAAGCCTTGAGGGTGCAATCATGGCCGTATCGAAGGAAAATTTCACTACTACGGCACTACGGCACAAAGACACGACGGAAGCGGATTAGCCACAGAGATCACAGAGGCCACGGAGACCGACGTGGCTTCGCTATTTAACCGCGGATTACGCGGATCGCGCGGATGGCAGGACGTGGTTTGCAAACCGGAGATTTGCGGTAGAATGACCATGCCACAATCAGCCGGATCGTGATCAGGAAAACCGCATGGTTGCATTGAACGAACATTTTCGCCACAACGACCCACCACTGAGGTTACAGGGGTCAGGGGCGGGACGAGTATTCAGGAGTTGGGAGTTAGGAGTTAGAAGGCTTTGGAAGCGCTGCGCTGCTATGTGCGAGATGTTGGGAGCCTATCCGAGTAATGGCCGCCGCAATCCGGCGATTATTCGGAGAGGCTCCTGGATGTGAAAATAGTGTTTTGTGGAACTTGTGGGAATAGCATATGAAGAATCGATTGTTATTGCTTTTGGTCGGCGTTCTGGCCGGGGTGATGGTCAATATTGGCGAAGTTTGCGCACGGAGTGCCGGGACACCCTCGGGACAGGTGAGCACTCTGACTGAATCGCCGGTTACGCCCGCGCTTTGGGCGTCCGTTGCCCGAAGGTATAATTGGCAAATTCAGGAAGGCCCAGGAAAAAAGGTGGTTGCAACTTACAATTATACGTTTAACGGGGCACTGTATACGGAGGGTCCATGGACGTACCCTGACATGGGTCGGAATGGTCAGGATCCTGAAAATCCATCAATCAAGCCTACGCTGCTGGTCTATGTACCCAAAGGATACGTCTCCGATGGAACGTGGGGACTTTTGGTGTTCGACGCCTATTGGGACAAATTCGGCATACCATCCGGTTGGAAGCCAATCTGCGCGAAGCGGAAACTTTTATTGGCAGTCGTGCAGGATGCCGGCAACAAGCACCACGATTTCTGGAGGCAGGCTATGATTGCCAAAGCCTACATGGAAATGCATGCGAAATATAAACTTAACCGTAAGCGCATCTATCTGGTGGGATTCAGCGGCGGATCGCGCATGGCCAGTGTAGCAGCCGTGCTGTTTTCGGAAGTGTACAAGGGCGAAATCAGCAACTGCTGTGCGGATTACCCTGTTCTGGTGCCACCGCAAAATAATGTGGAGGGTTTTACTGTTGCACCGCGCTATCTGCGTCTGGCCCGGCAGCGCGTCCGATTCTTTCTGTTTACCGGCACAAAAGATTTATGTGAACAGGATACCATTCTGGCTTATCACCACCTCAAAAGTATGGGCTTCAAGTATGTGACATTGTTCGACCAGCCTGGGGCGGAACACACGCAAATGAGCTTGGAGAATTTTAATCGCGGGCTGGATTTCCTTGATGCTCCGTTAACAAAAGGCGTGGCTGTGAAAATTCGGCAGCTTAGGCTACTGGAAAAGAACAAGGCGTTTGGGCGGGCAATGTGGCAGGCGCAACGTGACATGAATATCGCGCCGGGTATGCCGGTTTGCGATCAGGCCAAAGTCATTTTTAATACGATGCTGCCCGCCTACGCCAAAATGCTTGACAGCGTGAAGGCGACGATAAAAAAAGGGAACATTGCAGCTTCCAATCAGGCTATCATGCAATTCGCACATGTCTACGTACCTTATGCACGAGCAGATGTGCTGAAATTGCGGCGTGAGATGGCCCGGAAGCAGCCATTGCAATGAATAATAAACCGTAATATAACGTCGGTTCGGGTTAAGGAATTGAAATAAAACGCCTCCTGGCATGTAGCAACCATTGGTGGTGTGTATGAAGCACACCTGTTTTTTGCGGCAAGGAGCTGTAGCGGCTAGGAGCCTGTCCGAGTAATCGCCGGGTTGCGACGGCGTGATTTTTGGCTTGTCGGGACATCGTCGCGTCATAGAGCACCGTGGTGATAACCCGGTGGTTGGTTGGCGACTGTTCCGATAATTGCTCATTGATCGGCGCTCATTGGTCTTTGAGCGCCGTGCCTGCAACTGAAATTACATCTCGGCTCTCGGCCGATGGATTTGGTCTTTGATTATTTTCAGTAATTGGCGGCAATTTTCCATTGCGGGGCGATGGCGGTAAAATCGGGGCACTTCCGGTTCGCTTCTGCTGTGTGTCAGACGAATGTTGGAGGCACAGCGTGCGGAGATCGGCGTTCATGCAATATTTAATTACCGGCGGAGCAGGATTTCTGGGGCGGTGTATTACCCGCAAGCTCACCGCCGGCGGTGTCGCTTTAAGTGATATCCATATCCTGCGAAGTAAAGATTGCGACCTGACCCGGCAGCAGGCCACGGAGGAGATGGTGTCGCGGCTGAAGCCCGATGTTATTTTGCACCTGGCAGCTCAGGTGGGCGGAATCGGGGCGAACCGGGAAAACCCCGGCCGGTATTTTTACGCCAATATGGCAATGGGCTTGCACCTGATGGAAGCCGCGCGGGTAAATGCGGTAAAAAAGTTTGTGCAGGTTGGTACCATTTGCGCTTATCCCAAATTTACGCCTGTCCCCTTCAAGGAAAGTGACTTGTGGAACGGCTTTCCCGAAGAAACCAATGCGCCTTATGGCATTGCCAAAAAAGCGTTGCTGACGATGTGCCAATCGTATCGTCAGCAGTATGGCTTGAATGCGATTTATTTGTTGCCGGTGAATTTATATGGTCCGGGCGATAATTTTGATCTGCAATCGTCGCACGTTATTCCAGCGTTAATCCGGAAATTTGTGGAAGCCCAGCGGGCCGACAGTGCTTTTATAACGGCATGGGGTACAGGTCAGGCGTCGCGGGAATTTCTATATGTGGAAGACTGCGCTGCGGGTATTGTCGCAGCCATGCATAAATATGATGCCGCTGAACCGGTGAATCTCGGTGCGGGTCGGGAAATCACCATTCGTGCCCTGACGGAATTAATAGGCAAGCTCTGCGGATTTAAGGGGGAAATCCGCTGGGATCCTTCCAAGCCCGATGGCCAACCGCGGCGCTGCCTCGATACCACCCTGGCCAAAAACTTATTTGGCTTTTCGGCCCAGACCTCACTGGAAGATGGCTTGGAGAAAACGATTGCCTGGTACCGCGCCAACGCAAAATAGACTCCGCCCGGCCATGGATGCTAATCGGCTGCGAAGGCGCGAGCAGTTATAGGTAACGCAGGCGTCCCGCCTGCTTCTGTCGTGTTTCCGATGCAGGCAAGATGCCTGCGGTTCAACGGGGCGTGGCAATTTTTCCGGGCAGGGCCGAAATAACGCCAAATCAGGGGCAAATCACGCCGTTTGGTCCCGGCGAGTCGGGATGCTTTTATGGTGCGTTCCACCACCGGCAAAGCCGGCGGCTTTGTGAAGTTTGCCCACACGGCCGTGTGGCCCGGAAATGTTGCCACGCCCGTTCAACGGATTGCATCGCCTGCTTGTTCCCTTGAGAGGCGATCGGAGTATAAGAGGTTTTAATTATTACTCGGCCCAGCACCAGCGGCTGGGGCGGCGGCGGATTTGCTGGCAAGATTGTCTGTGCTCCATGCTGATGAAAAAAAGCCCAGATAGTGGCTGGGAGACTGGGCGGAAAATATGCCTGCCAGCGGAAATGCACAGATGCTGCGCCGATGCCAGCCTGTGGAGTCAAACCAACTCACCGAGCCTGATGGCTCCATGACAGCCATCAGGTCCGCCAGGGGTGGGGCGATGCGTGCCAGTGGAACCGGCAGTTGAATATCGTCCTTGGACAGCATGGTTTGCAGTTGCTCTGTAAGCAGCTTATAGCCCGCCGAAAGGAGCTTTGGTGAGTCGGTAAAACTGATCGTCGCCGCCGAAGGTGGATTGCCGAGTTTAGTTAGCACACGCTTAAATGCCGGATTATCAAGTACGGATGTTTTTGCTTTTTCCTGCCGGATGGCCGCCCGCATGGTGTTGACATTAAGCGTGATAAAAAAGTTATTATTGTCGATGGCATAACAAAGCGATGTGCCCGCGGCACCGACTTCGTTAATGGTTACTTCACCCATTTGCACGGAATTCAGGGACAGCGTCTTGGCGCTCATGCCGCGCTGGCGGGCCATGGCATTTCCACCCATTACGGCCACGGGCATCAGCACCGCCAAAGCCTGCATGATACGATTGGGATGCCGCAGTCGATTGGCCAGGACGTAACCGTTAAATGGGGCTAGCCCGCGTGATGGTAATTCATACATCAGCCAACGCCCACCCAGCGCCTGGATCAAATCCTGCTGCAAATCCACACCCGTCATCTGATTTACAGTTTGCAACCCTTGGTTGATCGGTTTGCTGTGTCCATCAGCCTTTGCAGCGGCCAGCAGGCTATTGGTCACAGTGGTCAAGTTCAGATGAAAAACCGCTGCGCCCACGGAAGTGGCCGGTGCAAGCTTCAGCAAGGATGCGGCATGCCCCAGGTGCACCGGCGGATGGCGGTAGGCCATCAAATTAGCCTCGCGCCATTGGCCATCAACCAGCCCTGCCGTCATCGCGTAGGTTTTATACACTTGATCCTGGGTTCCGACATTGACTCCTCCGAGAAAGATTTTCGCTTGCGGCACACGTTGGGCATATTTGGCCAGCAATAGTTCGTCGCTTTTCGCGGCTGCAAAGTTCGTATAAACGCTCAGAACCGGGTTTGTGATGCCGTGGGGAATAGCTTTTTGAAATCTCGCGAAGGCCACTAACGGATCGCCTTTGCCCGTTAAAGTCTGCATCATGGCAGGGGTGGGGTTTATAAAATCATACACCCAGGAACCGGAATATCCGATTTTGGCGTCAACGTGCGATGCAGTGCTTGTATTTTTGTGCCCTCGTTGTATTCCTTGCAGGGCCGCCATGATCGCGTTCCGATCTTTGACCGTCTTGACAAGAATGCCAATCGAAAGCTTGGATTGCCCGGCAGCCAGAGGTAAAACATAAACCGCACACGGGTGATTGAAGAAAAGCGAGGCAATTTTGCGCATATGATTTGCCCGGCGCATCGTCGCAGGACCGCCATTGCGATTGGCGGCCAAAACAGCCGGTATGTCCTGCCTGAAAAAATCAGCAATATGGCTATTTTTCAAAATCCTTGCCAGCCGCGAAGATTTAAATCCTGGCCAAGTTTCAGGCTTGCCGGCCCACCCCATATAAAAAGCGGCATTCCCCGGCACATACTGGGCCACCGGTGCCGGAACGCTTGCCGCACCGGCCGCCTGCACCAGGCTGGAAGCCGATACCAGCGTTATCGCTGACGTTGCCAGAACCAACGCATAAAATTTTCGCACCGCAGAAGATTGAAATCTCATTGATCGATCACCTTTTTTTCGCGAAAGCCCAAACGTACTGCCCACTATTGTGCTCATCCACTTATCCGCTTCCGATCATCATACCAGACTAACGCAGAGGCCGCCTTTTAGTAGCATAATGCGAAGCCAATCTTTTTATTAATTGGCCGCTGCAAAATGGCGTGCCTATAATGAGATGGGGAATACAGGTTTTGCTGCTGCGGCCCGCCGGGAGGGTTGGCAGTTGATTGATTCTCCAGTGACGGGGTTCGGGCGGTAGCGGATGGGATTTTTCGAAGGAGCTACGAACATGCTATACTGGGCCATTATATTTCTGGTCGTGGCGATTATCGCCGGGTTATTTGGCTTTTTGGGTGTCGCCGGACTGGCTACGGAAATCGCAAAGGTTCTTTTTGTGATTTTTCTGATTATTTTTGTGATTTCACTCATTGGTGGCTTTCGCGGACGACCGTGACGAAGCGCGTTGAAGTGGCGATGCGAGTTGTTGGATTGGCCGAAAGGTTTAACGCATTATTCGACCACGACAGCGGTGCCATAGCACAGCACTTCGGCTGATCCGCTTTGGCCGCCAAGGTCGGCAGCATCATAGCGCACACCGACCACTGCGTTAGCGCCGAGTTCAGCGGCTTGCTGGGCCATAATTTCGAACGCTTCATTGCGGGCTTCTTCGCACATCACGGTATAACTGCGATTGCGACCGCCGACAATGGACTTAAGGCCCCCCATAAATCCCTGGCTGATGGTGGGGGTGCGTACGACGATTCCGCGCACCAGTGCTTTATACTCCAGAATGCGGTGTCCATCTATGCTATTGGTCGTGGTAATAATCATAAATGATGGTCATCCTCTACACTTTGATCGAGATATGGACGTGCTCCCGATCCAATCTTCCGCAGATATTAACGCATTGAGCGTAGGTCACGCAACACGTGCGTGATCTTGCAGGTTTAAGAATGCATTATTCTCTGACGGCGCGGTGGAGTTTAACGGGCGCTGCCAAGGTGCGGCTGGACGGGCAGTGAATGCCAAGTGCGGTAAGGGCGTCATTATTGACAATATTGCGCAGTACTTCCCGCGGAATAATCGGCATAGGTGACCCCATCGCAAAGTGATTGATATTGTAGATCGTATCAATACAATCCGTGGCGGTAGAAAATGGAAAATCACTGCCAAAAAGCAGCCGGCTGGTAACCTGCATCTCAAAGGCCCGCAATAATGCATCCCATGCGATCCAAGGACGTCGCAGCAGTCCGGCGATCCCGGCAAACACGTTGTTGTGTTTGGCCAGAAGCATCAGGGTTTCATCCACCCAGGGATAGCCCATATGGCTGATGACTAATTTGAGATCAGGAAAGTTGCGGGCAATTTCATCCAGCAGCAGTGGGCGGGCGTATTCCATGCGGGCCTGGGACGAATTATAGGGTCCGTTGGAAAAGATCACGGGTAATTTTAAGATCGCCGCAGCCTCGTAAATCCGCATGGCTTGCGTGTCACAGGGGTGAAAATCCTGCGCTGCGGGGGCGATGACCAGCCCCTTAAGCAACGTGCTATGTCCGATTTCCGTGACCTGTGCGGTGGCATCGGGGTCCGTGGGATCAAGTCCGGCAAATCCAATCATTTGATCCGCATGTTCACTGCAATAATCGGTAATTAGATCGTTGGGGATACACGCCCCGAGGTAGCGGCTTTTAAAGCCCAGCACAAAGCTGCGCTGCACCGGCTCAGCGGCGAGATAATGCGAAGCGGTATCGGCCTTCGGCAGGAGCCGGACGTGTTCATGCCCGAAGCGCGTAGGCTGGGCGATGCGGTTAATGGCATCGCGGCCCAGTTGTTCGGGGCTTTGCCAGATACTGGTGTGACAATCAATAATCATCAGTGGCCAAGATACTCGCTGCACGGGGGGCGGGCAAGCAGTCTGATTTATCGTGTGATTTATCCTCTAAATCATGACCGGCTGCTTTACTCCACAGCCTCGAAGGCCTAAAGTACCGACTTAGAAACTTGCGGAGTTCGAAATTATGACCCTTAATCATGAGTGCCGCACCGTGCCGGATGTACCAATCAGGAGTCGCATGTGTCAATCGTGAAAACCGCGGGCCTAAAAGCCCGGCAGGATGTAACAACCTTATCCAATGGCTTAACATTGCTGGTGGAATCCATGCCTGACGTGCGGTCCGCCGCATTGACCATTCTGACGCCCATGGGGGCCGCATCAGATCCGGCCAATGGTTTGGGTAGCGCCAATGTTCTGGCGGACTGGATAACCCGCGGGGCCGGCGAACGAGATAATCGTGCACTGACGGATTACCTTGATTCACTGGGTGTGCAGAGATCCGCGAGTGCCGAGACGGTGTTTATGCGTTTTAGCGCGTCCATGCTGGCGGATAAATTGCCGCAGGTATTGCCGGTGTACGGGGATATATTATTGCGGCCCATGCTGCCGGACGCGGGTTTTGGTCCGGCGCGTGATTTGGCCATGCAGCAATTAGATGCCATTGAAGATGAACCGGCGCAAAAGCTGAATTTGCTGATTAAATCGCGTCATTTTCCCCAACCGTATGGCCGGCCGGTGGTAGGAAAAAAAGAGCATCTCACGGCGCTAACGCCCGCAGGATTGCGACAGGATTTCACAAGCCGCTCAACGGCGCGTGGCTCCATTCTGGCGGTGGCGGGGGCGGTAGAATTTTCGGCTGTGCGCGATATGGTAGAGAAGCATTTCGGATCGTGGCAGTCGAAAGAACCTGTGCAGATGCCCGCGCAAGCCGCGGCGGGCGGGGTATGGCATGAGCAGCAATCCAGTAATCAGGTGCAAATCGGGCTGGCCTTTGATGCGATTCCGGAGTCTGATCCGGACAGCATTGTGCTGCAATTGGCGATGAATATTTTAAGCGGGGGTATGGGTGCGAGGCTGTTTTCGGAAATTCGGGAAAAGCAGGGCCTGTGCTATTCCGTCAGTGCTGGGTATATGAGTCTCAAACATCTGGGTGCGGTTCTTGGGTACGCCGGTACCGTGCCGGAGCGGGCACAAAAAACACTGGATTCATTTCTGCATGAATTGCAGCGTTTCAGCGCCGGTGCCCAGCGCGATGAGCTTGACCGGGCGCAGGTGGGCATGAAAGCCCGGGTGATTATGAATGGTGAAAGCTCGGCCGCCAGAGCCGGTGCCATCGCCCATGATTTTTATCATTATGGCCGTCCGCGCACGTTGGATGAACTGCGTGGTCGCATAGAAAGTGTTGATCTTAAACGGCTTAATACGTTCCTTGATGTGCATCGGGCAGGCAAAATGACGGTAGTGACAATCGGGCCGGCCCCCCTGGCGGTTCCCGTGGATATGATTGGTTAACAACGGGGCAGCGCGTCAGATGCCTGTAACGCGTTGCCCGGCGGCAGGATAATACCCGGAGAGTTTTTTCATGGTTACATTTAAGCATACACAGTTAAAAAACGGCATGGATATCGTGGCGGAAATAAATCCCGATGCCCAAAGCGTCGCCATTGGATTTATGGTGAAAACCGGTTCCCGGGATGAATCCGGTGACGTTTCCGGCGTGTCGCATTTTCTTGAACACATGATGTTCAAAGGAACTGCCCGCCGCTCCAGTGCGGACGTAAATCGGGAATTTGACGCCATGGGGGCGCGTAACAATGCGTTTACCAGCAATGAGGTAACGTGTTACTGGGCCCATATTCTCCCGGAGTTCCTGCCCGCCGCCCTTGATCTGCTGGCGGACATGATGCGCCCGGCTTTGCATGGCGCTGATTTTGACATGGAAAAGAAAGTTATCCTTGAGGAAATCGCCCTCTATCTGGATCGCCCCGGCCATGTCTTGTATGAAGCGATCATGAAAGACCATTTCTGCCGCCATCCGATGGCGTATTCTATCCTGGGCACGAAGGAATCTATCACGGCGTTAACTCGTGATCAGATGAAAACCTATTTTGACGCCCGCTACGGACCGGGCAATATGGTGCTGGCCGTGGCCGGGAATATGGACTTTGATGAATTACTGCGGCTGTCGGAAGAAAAATGCGGACAGTGGAAGCATCTGGATGTGCAGAGACAATATCCCGCAGCAGAGATAACTGGTGGCGAGCGGCATATTGTCGATCCTAAGCTTAAACGACATTACGTTGCTTTAATGTGCCCCGGCCCCTCGGCGCAGCATGACGGCCGGTACGCAGCGCAAGTACTGGCCGATGCCGTGGGAGATCATGACGGGTCGCGCTTGTATTGGGCGCTTGTGGAGCCTGGCTTAGCGGATGAAGCGGACTTTTCATTTTACCCGCACGATCAGGTTGGAAGCTTTTTTGCGTATGCCTCGTGCGATCCGGCGCGCTCCGGGCAGGTTGCCGATATCTTGCGCAGCGAACTGGAAAAAATTATTCTCCACGGCCTGACGGATCAGGAAATTTCCCGCAGCAAAAACAAAATAGCTACCGCCGCGGTATTGCAGGGGGAATTGCCGCTGGGCCGCATGCGCAATATTTGCTCGCGCTGGATTTACAATAAGGAATACAAAACTCTGGAAGAAGACCTGCAACTGTTGGAAAGCGTCGATGCCGCGGCCATAAAAAAGGTCATTCAGGAGTATCCATTTAACCCGATCACCACCACAACCCTGGGGCCGGCCGCATCGTAACCGCGCTAGTGGTCTGGCGCCCGGCCACCTTTGCCGAACGGACCGGCGGATACATCGCACCCGCTGTTCCGCATCCAACTCAACGCTGCCGCATTGAGCTAAGGGAATCGCCGCGATCCTACCCGCAACGCCCCCAGAGAAAACAACCGTTAGCCCGACGCGGAAGCGTCGCGGTTGGGTGCGGAACGCAGTCACGGAAAAAGTACGCGCCCACCATTCGGCGCACGCTGCACCAATCGCTACGAGGCGGAAGGTGTTGCGTCAGCAAACCTTGTTTCGCGGTCCGCTCAACGCTGCCGCATTGAGCTGAGGCACGGGTTAGAATCCTTCGGCGGCATGATGACATCGCCCGGCATGGTTGCTTGAGGGCTATTACTGCCTGCACCCTTTGGCACACCTTCGCATACCGAAACTGCGGCGGGGAAATTGCTAATGCTTGAAAAATAAGTCGCAACATGTTCGGTTTTTATGCGTTGTACCACTACAATATTGCATCGGTCAGGCGGGGCGGTGGGACCGCGCGCAAGGGGCTGATTTGGGTGAGGAAATATAGGCCGCTGGGCAGCGTGCAGGCAGAGCGGCGGGAAAATTCATAGCGTGGCTGTTTCGGAGTGTTACATTGCTGCCAGTGCGATCTAAATTACTTAATCATGGTAAATCTTATATTTCTGTCTTGCGATTGGCCGCCATTGGGGTCGTCATGATGCTTGCCTGGCGTGCGGTGCCGGTGGCGGCCTTTGGCCCGGAAGATGTTGCGATGTTTCGCCCGACGGCGGCGGCCAAGCCGTATATTAATTTTGACGCGAAAGGCTTTATTATCCGGGGCAAACGGGTATTTATTGCCTCGGGAAGTTTGCATTATCAGCGGGTGCCGCGGGCGTTGTGGGCCAGTCGGCTGCTGAAAATGAAGCGGGCCGGCTTTAATTGCGTTCAGACTTATATTTTCTGGAGCTACCAGGAACCGCGCAAGGGGCAATTCGACTTTAAGGGGCGTCATAATCTGGCGGCATTTTTAAAACTGGTTCACAAAATGGGTTTCTATGCCATTCTCCGTATCGGTCCATACTGCAACGGGGAATGGAGTCAGGGCGGCTGGCCGGTGTGGCTGCGGTTTATTCCCGGTATGGCGGTGCGGGAGGATGACAAGCCCTTTATCAGTGCGGTCAACAGTTACTACAACAAACTTTTACCCATCATTGCGGCCAACCAAATCAACCGCGGCGGCCCGGTGATTATGGCACAATTGGAAAATGAAGATTCGCAGGGATGGGGCAATGTGCTGCCCAATGCATATTACAAATTTCTCTACAATAAAGCACGGGCCATGGGTATCGATGTACCCATGTATTTCAGCGGTATGCACCATGGAAATAGTCCTGCAGGCCCCGGCCCATGGAGTACAAAACATCGTCCCGGCCCCTGGTTTACAACGGAAATGTGGACGGGGTGGTTCACCTTATACCGGACCCATCCGCGGGCGCTAAGCCAGATCAGTCGGCAATCAATGTGGCATGTTATTGCGTATGGCGGCAACGGCTACGATGCCTATCTGGCCGTCGGCGGCACCACGCCATCCTATTATGTAGATGATACGGTCGGGCCGAGTTATGACTTTGCGGCACCCATTGGTCAGGCGGGAGATTTGCGACCCCTGTATTACATCTACAAAACCGCCAATTATTTTGGACGCAGCTTTCAACGCATCCTGGAAACCAGCAGTAACGTGCGCCATCTGAAATTCAAAGCGCCGCCCGGTGTGCGTGTGTTTGAACGGCAAAGTCCCAACGGGGACATGTTTTTTTATCAGAATCTGTCATTTAATCCGGCTACCGTGAAAATTCCCGACGGCTGCTCACAGACGATTGCCGGGTTCCATCTGTTTGCAGTGGTAAAGAAATTTGCAATTAACAAAACCTTCAAATTACAAAATAGTTGCGGGCGAATCTTCGGCATTTTTAAGCAGGGGGCCAGCACGACGCTGGTGATGTATGGGCCGCCGGGCGCGCAGATACTTTTGCGATTGGGCGTGCATGGGAAAATTCTGTCGCAGGCAAAATCATTCAAGAAGGAATCTGCGGGCGGTGGCTTGCAACTTCAGGTGAAGGTACCGCCAGCAGGCCCGGATATTTACAGCATACAAACCACCCATCACACCCTGCGCGTGTTTGTGGAAAGCCGCGCGGCGATGTATCACACCTGGTTTTTGAATATTGGTGGCCGTCCGGCGTTGGTCTGCGGGCCGGATTACGTGGGCCGGACGGAAAACGACAAGCATGGCATTGTCCTGCAAACGCAAATGCCGGTGACGGATAACGTGCGGCAGGCGAACATTTATTTTGGTAATTCACCGAAGCCGGTTTCTGTAAGTGCAGTGGCTGGCCCGCGGAAAGCGGCTAATTTGGCCGTTCCCGCATTTGCGCCATGGCAGGTGCGATTGGCGGATGGGCCTGTCAAACCGAACTATGATGATAAATCCTGGATTTCCGCACCCAATCCGGTGCAGATGGGTGTTGGAGATTATCCCGGGCTGCATCAGTGGTATCGCAGTAAAATAACGGTAAAAAAGACTGGGGCCTATCGCATTTTATTTTCCCGGTTTGCCGACACGGCTGATGTATTTGTCAACGGGAAGTTGGCCCAGACGGGCAGCAACCGGGCGGTAAACGTGCGGCTCAAGGCGGGAGTCAACGACGTGGCGATTCTCGCCAGCTCCACTGGGCGGCCCAAGCTATGGACGTATATTGGTCCATACAACAAAGTGGGGGCCATAGGAATTTCCGGCAAGGCGATACTTATGAAGGTGGTAACCAAAAAGCTGCTGGTGAAAAACTGGAAATACTGCTTTCTCCCATTGTCCAAATCGGCAGCGATGGTACACGTATTATCTGATCAGGTGGGTGGGAAGTTCAGCAAGCTAAACCACAACGTGATTCCGAAATTTAAGAAGCCTGGCTTTATATGGCTTCGTGCCAAAATTTCGCAGCTTAATGCTGACCATCTTGTGCTTTCCTGGCAACATCCAATGGCCCAGGCATTTATCTGTTTTGATGCCGGACGGGTAGATCCGCACCTGGTCGGGACGGATCCAGCACGGGCGATGCTGACATTCTGGTATGGCAAGCAGTCTAATATTCTAAGCATTTTGATACCCGCCAATGCCAAGCACAGTCTGGGGCAGGTATCCCTTAGCCTGTCCCGCCTGGCACCGGCGGTACGCGGCGGGGGAGTCATTGGGCCTTGGCGGATGCGTGGGGGCATGGGTTCGCCATTTAACAAGTCCGGATGGGAGAACTTTACCCAAGCTCCGAATGTGCCATGCTTTTATCGCACCACTTTTACCTGGAATCCCAAGGTAAATCCGCAGGATAAGCTGCATGTTATTATGCGCATGGCCTGGGGTGATCTAACGGGCGGCTATATGTGGCTGAATGGCCATAATCTGGGGCATTACCCGGATACCGTCATGACCATGGGGTTGTATATACCAAGCTGCTATCTCAAGCGAGGGACCAACCAATTGATTGTTTCTGATCAGGAAGGCCATTCGCCAGCGGCCACGCGACTGGTAGTGGAAAAGGTCGCGAGCCGCTGGTATGCGACACTCACCCTTAAATGAAGCCAAACTGTCCGGAAATAATTGAGACTAAGTCTCAATTGACATGACGCTGCGGAATCCCTAACATAATTCAGAGAATGTTGCTGGACTTTTTCAGGTGATCCGGGTGGATTTGCCTGTTTTTAGGGGTTTTTTCCATGCCGACAGATGAAGGCACAATAGAAACGCTGGCCAATCAGGAATATAAATGGGGTTTCGTCACCGACATTGAGGCCGACGCCCTACCCAAAGGCCTGAATGAAGATATTGTCCGTGCTATTTCCAAGCGAAAAAATGAGCCGGACTTTATGACGCAGTGGCGGCTTAAGGCCTACCGCCATTGGCTGACCATGACCGAACCGAAGTGGCCGAACGTAAAATATCCGGAAATTGATTTTCAGGATGTGATTTATTACTCTGCCCCGAAGGCCAAGAAACAGCTTAAAAGCCTGGATGAAGTTGATCCGGAACTGCTGCGCACCTACGAAAAGCTGGGCGTGCCGCTGGAAGAGCAGAAAATATTTGCCGGTGTAGCGGTGGACGCCGTTTTTGATTCGGTATCTGTCGCGACAACCTTTAAAGCCAAGCTGGCAGAAATGGGCGTGATTTTCTGCTCATTTTCCGAAGCGGTGCAGGAACATCCGGAACTGATCAGCAAATATCTAGGTTCGGTGGTGCCGTATTCAGACAACTTTTACGCCACGCTGAATTCCGCGGTATTCAGTGACGGGTCATTTTGTTATGTACCCAAAGGCGTGCGCTGCCCGATGGAATTGTCCACCTATTTCCGGATCAATGCCAAAAATACCGGGCAGTTTGAGCGCACATTAATTATCGCCGATGAAGGGGCGTATGTCAGTTATCTCGAAGGTTGCACCGCCCCGATGCGGGATGAAAATCAGTTGCACGCGGCCGTGGTGGAACTTGTAGCACTCAAGGGTGCACAAATTAAATATTCCACGGTGCAGAACTGGTACCCGGGCGACAAACAGGGTAAAGGCGGCATCTATAATTTTGTCACCAAACGCGGCAAATGTATGGAAAGCGCCCGCATTTCCTGGACGCAGGTGGAAACCGGTTCTGCAATCACCTGGAAATACCCCAGCGTGATTCTGCAGGGCGATAATTCCATCGGCGAGTTTTATTCCGTCGCGCTGACCAATCACATGCAGCAGGCGGATACCGGCACGAAAATGATCCATATTGGCAAAAATACACGCAGCACCGTGGTGTCCAAAGGCATCTCGGCGGGGAAGGGACAGAACACCTACCGCGGTCTGATTAAGGTTTTGAAAAATGCCACCAACGCCCGCAATTACACGCAATGCGATTCGCTGCTGCTGGGGGATAAATGCGGTGCCCATACCTTCCCGTATATCGAAGTTCGCAACACCAGCTCCAAGGCTGAACATGAAGCCTCCACCTCCAAAATCGGTGAGGATCAGCTTTTTTACTGCAAACAGCGCGGTATTTCACTCGAAGATGCGGTCAATATGATTATCAACGGCTTCTGCAAGGAAGTGTTCCGGGAACTGCCGATGGAATTTGCCGTCGAAGCCCAAAAATTGCTGGGCGTCAGCCTTGAAGGCAGTGTCGGATAGCGCGGGAAAATAAATCCCGCTTTCGCTTGCGGGAACACAAGAACAATCTTGAACGGAATTTGCAAAGGGAACATAAAATATGGCATTCGTTGAAATAAATAATTTGCAGGCTGCCGTGGGCGGCAAGCCGATCCTGAAGGGCATTGATCTGACGATTAACCCCGGTGAAGTTCACGCCATCATGGGACCCAACGGTTCAGGAAAAAGCACGCTTTCATCCGTGCTGGCGGGCCGGGAGACGTATACGGTTACCGGCGGCAGCGTGCTGTTTGACGGCAAAGATTTGCTGGACTTATCCCCGGAAGAACGGGCTTGTGAAGGCTTGTTTATGGCATTTCAGTACCCCGTGGAAATTCCGGGCGTGACCACCAGCTATTTTCTCATGGCGGCGGTGAACGCCATTCGCAAGCATCATGGTCAGGAAGAACTGGATGCCATGGATTTCTTGAAAATGGTCAAAGAGAAAATGGCCTTGCTGGAAATGGATAAGACATTTTTGAACCGATCCGTGAATGAATGAGTGTCCGGCGGCGAGAAGAAGCGCAACGAGATTTTTCAGATGGCGGTATTGAATCCAAAATTCGCCATTTTGGATGAAACCGATTCCGGCCTGGACATTGACGCCTTGAAAATTGTAGCCAACGGGGTTAATGCCCTGCGTAGCCCGGAGCGGGCTATTCTGGTGGTCACGCATTATCAGCGGTTGCTGGACTATATTGTGCCGGATTTTGTGCACGTTTTGTGCGATGGCAGAATTGTTAAATCCGGCGGCAAGGAATTGGCGCTGGAATTGGAAAAGCGCGGTTACGCCTGGCTGGAAACCGCCGCCGCTTGAGTAAGACGCAGTAAAATTCCCCGGAGTAATTATGACCTCAACAACCATCAGCCCGGATAACACCGGAATATTTTCTGCCATGGGGCCAAGTTATGGGTTGCCTTGGCTGCAGCAACGGCGGGCGGAAGCCGCTGAAGTGTTTGAGCGTATTGGCCTGCCGCCGGTGACTCATGAAGACTGGCGGCTGACCAACACCGCACAAATTTCCAAAATTAATTTCAGCGCACCCGGCACCGGCACCCCCTTGACTCCGGAGCAACTCGGTGGGCTGTGTTTGAAAAAACTCGGTGCCCAGCAGATGGTATTCGTGGACGGAAAATTCTCCTCCGAATTGTCCAGCCTCGGCGGAAAAGTTGAAGTTCTGACCATTCAAAAGGGTATGGAAAAACTTGGCGATCGGGTGCAGCGGTTTTTGGGCCGCGAAATGCCGGGGCAATCCAATGGCTTTTCAGCCATGAATCTCGCAGGGTTTGAAGATGGTGCATTCATTTATTTGCCGCCGGATCAGGGTGAAGTGGGCCTGGTTCATCTGCTGTGGATCACCGCATCGCATGATCAACCGGTGGTTGTACAGCCGCGCAATCTGCTGATTATTGGCTCCAATAACCATATCACACTGGTGCAAAGCTATGCGAGCTTTTCATCCCAGCCCACACTTTGCAATGCCGTGACGGAAATGGTTGTCGGCAAGGGCGCAAAAGTTGAACTCATTAAATTGCAGCGGGAACGTGATACCGCTTTTCATATTGCCAATGAGGCCATTCATGTGCATGAACACGCTGATGTGCAATCGTTGGTTGTTAATACCGGCGGACATCTGGTACGCAACAACATGACCGTGCATCTTGCCGAGCCGTTTGCCCAGGCCACACTTAACGGTTTGACCTTGGCTGCAGGGGATCAGCATATTGATAATCACACCATGTTAGATCATGCGCGGGAAAACTGCCCGAGCCATGAATTATACAAAAATCTTCTGGGCGGCCGAGCCAGCGCGGTATTTCGCGGCAAGATTCTAGTGCGGCCGGATGCCCAGAAAACCGACTCTAAACAGACCAGCAAAACCATTCTGCTGTCCGATGATGCGGTGATGAATTCACAGCCGCAGCTTGAAATTTATGCCGATGATGTGAAATGTACGCACGGCTCAACCACTGGTCCGCTGGATGATGAGCAATTGTTTTATCTGCGGTCGCGAGGCGTTGCAGCTGCGGATGCCGGGGCGCTGCTGACTTACGCCTTCGCTCGCGATGTGCTCCTGCGGATTTGGCACACCGGCATGCGCGAATATCTGGAAGACTTTGTCGCAGCTGAATTGCATCGGCTGCATCTGGATCAGGCGAAATCATGACCACCACAACCACCAAATCCGCAGTTGCCAAAGCGGCCAAAGCACCGGCGTTTGATAGTGCGGCCATCCGTTCTGATTTTCCGCTTTTACAGACGCAATCACACGGAAAGCCGCTAGTGTATCTGGACAATGCCGCCACCAGCCAGAAGCCGCAGGCGGTTATTGCCGCCACAACTCGCTATTACACAAATTACAACGCCAATATTCACCGGGGCGTTTATAAATTAAGTGTCGATGCCACGGCCGCGTATGAAGCCGCGCGGGAAAAAGTTGCACGATTTATCAATGCCCCATCTGCGCGGGAAATTGTATTTGTCCGCGGTGCCACGGAAGCGGTGAATCTGGTGGCTGCCACTTGGGGCATGGAAAATATCCATTCCGGAGATGAAATAATTCTTTCGGAAATGGAACACCATTCCAACATCGTGCCATGGCAATTATTGGCCCAGCGGACCGGTGCGATTATCAAGGTTATCTCCATTTCCCAGCGCGGTGAATTGTCGCTGGATCATTACGCGCAACTGCTTTCCGACCGCACACGTCTGGTGGCTGTTACGCATGTGTCTAATGCCTTAGGCACGATCAACCCCATTGAACGCATTGTCGCTATGGCCAAAGCCCGCGGTATTCCGGTGCTTGTTGATGGTGCACAATCTGTTCCGCATCTGGCCGTGGATGTGCAGAAAATGGGGTGCGACTTTTTTGTATTTTCAGGGCACAAACTTTATGCGCCCACGGGCATCGGGGTGTTGTGGGCCAAAGCTGCCCTGCTGGAAAAAATGCCGCCGTATCAGGGTGGCGGAGACATGATCAGCACGGTGAGCTTTGCCGGATCAACTTGGAATGACATACCGCATAAATTTGAGGCCGGCACGCCGCACATTAGTGGAGCAATTGGCTTGGGCGTGGCGATTGATTACCTTGGCGGCATTGGCATGGATGCCATCGCCGAATATGAACATGATCTGCTGCTGTATGCCACCAAACAGTTAAAGCGAATTTCCGGGTTACATATTATTGGAACCGCACCGGAGAAAGCCGCGGTGATCTCGTTTGTTATGGAGAATATTCACCCCCATGACATCGGCACGATCGTTGATGGCGAAGGCGTGGCGATTCGCACCGGGCATCATTGCTGCCAACCTCTGATGGATCATTACAATATTGCCGCAACGGCACGGGCATCTCTGGCGTTTTATAATAATCGGGAAGATGTGGACCGCCTGTTGGCAGCCGTTGAAAAAGTCAAAGAGGTATTCAGCTGATGTCCGACCTGCGTGATCTTTACCAGCAGACGATTCTTGACCATACGCGCAAACCGCGCAACAAGCATGAAATGCCGGACGCAACTTCGACTGCCGACGGCCACAATCGGCTTTGCGGCGATAATATCAAGCTTTTCCTGAAATTAAACGCCGGCATCATCGAAGACATAAGCTTCACTGGGAATGGTTGCGCCATTTCCACCGCTTCCGCTTCCATGATGACTGAAGCGCTGAAGGGAAAAACCCTGGCCGAAGCACAGCCGTTGTTTGAGTTGTTTCATACCATGCTTACCAGCCCCATGGATCAGGAACCGGATCTGGAGGCATTGAATAAGTTGGCGGTATTTTCCGGGGTGCGGGAATTTCCCGTGCGGGTGAAGTGTGCCACGTTGCCATGGCATACGCTTCAGGCCGCCATTAAAAATCAGGATGCTCCGGTTTCCACAGAATGAAAAAGGAGCTAGGAGTTAGAAGTTAGAAGAATTGCTGTTTGACTATGCCTTGGTAATTTGCAAATAACCGCACAGCTCCCAAAGCTTCGGCCCCGCGGGCCGCTCATAATTCTAACTCCTAACTCCTAACTTCTGCGTACTAAATCAAAGGATAATCGATGCCCATTACATTAACAGAAATCGCGGCCGCGGAAATTAAAAAGATTCTCAAGGACCAAGGGATGGGAGACAAGGCTGTTTTGCGCGTCGGTATCAAAGGCCGCAACGCTCAGGGATTTAATTATCTGCTGGATCTCACGGAAGTGCGGCATGAGGATGACGTGGTGGGGCAGTCTATGGAGACCACCATTGTCGCTGATCCGATGAGTTTTCCGAGTTTGGATGGCACAGAAATTGATTTTCGGGATGCGCCCTCCGGTCGCGGGTTTGTCTTCAATAATCCGCACGCGGTAAAACTGCCCGTAAATACCTCGGCTGCTGCGACATCACTGGCACCGACAGCATCCTCCGGCTCGGCGGAAGCCCATACCGGCACCACCATTACCGACGCCCTGGAGAACAAGGTTCTGGAAGCGTCCATTGTGGAAAAATTGCGGAGCATTTTTGATCCTGAGATTCCAGTAAACATTTATGACCTGGGCCTGATTTATCGCATTGACATATCCGCGGAAAAGCACGTCATCGTGGACATGACGCTCACCGCCCCCGGTTGCCCCGTCGCCGGCTCCATGCCGCCCGCCGTGCAACAGGCGGTGGAAAGCGTGGAAGATGTAAAGTCGGCCAAGGTGAATCTGGTCTGGGAACCGGCCTGGAGCAAAGACCGCATGTCCGATGCGGCCCTGCTGCAACTTGGATTGCTGTAATCGCGCGGGGTGCCGGCACGGCGTATGCAAGGCTCAATCTCCGCGAGGGCTGCCGCAGCCATGGTGGTTATCAGAACGTGTACGTGGTTGGGCATAATAACCCACGCGTGGAGTTGGTAGCGTTGTCCGTCTAAATGCGCCAGAGCCTCGGCGACGAGGCTGGCAACGGCGGCCTGCCGCAACCAACAGTTGCCGATGCCCTGATCCAATGCGGCTTCAATGTGCTGCCGACGCTTGTCTGTTGCATCAGGTGAACCATGGAGTTCGTTCTCCCATTGTGCCAGGAGATGCTGTGGCAGACTGTCACACAAACGCAAAACCAAATGAACCGGCCGATTCCCGAGGTCCCAGTGCGGCAGATAGCCGCGCGCGTGCCACCCTCGTTTTTGAAGCGGATTATTCCTTACAGCAGGCGGCTCGCCTGCCGGTGCAGGCAGGATGCCTGCGTTACGGTTTTTGCTTACGGTTTTTGCTTACGGTTGCGGCTGGTGTTTTTCACAAAACAACGGCCCGTCGACGTTTGCTGGGCTTCAGATGGAAGCGCGCTTCACGCCCTTTCATCGCTTGTAGAATGTCCGCAACATGGTTGCGATGGATCCAAGTTGCGGGTGGGGAAGGCGGACTGTCGCCAGAATCGTGCTGGTGGTGCCGGCATAGTGTTCGACGTACAGGCAAGGCGCAACAACTTCGCCGTATGCTGTTTGGACGAGTTCTTCGCCGACACCAAAGCTGGAAATTCCTTCCGCCGGGAATTCCCTCCGCCGCTTTAACCATCCCCAGGAGGTTTGCACGGCCAGCTTTTCCCGGTCGGCTACGATGGTCGTTGTCTTAACCGCGGCCAAAATAATTACCAAAAGTATTGCGGAAGAAATAAACAACAAGAGGAGACATGTGCCGGTCTTTGCGCAAAGAAATGACCCCGATGGACCTGTTAATGCCATGTAGAGGTAGCGAATTCCGTCGAAAATCAAGAAGCAAGCCATCGGCGCAAATAATAAGCCTGTCGCCATCAGGCTCACGGGCCGCCAAAACGCTGACACCCGACGTACCCTGATTGCAAGCAGGTCGTCACTGCCCGCCACGGTGATGCGTCCATCAAGTGGATCCATCGGATAATCCATCTTTTCCAACCGCCGTTTCAATCGCAACGGCGATGCTGGGTCGACGTGTGGGGCCGGCGTGTTGCCGGGGGCAATCGGTTGGTCGGGTGGAAGGGTGCAATCAGCGGTGATATTGAATCTATCTACGATATCTGTGACAAGTGGTTGCAGGGAACTACACGGGTATCCATCGGCGAACACCAGGGGAGCCGCCGAGCGCCTTTGCAATACAATTGCGCCCAGTTCTGAAAGTGCTGACGTGTTGGTCGTTTTTACTGTTTTTGGAGTAGCGGCTGGAGGTCTCGGCGTGAACATCACCTGAAGAATGTCCTGGCAAGGCACGCGGATCGGGGAGCTAAAGGCCCGCGGTCCCAACTGCAAAATCACGCCATAATCTGACACGGTAACGACAGCCTTGCCAATAGTGGACTTTAGGACGGCTGTGAGGAAAATCATCAATATAGTTGCCGCGTAAATCAAGATCTGTGTGCGCGGGCCGCAGATGTCGGAGGCCCTGAAGGCCTTGAAGAATAAAAACTCCGAAATCAGAAGCCCGTTAAAGCCGAAACTGGCGTAGTGAAGCAGCATATTCGTCATGTGGACGTTGGGAAAAATGTAGCGCGTGACACCACCACGCTCCTCAATGACGGGTGGGCCGCCAGCCGTCGAAATAGCCATCCGCTAACCTCCCGAGACATCGGCTTTCGCCAGCATACCCAGCGACGGAAGTGTAGCATACAAAAACTTCCAACGCCAGATTTTGGATGCCCTTCGCGCAAAAAACCGCTCTCCACTACGCCAAATGATCTACCGATGGTATGATTCCAAAAAGTTGCAGTTTTGCGCGTCGCGGGGTACTGAAAACATGGCCTTGAAAAAAACATTCTGCCTGAATCACCCCGATCGGTTGGCGATTGGAATTTGTGTTATTACCGGCCAGGCCATTTGCGAAGAATGTTCCACCCGTTATGAGGGTGTGAACTATTCGCGTGAGGGCTTGCGAATTCTGCAAGCCCGACGCAACGCGGAAAATAGACGGCACGGGTGGCGGGGCCGAAGCTGGTTAATTCTCGGTACGCTGCTAAGCCCGGTATCCGTGTTACTGATTTACCTGGGTTTGCGGGCGATGATATCTTTTATGGGATTGCGGAGCTGATGGATGGCGCGGGAAAGCATTGATTTGCAATCCAACGGCGATTTTGCCGGTGCGATGGATGCGGGACTGGAATTTATCCGCGCGCATGGCGCGTGGGTTTTGCCGATGTATGTTCTGGCGGTTGCTCCGACCGCCCTGTTGATGCTTCCCATCATTGGGGACATCGCCATACATCGGCCCAGCAATGCCGCAAGCTACGGATGGTTCCTGCTTCCGGCCATGCTGTGGCGGTGGAGTATTCTGGCGCTGATTCAGCAGCGCGTCCGCTGGGCGATTACCGGGAAAACCGATGGTCGATTGCTTCTGCGGCGTTTGTTTCCCCTAATTATCCTCCGCGTTACTCTGGCGGCGTGGGCCTTGTGGGGCTGTTGGCTGCTGCTGGCACCGGGGCTTCCTGCCATTATCCTTGGTGCCCTGGCCGCACCCAGCCTGCTGGACGCCCCGACGATTTCCTTTAAACATGTATTCCAACCCATCTGGACCGCCCTGACTGCACCGAGTACCTGGCGGCAGCTTCTAGCGGTGCTTCTGACATTGTTGGTGGTATATATTGGCATCCTTGGAACACTGCATCTATTGGCGAATACAGTGATCCCGTCATTCGCCGGAATCTCGGATCTGCGGCTGCAACTGCTGTTGCGCAGCTCGGCACTGGAACTGGGTATTGGCCTATTTATGTGGATGGGATTTGACCTGCTTTGGCACAGCAGTTCTGTGATTCAGTTTTATCATGTGCAATCACGCCATACCGGGGCGGACATTCAGTTTCAGCTTAACGCTTTGCGGGGGAAGGCCGCATGAAGTTCGTCCCGCTGTTAATCCTGCCTTGTCTGTGCTTCCTGCTGCTTTCCAGTGCAGTGCCGGCGGCAACTGCAGCAGGAGGCGGTATGCCTGCCGCCAGGCCGGCGGGAAATATTCTCAATCATCCGCACCAGCAGTTGCGGCAAATTCTGGCACAACCCCCTTTCCAGCAATGGCGACTGCGCGAACATCACCGAATCACGCGGGCGAAAAATCCGTTATGGGATTCCATCAGCGGGCAATGGGACCGACTGATGAAATGGCTGGGCCATTATTTTCATCCTCACAAACACACAGCGTTGCACGGGCATCGTGCCGCAGCGACGGGTCTTTCATTTGCCAGCGTTTTGGAAATCGTGGCCGTGGTGGTGGGTATTGCGCTGGTAGCGGGCATTGTGATGGTGCTTTTCCGCTGGCAAGCCTTGGGAAAAACGGCGGCGGCTACGGCTGATGGGCTGCTGAGCCGGGAAAAAATTAAGCAGGCGATGGAACAAGGCGACGCCTTGGCGATGGCCAGCGATTCCTGGATGCGCGCCGCGCGACAATTCCACGGCGACGGCGATTTTCGCGCCATGTATCGGGCCATGTATTTGTCTCTGCTGGCAGGCCTGCATGAAACCGGAAAAATCCGATTCCGCCGCAACCACACCAACTGGCACTATGTGCGTGATTTTCATGGCGATAAGCCGCGCCGTGCGTTGTTTGAATCATTAACGGATTTATTTGATCACGTCTGGTATGGCCGAAAGCTTTATCCCAACATCAACCCCGATGTTTTGCGTGAACAGATCAGCAGCCTGATTGTGCCGCACGAACAACAAGATCGTGTAAGCTCGACTGGCGTACCGCCCAAGGTGGGGGAGGATAAGCGTGCGTAAAATTCTACCTGCTGTATTGGCTGGCGGCTTTATTGCGGTGTTCCTCTGGCTGCTGGTCAGCGTGGCTTGGACTACGTCCCGCGGTTCAGCCCAAATGCCACTGTATAGCGCCTATCGTTTTGACCCCTACGGCTCGGCGGCGCTGGAAAGATTTCTCCAGGCGTCTGGCCGGAAAGTAACCCTTTTAACGCATCCCATTCTGCCGCACAACGCCACCGGTGTATTGTTGAATGTAACCCCGCCCTATGAATCGGGCATGTTGGAAAATTATTCCACCGGAAAACATTACAATCCGCAGTTGCTGCGGTGGATTGCTGCCGGCAACACACTTATCGACTTCACGCAAAATGCCACCGCCTTAACCCAGCATTTCAACCTGCGTATTCTTGGATTGGCCAGTGCACTGCGATCCGATAAACATCCACACAAGACAAAAAAGGCAGAAAAGAAAAAACGCGGAGAGCATCAAAGAAAACTGCGGCATATTCGCCTGCGGATGCCCAGTATTTTCCCCAAGTGGCTAACGGTTATGCAAAACGGGGACAGCCCGAAAAAGCTCAAACGCTGGATACGTAATGTACGGTGGAATTATTCCTCCGCGCCGGGTGCCCCAGTACCCGCCCGGAGACGCAAACTGCAGTTATTAGCAACCGCTTATCTGATTATTCCAAAAAAGGCCAAGCATTGGCGGATATTGGCCAAAGCTAAATCCGGGCCGGTTGCCATTGAAAGGTCCCTGGGCAAGGGCCATGTGATTCTCGTCGGTTCGCCGTGGCCAATTCTTAATGGAGGCATCGGCCATGCGGGTAATCTGGATTTTCTGCGAGCCATCATCGGAAATCAGCCGGTTATTCTTGATCAGTGGAGTTTGGGAATCGGCCATAACTATACTACGCTGGATATTCTTCGGCGTTACGGCCTGTTGCCGGCCCTGCTGCAGTTATTTCTGCTTTTAATGGCGTATGCCTTGAGTTGCCGGGGGTATCCAGCGGTCCGTGGGAATGCACGTAAAGCCATGGCTCGCTCCAGTTTGGAACACATTGCCATGCTGGGGCGACTCTATGAAAATTCACTTTCGGATTCGGAGATATTTCAACGGGTCAACCAGGAAATAGCGCATCGCCTGGCGCTGGCGTTACGCTGCCGCCCGGATCAGATTGCGGAAAAGATAAAAAAGCAGCCGGACTCCATCGTTCAGGGCTGGCGCGTATTAACCGGCCGCCAGCAAGCGGTCCAGCAGAATTTGCAGGCGGGTTCAGGAGAGCTAAAACGGCGGCATTCTGCTGCGGAACGCATCTTTGCGGATTTAATGACACAATCATGGCAACTTGCTAAGGAGATCACTGATGGCGGACATTCACGAACCCAAGCTGCGGCAAACCATCGAGTCGCTGGACGCCGGGCGGGCGGAGATAAAGAAAGTCATCCGCGGCCAGGAATCACTCATTGATATGATGCTCACGGCACTGCTGGCCGGTGGCCACGCGCTGCTGGAAGGCGTGCCGGGAACCGCCAAAACGTTAAGCGTGCGCACTCTGGCCCTGACGCTTTCCTGCCGGGCCAAGCGCGTGCAATTCACGCCCGATCTTATGCCGTCAGATATTTTGGGCACCACGGTGTTTACGCCCGGCTCCAATGAATTTCATCTCCATGAAGGCCCGATCTTCACCGATCTGCTGCTGGCGGATGAAATCAACCGGGCACCCGCCAAAACACAGTCCGCGCTTCTGGAAGCCATGAGCGAGCGGCACGTGACCATTGACGGTCAGCGGCATTTGCTTTCGCCCGTGTTCACGGTGTTTGCCACACAGAATCCGGTGGAATTTGAAGGCACTTACCCCTTGCCCGAAGCCCAGCAGGATCGGTTCCTGTTAAAAATTCCTGTGGACTATCCGGACGATGTTTCCGAGCGCGACCTGCTCAATGCCATTGATCAAGGCCATCCGCCGGACCGCCTGGAAACCTCCGGCGTTACCGCGGTGCTGACGGTCGATCAACTTACCACCGCGCGGGATACCCTGGCGATTGTCCGTGTGGAACCGGCCATTCTGGAATATCTCATGTCGCTGGTACGGGCCACGCGAAAGCATGAATCCATTGTGCTGGGCGGCGGACCGCGGGCTTCAATCGCCCTGCTTACCTGCAGCAAGGCCTGGGCGCTGATTCATGGCCGCGATTTTGTCACGCCGGATGATATCGCCCGCTTGGCCGAGCCGGTGCTGGCCCACCGCATCACGCTTTCCGCCGATGCGGAAGTGGCCGGCATGCGCAAAATGGAAGTTTTGGGACAGATCATGGAATCGCTTGAGGTTCCGCGATGAACGTACCGGGAAAAGCCACCATCTGGGGTTTCGCAGCCGTCTCGGTGCTGCTTATTCCCGCTGCGCTTAGCCCGATGTTTTTATATATCGCCGTGGGCCTGGATATGGTGATTGCTATTCTGTTTGTTGTTGATGCGATGTTACTGAAGAATACCGCGATACGTGTAACGCCGGAATTCCCCGCGCGTGGCGAAGTGGGCACCGCGTTAAAATTGATTTATCGCGTTGAAAATAATTCGAAGAACGCCTGCATCATTACCTTGGAGCAACCTTGGCCGGATGGATTGTCTGGAAAACCCGCCCACATTCTTGTTAGCGTGCAGCCGCGGGAATCGGTTTTAGCCGCGTTTGAAACTACCCCGCTTGCCCGCGGCCCACTGGAACTTGAACCCGCCATTATCAGCATGAGATTTGCCCTGCCCTGGGCCTTACGGCGCATCAGTGCGCCGCCACCGAACCCCGTGCGCATTTATCCTGATCTGCGGGGCATTCGACGGTTTGAAATATTGCGGCGGCATCACACCCTAGGCATGATGGGCGTGCATCGGCGGCGCATGTTAGGCAGCGGTCGCGAATTTGAACAACTCCGCGAGTATCTCCCCGATGATGATTTCCGGGATATCAACTGGAGAAGTTCCGCCCATCATCAGCGGCTAATTACCAATGTATTTCAGGTGGAACGCCGGCAGGATGTGTTGATGTGCCTTGATGCCGGCCGCATGATGGCCAATCCGGTGGGCAAACGTACCATGCTGGATTGCGCCATTGATGCGGCAATCATGCTGGGGCATGTTGTCATCCGCCAAAATGATCACGTGGGGGCGGTAGTCTTTCGCGATACGGTGAATACTTTTATCAAGCCCTCCGGCTCCGCATCCGCCATGCAACGCGTCATTGACGCCCTGACGGATTGCCAGGCCGAACCGGTGTACCCGTCTTATGCCGCCCTGGCTTCGGCGATTCGCGTGCGGCAGAACAAACGGAGCATGATCTTTTTGTTTACCGATTTGAATGATCCGCAATTGGCGGAAAATTTATGGGAGGCAGCCGTGCTGCTGCGCCATCGGCACCTGCTGACGGTGGTATCGCTGCGCGACCCATTATTGGATCGCATCGCCGCCGGCCCCACGGCCACGCCGGATCGCCTTTTTCAAGCCATGGCCGCGCGGAAATTGGCCGCGGAGCGCGACAGCCGCAAACGCAAACTCACCATGGCCGGTGCCACCTTAATTGAATCCGAAGCCGACATGCTAAGTCTTCGCGTAATCAACGCCTACCAAACCATAAAATCCCGCCAGATGGCGTAGAGGCGTTGACTTTTTACCGGGCGTGGTTTCTACTATTTGAGGTAGGTCCAATCTTAAAGATCGTCGGGAATAATCGATTACCGAAGTCGGTCAACGGGCCCTAGTGTTAGGCAGAATTACGCTCCGCGGGAATGGCGCGTCCGTCCGTGGGGGGCCATGGTCCGGGCCTGTCCTCTTCGAAACAAACGGGCCTGAACCGTTTTTATTCAGGCGAAACGCGGAAGTTATTGGTGCAACTATGAGTTCTTGGCCGACTATCCTTTGGGTTACTGCGGCCCTTGTAATTAGTGCATTAGGTTCTCAGCTTCTGATGCAGGCCATTGTAAGGTATCGGATAACGCCGCCGTACTTCGAGATTGCACTCTTCGGCGTCATTCCCATATGGCGCTGCCGCATTCGCGACATGGAAGTCGAGATGACGACCCTCCTCCGGCAGCTAGCCAATCCCGGCGGGTACTACAAGTACTTAGGGATGGTGAACAAATTGTCTTGGCGTTATGTCTTGATTCATCGCCCGAGTGGGTTCTTCCGCCATGTTGTCATCTCCCCGTGGAAGCCAGATGATTTTATTAAATCGCTATCGGCAAACGGCGCGGTGATACGGGAAGAGAAACGGGGACGTATCTAGAATTCAAAAATAGGCTGTAAAAAAACCGCGGATTACGCGGATAAACGCTTGGATTCCACACTCTGCGACTCCTGCATGCGCTACTCGGATAGGTTGAGGGAAGCGATGGACGATATGGCGTTGCCTGGAGGCAGCAGGAAATTGGGGTACGCGTCGAGGTCGTGTGGGGCAGGAGGGGCTGGAATTTTGCTGGGACACAGCGCTGGCCGGAGGGAGTGATGTAATTATTTTTGCGGATGTACCTCCCATGATGTCGCTTGGCGATCCGATTTGGACGGGTTAGAATCCGCGCTTTGAAAGAACTGGCCTTTTGGGCGGCCTGCTAATAGATCCAAGCAAGTTCGGAAATCTGGCGTTGCGGTATTTTGTAGCACGGCGCGGGTGGCTGAAGGATATATGACGGAACTCGAATCAACCTATCGCATTGGAGGCACCGCTCGGAGCCTCCTGCCGCCCATAATAATGGGGATAGGCGGAGCGGCTTTTGTGTTTGCCGTAGTAACGGCTTTGGAAAGTGGAAAGTTGGTTGGCCAATGGCACCATTCCGCGTGGGCCGGTGTCGTTATTTTCTTGCTGATAGCGATGGCAGTTATTGGTATTGGCATGCACTCCTTTCGCACGGCGCGTCAATTGACGAAGCGATTGCCGCAGTTCGTGTCGCGCGTTCCCCTGCAGACAAACTGTGGCGCGGTTAACGCGATGACGATTGGCATTTCGGGTGAGGGTGACGCGCAGATACTGGTCAGTTTTAGTGACTACACGCAAGCCGCCTGGGGCTGCGACGCCAGCATAAAAACAGTCGGAGCCATTGCAGAAAAATCTGCAGTTCCCCTGGCATCCGGCGAGGGTAGATTCTCGCCTTGGCGAAGTCCTTTGCGGATTAAGGCGAATGGTCGATGGGCTGGCCAACTGCTCATCCACCAGAACCCAACTGCGCCGCGTGGGATTTTGCTGCGGAGTTTCCACTTGCGTGGAAATCTGCAAGCTTCCCAAAATAACGATAATACGCATGTTGTTATTTCATCGTGGGGATGTGTCGTTCGCGGTTTGGATCACGAGTCGAGCACCCAGGACGGTGGTGCCCCCGGCATAAATCAAATTGTCTCATCTCGTCCTTTTCGCCCATTGGCCGGCCCGGATGAACGTTACAGGATGGCTATAGCAGGATCGGTAACCGCTATTACGGGAGCGGTAGCTTTCTTGGCTATTGGGGCGACAGTGCTTAATCTTTCGTTCGCGATTGTGATGGCACCACTCGCGCTTGCTACAGTTGCCGCCCACTTAATTTTATCTATTTCGGCTGTTCGTCCTCGCGGCCCATTGCAATTAATGAGGACCGTGGAATCCAAGTGCGTTACTTTGCATGGTAGCGGCCGGGCGCTTATTGAAATCATCAGGGATGAAACAACGATGCGCCCCGAGACCTGCGTTGTACGTACGACAAGCGGGTGCGGAAAAAGCCGAGGGGAGTGCCATCTTATTTTTCCTGCTACGTGTGGCCCGGTGAACGCGGGCGAGGTCAAGATCCACGAGAGGGGAGCTTGGACCGCTCAAATACAATGGCATACTGGTAACGAAGACCGCAACACGCAAGGGCCGATGATATTTGCCTGGGCGCGGCACGCAGTAACAGTTTCATCGGGCAACGAAATGGCGGCCTCCGATGTACAGTGATCGGGTTTTTGAAGTGAAACGGGGACGCATCTATATTATGGATTTGGAACCCTGCGGCGGCGGCATTCCGGGGCGGGTTTAGCTTGGGAAATCGGAACACAGATACTTGCAATAGGCGGTGTCCTGTTCACCGACGGCGGCCGTCCGCGGCTGGGGCCGTTCGGTTGCGATTGAGGAATTGTTATGTCTGAACCTGAGAACGATCTTCTGGTATCGATTGATGTGGTTTCAGTCTCTGCGACGATCGGGCAGCTTTCCCTGGCGCTGGGGATGAAGCCTACCTGCGACATCTCGCACGAGAGAGGTGGCGCGCGAGGGGGTGGTGGTGTTTGGTCGATGACGATCTGGCGGCTCGACTCAGGTTGCCCCCGTTCGGCACCAGTTGCAGAGCATATCGATGCCCTGCTGAAGATATTTCCGATCGAAGAGTTGCGTGATCGGTCACGGCTGCCTCAGGATGTGCGGATCGACCTGAACATTGGCGTCATGGCACCATTCTTCTGCCACACGCTGGCGATTCCGAGTGATTACCTGAAAAGGCTCGGCGAGGTTGCGATCGCCCTGACCGTGGCTGTCTATGCGACTTGCACCGACGAAGAAGGCACAAAGAATGCCCAAACGTGATACCGGCGCTCGGGACGTTGATTACGGTTCCAGTTGTAACGATAATAGCTTTGAAAAATCCTTAGAAGGGCTTGGTTAATGCAGATTATAGACAAAAGCATCTTTGTGGAGCAACTAACGAAAATGGGCGTCAGCTTCGACACGCGCTATCCCGATCCCTACGTGCTTGGATTCCAAAGCGGAAACGGGATAAAGCTCCCAATTCCGGCGGATATTGGTAACATAGCGCGAGTGCTCGCCATGGTGTTGAGGCTCTATGAGTCTGCGGAGGCTCTGTGGATCTGGCGCCGATCCGGCACTTGGATGCAGAGTCAGTGAGGCCTCGATTGTTACGGAGGCATAATTCAGGGATTGGAAAAGCTTGGTCTTCCCTTGGCCCAGGGAGCCGTCCTTTGCGAAACTTCTGACCGCCCGGTTTTACCGGCCGTATTACTCCTTTGGCTTACCATACAGTGGTGCGTGGACGACGACCTTTTTCTCGTTGCTGGAAACAACTTCCCGGTCGCTTGGATCGACCACGACGGTGATATTTTTCTCGATTGTGCCAATGACAAGGCGGCCTCTGCGCTTATGGCGCATTTTGTAAACTGGCAGCCGAAAGGGTGGAACTCGAAAGGGTGACATTCGTCGATTCCAAGGTCGGTCACAAAAAGCGGCGGCTTGTGAAATGGTAAACGTGTGTCGCGTTGCGGACGCAGCTTTCATGGGGTCCGCCCTGAAATCCCGGCACGCGATATGCAGTCCCAGAGGGATTGTAAAAAAGACCGCGGATTTCGCGGATTACGCGGATAAAACCTTGGCTTCTATGCTCCGATCTCTTCGTCGGCGCTGCTCGGAAAGAGGAATTGAACGGGGACGTAGCTGGATGATGGATAGGGGGCTTGCGGCGGCGGCATTCCCGGGCGGATTTAGTCTGGGAAACCGGAGAACAGGTACCTGCAATCGGCGGTATCCCGTTCACCGGCGGCGGGCGGCGGGAGTCCGTGGCTGAGGATCGTTCCGTGGGCGTGGAACATGTTTACTATAACTCGGGATATCCTCCGTCCCGCATCGTCGAGGGCAGCAGCGGATTATTAACGATTCGGTATTTGATGCTGACGGACGATTGCTCGCTCTGCCTGGGTCAGCGCCTTATCCAACTTGTCAATGGTGGCTACGCTGGGCGTAACTTTGCCTTTTTCAATGCGATTAAGGGTTTCCGCGCGGATGCCGGCACGTTTGGCTAATTCCGCCTGTGAAAGCTGGGCAGCCCAGCGCCGTGTAATCAACTTTCGCGCCAGGCCCGCACGCAGCCTTTCCAGTGCCGGGTAATTACCGTTCGGCAGCTTGTCCGGCATAGCCGGCAATGGCACGTCTCCCACAACGCCCGGTTCCCCGGAACGCGGATCACTGTGACGCCTCGCCAGACGCTCATACTCCCGCCTCTCGGGTATCACAAAATCCTTGCCGGCCAAGTGAAGTGTTTGTAAGGTTGTAGACATAATTCGATATCTCCACGGTCACCGGCATAGCTGTTGATATGTTGATATTATGTGAGACGGCGTGGGAAGTCAAGAATCTTGACCTGTCTTGACCCGTCTTTCGCTAGGCACCGACAAGGCCAGGATTGCCCAGCGCGGGCGCACGATCTATTTGTGCTGACTTCTGAGTAAAACCGCAAGGTGGTGGTCAACTTCGGGGGGCGTTAGAAAAAAGCGGTGCCAGACACACTTGTTTCGGGACGAAGTGCGTCACTCGCCTGTAATTATTTGCTCTGATGTATGGGTGTTCTGGTGCCGATCACGCTCGTGTAGCGGGCGAGAAATACCGCTTGATCTTGTAAGAAAAACATGCTAATATTCCTTACGTGATTTCGAAGAAAAGATCCTTGCATTCCGTTGAATACCGCATCCAGACGTCGATTCAAAGAAGGGGGCATGGCTGCGTCATTGTCCCGGCGGACTTTCTGGACCTCGCAAGTCGCCAGGCGGTTGATCTGGCGCTTCATCGGTTGGCCCGCAAAGGGATCATCCGACGTTTAGCGCGCGGCGTGTATGACTTTCCGAAAAAGCACCTGGTGCTGGGAGCGCTTGCCCCCTCTGCCCAGGCCGTGGCCATGGCCTTGGCGACACGCGACCACACGCGTATTCAGCCTGCAGGAGCGTATGCGGCCAACACCTTGGGGCTTTCGAAGCAAGTGCCAGCCAAAGCGGTGTTCCTAACCGATGGCCCGACGCGAACCGTGAAGATCGGATCGACCACGATCCAGTTGCGGCGGACAACCGCGCGGAATATGGCTGCAACAGGAAGATTGAGTGGTCTTTTAATTCAGGCATTGCGAGCCATGGGCGAAGAACACATAACCAAGCAGCACCGGGAGCACTTGAAACAAACCCTCCCGGCCAAGCAGCGCCGTGAACTGCTTAATGATCTGTCTCTGGCACCTGCATGGATGCATCCGATCTTTCGTGAGCTTGCGGGGGGAAATCCATGAGTCTGAGCTTCCTTACCTTACCGGCGGAGGAGCGCCGGCTTTATGTCGAGCAGGCGGCAACACGGCGAGGCCTGTCACCTGTCATTATGGAGAAAGACTTCTGGGTTTGTTGGTTGCTGGGCGTGCTCTTCGAGTCGGAATTTTCGGACAGTCTGGTTTTCAAAGGTGGAACCTCTCTTTCGAAAGTATTTGGCGTCATTGAACGATTTTCCGAGGACATAGATTTATCGTTGTCGCCCGATTTTCTGAAACTCCCTCCCGTGGGTATCAGTCGCAACCAAACCAGCAAATGGATGAAGAAAGCGGAATCGGCGTGCAGCAGCGCCGTGCAAAACCGGATCGGTCCGGTGCTGGAAGCGGCGGCCACCAAGGTGCTGGGAAAAAGCGATCGCGCGTGGTTTGAATTTCAGACGGATGCTCACACGCAGTCCCCGGTGCTTCTTTTACACTACCCTTCTTCACAGGTGCCGGGCTTCCACTACCTGCGGCGCTCGGTCAAGTTGGAATTCGGATCCCTGACTGATCAGCAACCGATCGGTCGTCATTCGGTAAGGCCTTGGATCGCTGATATCTTTCTTGGGGCGTTTGCCGATTGGCGTTGCGAAGTAATAGCCTTGGAAGTGGAGCGAAGTTTCTGGGAGAAGGCGACGATCCTGCATATGGAATATTACCGGCCGGCGGAAAAGCCAATCCCTGACAGGCTATCGCGTCATTACGCCGATATGGCGGCACTCTCGCAACATCCGATCTCCGGTAAAGCTGTCAACCGAAACGACCTGCGCGCACGAGTGGTGAGTTGGAAGAGCCAGTTCTTTGGCAGTGCTTGGGCAAATTACGAGCAGGCGAAGCCCGGCACATTCCGCTTGGTTCCACCACCTAAAAGATTGTCCGCGCTGCGGCGCGATTACCAGGCAATGCGGGATATGTTCCTTACTGAGCCGAAAGGGTTCGACGAAATACTCACGACGTTGGCGACACTTGAAGCGCAGATTAACCGTACGGGCGAACAAGGGGCTATCTGATGAATCCAAAGGCCTGAAATAACTCCGGTTCATCGCCAATCTCGCTATGGCATGGAAGTAGACCGCGAACTTCCTCATACGGCGTGCCTGGCCGTCGTTTTGGTTGAGTCCGTTGACACCTGAACGCCGCATTGCACCATGTGGCGGTTGCGATAGGTAGCACGTATTCGTATCCATGCATATGTTTTACGATTGAGAAAGGGTATGCCATGAAAGAGCCCGGGCTGGACCGGCGTCACCGTGACCGAGGCGCACCGAAGACCGGTCGCATTGAGGGGAAGCGAAGTGACGCGCGGAACAAGAACTTGCCGCAGCCGATTCCGGAATTTTCCCCGAATGCCACAGTAGGCTACATGCGGAAAAAAACCGGAAAAGCGAGTTTGGCAGATATTCGCAAGGCTGCAAAGAATCGCTGAGCGTTATCTCGTGCCTCGGATCCACTTATACTCGATTTGGATAGAAATCCCGTGCCGAAACCGGTCCACATGGAGGTCCTGCATCCGTATCCGCCCCCACCGCAGCCGGTGTGGAGGAAATAGATTCCGGACGCGTCCCTTTTGGATCAACCACCGGATTATCGTACGGTGCTCGACAAGTACCGATGGTGGCGCACCTTAACACGATGGCACGGCAGCGCCGCAGGGGGGCAAAAAGCCCATCGCAATCCCGGCCATTACTTGGACAGGCTCCTTGCGGCAGCGGAGTGCGATCGAGGTGCGTTCCACCACCGGGAGAGCCGGCGGCCTTGTGAAGTACATCGGCACGGACGGGCGGGGGGGGAATATTGCCACGCTCGTTATGCGTTCTGCCATTGGCCTTGAAATATATTTGACATGAAATGGCAAATAGGTATACTACCGAATCTTGGCTTTGACCGGTGGATGAAATCCGCCGGACGGGCAAGTGGAAATTACAGCGTAAACCATTGGTTTATCGCATGAACTGAATTGGAAAAGACGCGGGTAAAGCGGATACAACGGACAGGATAAGTATGTCAGCAGCAGCCCCACATGAACGAATTCGCATCCGTATGGAAGCCTACGATCACCGGGCGTTGGACTCTTCCGCCAAGGAAATTGTAGACCATGCCAAACGGACCAGCGCCAAGGTGTTTGGTCCTATTCCGCTGCCCACCCGCATTGAAAAATTTACTGTTTTGCGGTCTCCGCATATTGACAAAAAGAGCCGCGAACAGTTTGAAATCCGCACCCATAAGCGGGTTATTGAAATTATGGAACCCACCCCCCGTACCATTGAAGCCTTAAACCGCTTGGTGGTGCCCGCGGGTGTGTTCGTAAAGATCAAGGCGTAAGCAAGGCCCCATCGGGGTTTTTACTTCACGCGGCATGAAACGGTTAAATTCCGTCGTTCATCGCCACCTGAGTGATCTCGGGCAAGCCGGTTGCAATGTTCTTGTGGAACGTTCGCAGGTCTTGCCTCGCAGAGCCGGTGTTATCGGGACGCGTTAAGCGTTTCGGTGTGGCCGGACGGGATATCCGGGAGAACCTGACATCGTCCGCTCGCCGGACGGATAACGGGTTCCCAGATGAGCGTAACGACGGCAGAGGTATGCCATGAGCGATAATGGTAACAATAATCTATTGGCTGCATTACTTGGCCGCAAGGTCGGTATGACGCAGGTCTATGACGCCGCCGGAACGATCATTCCGGTCACGGTTGTCCAGGCCGGTCCATGCGTGGTAACACAGGTCAAAACCGAAGAAGGCAAGGATGGCTACAACGCCATTCAGCTGGGCTTTGAAGACATCAAAGACCGTCGCAGCACCAAGCCGATTGTCGGTCACTGCAAAAAGACTGGTCAAACCACCGCCAAACGGTTCTTCCGTGAAGTACGCCTGACTGAAAAACCCACTGTAGCCGCCGGCGCTACGTTGGATGTTTCCACATTTGACGCCATTAAATGGGTGGATGTTGTAGGCACCAGCAAAGGTAAAGGCTTCCAGGGCGTTATGAAGCGTTGGAACTTCGGCGGCCAGCCAGCCTCGCACGGTACGGAGCGTAAGCACCGTTCGCCGGGCGGTATCGGCGGCGGTCAGGCTCCGCGAGGCCACGGTCGTGGTATCAAAAAAGGTAAGAAGATGGCTGGCCACATGGGCGTGGAACAGGTGACGGCCCGGAATCTTGCCTTGGTGGGCGTGGATAAAGAAAAAAATTTGCTGCTGATTAAGGGCGCTGTACCGGGCGCTAATGGCGGCTTGGTATTTGTCCGTAAGGCGAAGACCAAGAAAATTCCGGTGGCTGGTTAACAACGTGTGATACATACGGGCCGGCTGAAAAGCCATGGCCCGGTAGAATCAGGTGATGGCTCATGATTGAATTGCCCATATATAACCAAACAGGCCAGGAAGTGGCCAAGTTCTCCCTTGATGAAGCATTGTTGGGAGGCACTGTTCGCCCGGCGTTGCTTAAGCAGGCAGTGGTGATGTACCATGCTAATTTGCGTCAGGGAACTGTTGCGACCAAAGGCCGTGGCGAAGTAGCCGGCTCGACGAAAAAGTTGTATGCCCAGAAGCACACTGGCAACGCCCGTCGTGGTAATCTGCGGACCAACGTCATGAAGGGCGGCGGTATGGCGTTTGGCAAAAAGCCACGCGAATTCCGTCAGTCCATGCCGATTCAACAACGTCGCCTGGCCCGCAATAACGCCATTCTTGCTAAGATTCAATCCAATACGCTCAAAATTCTCGATCAACTCACTGTACCCACCTGTAAAACCAAAGAAATGACCAAAGTGCTTCTCGCCATGCAGGTGGAACGCACGGTGTTGATTGCTCCGGTGGGCGTGGATCAGAATTTATTAAAATCAACGCGTAATATTCCAACGGCCACCATTAAGCCGGCGGCCGAACTTAATGCGTATGACATTCTCCAGTCGCAAACGCTTCTGATGACGCGTGATGCACTTGAGGGTGTTCTCAATGCCGCCAAACCGGCGGAAAAGAAATCGTAACAGCGGCTTGGCGATGGTCCGAAGTAAGGTAAAAGAAACAGGACGTAAATCATGGAACTTGAATTAACCGAAATCATCCGCAGGCCTGTGGTAACGGAAAAAACCGCCCATTTTGGTAATACCCGCAACAGCTATACCTTTGAGGTAGATGACCGTGCGGATAAGGGGCTTATCAAAAAAGCGATTGAGTCGCTTTACCACGTGCATGTTGAAGCGGTGAGAACTGTGGTGGTGGCGGGCAAGCCGAAGCGCACCAAAACGGGCGAAAAAATTACGCCTTCCTGGAAGAAGGCGATCGTGAAAGTCCATGCGGATGAAAAGATCGAAATATATTGAACGGTAACAGTTTGGATCAGGAATTTATGCCGCCGATGCCGGTGGCTTTGATCAGTGAGTGAATCATGCCAATTAAAATATACAAACCGACTTCCGCGGGACGACGCTTCAGCTCCGTCAACGCATTTGCCGAATTGACTCGCAATGAGCCGGAAAAATCGCTGACCGAACCCAAGGTGAAAACCGGCGGACGCAACCATCGCGGATGGATTACCTGCCGGCACATTGGCGGCGGCCATAAACAGCTTTATCGTCGCATTGACTTTAAGCGCAACAAAGATGGTATTGCAGCCAAAGTTGGATCCATTGAATATGATCCCAACCGCAGCTCATTTATTGCACTGCTGCTATATGCCGACGGTGAAAAACGCTATATCCTGGCACCTCAGGGTGTAAAAGTCGGTGACGCTATTGAAAGCGGAACCCGGCCTGACATTGAAAAAACTCCCGGCAACGCGATGCCTCTTGAAATCGTCCCAGTGGGTATTGAAATTCATAATATTGAAATGAAGCCTGGCCAAGGCGGACAAATTGTCCGAAGCGCCGGCGGTGTGGCGCGGCTGATCGGTAAAGACGCCGGCCATGCCACCATTCAGTTGCCTTCCGGTGAAGTCCGGCAAATTAACTGGAAATGCCGGGCCACCATCGGGCAAATCGGCAATGCGGACTGGTTTAATATCCGTTGGGGTAAGGCCGGCCGCATGCGTTATCGCGGTATCCGCCCGAGTGTGCGCGGCGTGGCGCAGAACCCCGTAAGCCATCCGCTGGGTGGTGGTGAAGGTCGTTCTGGCGGTGGTCGCCATCCGGTAAGCAAATGGGGCGTGCCGGCCAAGGGTGGAAAAACCCGTAATCCGCGGAAGAATTCTTCCAGCAAAATTATGCGTCGCCGCATGACTGTGCGTTATGGTGAATCGGTTCTGCGTAGACGTTAAGGTGTAACAAGATTGTAGGTTCCGGGCGTGCTGGTGCGGCCCGGATAGATGAAAGTTGCTCGATAGAGCGAGGAATTCATGAGTCGAAGCTCGAAAAAAGGCCCGTTTGTTGCGTATCACCTGCTGGAGAAGGTCAACCGGCTTAATGAGCGCAACGCTAAGGATGCGATCAAAACCTGGTCCCGCGCCAGCACGGTTGTGCCGGATTTTGTCGGCCACACCTTTATGGTGCATAACGGCAAGACCCATGTACGCGTGTTTATTACTGAGGACATGGTAGGCCATAAGCTCGGCGAATTTGCGCCAACGCGCACCTTCAAAGGGCATACGATGGTCAAGAAGGAAGAAGCAGCCTGATACGGGCTTGATCGCTAAACGGTCGGGCAAGAAAATCTTGTCCGGGCTTTTCGGCAAAGCAAAGAGGATTTGGATATGGCTAACTTTGTATCAACATGGCGATTCGCCAAAATCGCGCCGCGTAAGGCTCGACTGGTTGCGGATCTCATTCGCGGCAAGCCGGTGGATGAGGCTTTTAATCTGTTGAAGTTTTCCAAAAAGCGGGCCGCGATCATGGTAGGGAAGGTCCTGCAGGCGGCGGTCGCCAGTGCGGATGAAAAGCAGGTGGATGTCGGGGATCTTTACGTTTCACAATCGTTTTGTGATCCAGGCCCGATTGCCAAACGCATGATGCCCAAGGATCGCGGCAAGAGCTATCGCATTCTCAAACGTACCTCCCACATCACCATTGGAGTGGACGAAGGTGCCCAGCAGCGGGCGGAGGCTCTGGTTGAACGTAAAAAAAATAAGCGCAAACCGCGCGCCGCGAAAGCTAAGGCGGCATAAACGTGTAATGTATGCCAGACCGGGGTAAGGTCAGGCGGAAATACCCAATCCGGTGCTCGCGATTAGCAAAAGCCCGGCAGTGAAGAGGTAAACATGGGTCAGAAGATTAATCCAATCGGATTTCGAACCGGGATAACCGAAGGCTGGTCCAGCCGCTGGTTTGCACCCAAGAAACTCTTTGGTGAGTTGCTGGTGGAAGACCAGAAGATTCGTGAATTCGTGGATGAACGGCTTAATCGTAAGCCGCCATATGCTGCTGTAGCGCGCACGGAAATTGAGCGCACACGCGAAGAGCTGAAAGTAATTCTGCATACCGCTCGGCCCGGCGTGGTCATCGGGCCCAAGGGGGCGGAAGTGGATAAACTCCGCGATGCCCTGGAAGACCTTACCCGCCGCAAGGTGAAGGTGGAAATCGCCGAAATTGGCAATCCAGACCGGGACGCCAAGCTTGTAGCCGAAGGTATTGCTGAGCAGTTGAAAAAGCGGGCCTCGTTCCGCCGGGTGCTCAAGCAGAAGGCGGAAGGCGCGATGAACGCCGGTGCTCTGGGTATCAAAATTCAAGTTTCAGGCCGCATCGGCGGTGCTGAAATTGCCCGGGTAGAAAAGCACATTTCCGGAAGTATCCCGCTGCACACCTTGCAGGCGAGTATTTCTTACGGACTGGTGCATTGCCAAACCCCCTATGGTGTCATTGGCATTAAAGTCTGGATCTATCGTGGTTTATATGCCGATCTCGATGCCGCTGCAGAAGCAGCCGGAGCGGGTCGTGCACCCCGGCGGCCACGTCGTCGGTGATGCTGGAAGTTATAAGTGTTAGACCTGTTTGCGGTGTCAAACGGGTATGAGGAGTAATAAGCATGGCGATGATGCCGGCACGAGTAAAATGGCGCAAACAACAGCGCGGAATCATGAAGGGCAATGCCACCCGAGGCAACAAGGTAAGCTTCGGTGAATATGCTCTTCAATCGCTGGAGCCAGGCCGCATCACCGGCCGGCAGATTGAAGCCGGCCGTATGGCCTGCAGCCATTATCTGGCGCGTGAAGGACGGGTGTATATCCGGATTTTCCCGCACAAGAGCTTTTCCAAAAAGCCGCTGGAAACCCGAATGGGAACCGGAAAAGGTGAACCTGAATTCTGGGCAGCGGAAGTGAAACCCGGTACGGTGATGTTTGAGATCGCCGGTGTGGATGAAACTGTGGCGCGGCGGGCGTTTTCCCGCGTGGCGTGCAAAATGCCGGTTCGTACCCGGTTTGTGCAACGCCGCCACACAATGTAATACGTAAGCGGACAGGCAAAGGTGACGCATGGCAACAAAAACTAAGCAAATGCTCGATGAGCTTCGGAAGCTCGATGAGACGCAGTTGAAGACCCGTGAGGCCGAACTGCGGAGAAGTATGTATGATTTACGCGTACAGCGCGTTAATGGCGGTCTGAAAGATACGTCGCTCTTCCGGAAGAACCGGAAGGAAATAGCACGTATCCGCACGCTTGTGCATCAGCGAAGCCTCCAGGGCCAGGCGAGTTAAGTTGTAATTTTGTCAGCAGGATATAATATGACCAGTGAAAACAATACAACACAGAAACCCTCTCGCGTGCTGCGTTCGCGCATTGTTGGTATGGTAACCGGGGATAAGGTCAATAAAACCCGCAAAGTGGTTTTTGAATATCTCTCCCGGCATTCCAAGTACAACAAGTACATCAAACGCAAAACCGTTCTGCATGTGCATGACGAAAAAAATGAAAGCCATATCGGTGATCATGTAGAAGTCATGCAGTGCCGCCCGTACAGCAAAACCAAGTCTTACCGCTTGGTTCGTATTGTCACCCGCGGGCCACAGATTGATCTCTCGGCTATTACCGGTGAAGCGTCGCAGATGTTTGAGCGGCGCAAGCAGGATGCAGAGGCCTCCGCTCCGGTGGGTCAGGCTTAACAGAGTTTATGGAATTTTTCCCGCCGTTGCTGAAACGGCTGGACCTTAACGGACTGGTGAAACATGATTCAACAACAGACAAGACTTGATGTCGCGGACAACACAGGGGCCAAGCAGGTCATGTGCATTAAAGTCCTCGGCGGCTCGACGGCACGCGGAAAATTTACCCGCAAAACCGCTAATGTCGGTGATTTGATTGTCGTGGCTGTGAAAAAGGCCATGCCCAATGGCGATGTAAAGAAGGGCGAGGTTGCTAAAGCGGTCATTGTCCGCACCAGCCAGCCGATCCGACGTGCGGACGGCAGCTATGTTCGCTTCGACCGTAACGCCGCGGTTCTGGTGGATAATGAAAGTGCCCCGCGCGGCACACGCATTTTCGGGGCGGTCGCCCGAGAACTGCGGGAAAAGAACTTTATGAAAATTGTATCGCTGGCCAGCGAAGTAGTTTAAAGCGGCGCAAAGTGCCGTTGAAGGATGGTCTGAATTATGGCAGCACGTATACGCAAAGATGATCTGGTAATGGTTCGCTCGGGCGCCGATCGTGGCCGCACGGGCAAAGTGTTGGCGGTATATCCCGATAAACAGCTCGTGCTGGTAGAGGGCATTAACGTCAAATGGAAGCATATCCGGCCCACCGAGCGCAACCGTCGGGGCGGGCGCATCCAAAAGCCGGCTCCGTTGGCGTTAGGCAAGGTCCAACCGGTTGATCCAACCACCAATAAAGGTTGCCGGGTCAAGTTTGTGGTGCGCGATGGACAGAAGCACCGCGTTGCGGCCAAAACCGGCGCAGATCTGGGCGTTGTTGGCCGAGCTTAAGCCAACCACCGGATAAAACAAAAAATACAGAGGTATGGAAATTATGGCAAAAGAAGAAAAAGAAAAAAAAGTAAAGTCTGCTCCTACTGCGGAACAAATTGAGGCCGCCAAGGCCGCTAAATCCGCAAAGAAAGCGGAGAAGGCCGGCGCAAAAAAGGAATCTTCCGCTGAAGTGGTAGAATCCGGTAAGGCCCAGGCTTTTCCCGACGGCTACTCGCCGCGGTTATTTAAGCGCTACAACGAAGAAATCGCCCCGGCTCTGGCCAAAGAGTTGGGAATCAAAAATCGTATGGCCATCCCGCGCATCACCAAAGTGGTGATCAGCGCTGGCTTGGGCAAAGCGATTACCGAAAAGCCCCGGCTCGAAGCAGCGATCAAGGAATTAACACAGATCGCCGGCCAAAAGGCGGTGGTTTGCCAGGCTCGCAAGAGCGTATCAAACTTCAAGTTGCGGCAGGGTATGGAAATCGGTGCCAAAGTAACTTTGCGTGGACAACGCATGTGGGAATTCATGGATCGGTTAATCACGCTGGCCATCCCGCGCGTGAAGGATTTCCGGGGTTTGAGAACCAACGCGTTCGACGGCCAGGGCAATTATAACCTTGGCCTCACCGAACAGACGGTGTTTCCGGAAGTGCAAACCGACCGCGTTACCTTCCATCAGGGCTTGGCCATCACCATCGTGACAACGGCCCGCGATGATAAGAGTGGATTGGCATTGTTGAAGTTTCTCGGTATGCCATTCCAGCATGATCAGGAAGAGTCGAAAGCGCGTAAGGCCGGCTGATTCGGTGTTATGCAGGATGCCACAGGCCGCTGATGTCAGCGGTTGTGAAGAATAGACAGGTATTAAGAGTTTTTAAGTCAGGCGTAGAATATGGCAACAACAGCGTGGATAAACCGGTTTAAAAAACGACAGGCTTTGGTTGAGCAGTATGCCGAATTGCGGCGGAAGCTCAAAAAAGAAAAGAATTACGTGGCTCTTGCGAAGCTGCCGCGTGATTCCAGTGCCACGCGGTTGGCGCGGCGGTGCGAATTGACGGGTCGGCGTCGTGGCTATTACCGGAAGTTCCGGGTGTCACGTATTATGCTGCGGCAACTGGCGTCCGACGGCAAAATTCCGGGAATGAGAAAGAGTTCCTGGTAAGTCGAACTGGTATATTGAAGTGTTGGATTTGAACGGCGAAAGCAGAATCAAGAGGACATCATGACCGATACGATTGCGGACATGCTCACACGGTTGCGAAATGGCGCTCATGCCAGGCATAAAACGGTGGATGTAAAAAATTCA
>JAJZDN010000123.1 GCA_021805985.1 Planctomycetota bacterium | reverse complement strand
CAACGCCAACCGGCTGTGTCGCACATTTAAAAAAATCACGGGACTCACGCCAGGAAATTTGAAACGAAAGCTCGGAAGCGATTAAATCTCATGCCGAACCTGCCCCGTCTCCCGCTGCAAGAAATAATGTCCATTATGCGAGAAATCGATTATTGCGGCTGTTATAGTTGCTAAACGTGACGGCACGTCGAAGCGGGGTTCACGCCATTGTTTCGGGTGCGTTCGGGTTGATGAGGATTTTTATGTTCAAAGCCATGCGCATCAGTGCTGCGTCCAACCAACAAACAACTCTTAACAAGGTATCAAGCCATATTGCAACGCGTTGTGACAATCCGTATGCCCGCAAAGGCGATGCCATCCGTCGGCAGGCAATCTACCGCCTGTCTAAGGCTGGTGCGACTTATGCTGTGGCTGCCTGCGTGCTGTTGCTCACCGCCGGATCTGTAATTGCGGGAAATGCGTCCATAAAAGAAAGTTTACATGTTGTGGTTCGTCCGGCGATCTGGAAAACGAAATCGCTGCCACCGCATTTTCTTGGGCTGTCAATTGAGTATTCGCAAGTACGATATCTTACCGGTGCAAAAAATGGTAACCGGCGGCTTTTTAGTCAGATGATGAATAATTTGGCCGCATTCATTGGGCCGCCGGTGTTGCGAATTGGCGGAAATTCGGAGGATGTTTCCATCTGGAATCTCCCCGCCGTCTCTCCAAAACCATCCAAGGCAACGTTCAATATTACGCCACGATTTATCCATGATCTCGGCGCGGTACAGCAAAGAACTCATTGCCCGCTGATTTTGGGGTTAAATCTGGCTTGCAATCGACCTGCATTGGCCGCCCAATGGGTGCGCGCTGCTGAGAATGGCTTTCCAAAGGGTTCTATCATGGCCTTTGAGATCGGCAACGAGCCGGATGGCTATGCAAGTTGGGATCATTATCGGCCCGGAAACTGGTCTTTTGCTGATTATATCCGGAATTTTAACCGATATGTTTCCGCCATACATGCAACAGACGGATGGAATATTCCGCTGGCAGGCCCCGCGATGTGCTGCGGTTGGCTAAAGAGCGTCGATGCCAGCCGATTTATCTCTCTTGAACACCAGAATCTGGCCGTTGCAACCTATCATTACTACCCGTTGGAAATCAAGAGCAAGGACAAAGCCTCGGCGATGTATCCCAGTATTCGCCATCTTTTGCAGCCTTCCAGTTCCACTCTGTTTTCCACCTTATTGCAACCTGTTATCAAGCTTGCCAGACCCTACCGTATTCCGGTGCGATGGGGCGAGGCGAACTCCTGCAACGGCGGTGGCAAGGCCGGTGTCAGCAATACCATGGCTTCCGCACTCTGGGGGCTCGATACGCTCTTTGAAACTGCCAGTGCCGGTGCTGCCGGCATCAATTTCCACATGGCCGGCTGTTACGCGCCCTTCTCATTCCACCACCGGCGTGTGGCCGTGGCTCCCCTGTACTATGCGCTCTGGATTTTTGCTCAAGCAATGCAGAAAGAGGGTCACCTGATTTCTGTTTTTCAGCACGGCGTGGCGGATGACTTGGTCAACATCTGGGCGGCGCAGGATGACCATCGCACCGTTCGGGTGGTACTTATTAACAAGCATGTTCGTAGAGCGGTTGCGGTCCACTTGCGGTTGCTGGCCAGCCGGAACGGTAAGCTGCAGGTTTTTTCCGCGCCCGGTATTTCTTCAGAAAACCATTTGCGATTTGGGGGGGTGACATTTGATGACACCACGGACGGTCGGCCGGTGGGCTATCCCACCAGCAAGTTGCTTACGTCTCACAACCACATCTTTACGATAATCCTTCAGCCAGCATCGGCGGCGTTGCTGACTTGCCGGCGATCCGGCAACTTGCATGTTGGGGTTGCTGAGAATTCAGTTGGAATTGATCGGCCTCACAGGTTGTAATGGCGATGCTGATTCCCGGCCCCGGCGGTAACGGATGCATCGGGAATATATGAAATGGAGTTTGACGTCTGCGCCAGTGGGCAGTGGGTCAAACCGGGAAGCAAAAGAAAGGACGTGTTATGACGGAATCTTGTTCCAATCGGGCTTTTTGGCGCAGATGCATTATGGTTCTCGGTGCGGCAGTGCTCATGGCATGCTGCACCAATATGTCCCATGGTGCTGCATTCACCATCTCTTCTAATGTGCCTGGTGGCGTCTATCGTACCGGTCAGAGTGTCGATTGGAAGATAGTGTTCCACGGGCATGGAGCGCCGCCGCGGGCGGCGTTCAAGGTTTTGCGTAATGATTGGACGGTGGTCAGTCACGGGCCGCTGGTGTTTCATCATGACGTGAGCGCGGTAGGGGCCACTTTTACGGCACCTGGCTCGCTGCTTCTGGTGGTTACTGGCGGCGGAAGGCACCACGCGTTTCGTGAACTGGCCGGTGCCGTGGCTGATCCGCGAAAAATCCGTCCAGCGGCGGAGTGTCCAAAAAAATTCTGGCCATTCTGGAAAAAACAAATTGCCCGACTCGAAAGAATTCCCGTCAACATCCAATTGAAAGGCGAAAGTTCCGATGTTCCGGGGGTGAAATATTGGCATATTCACATGAATAACATCAAGGGGTCGCTTATCCGCGGTCAGTTGGCGCGGCCTGCAAAAGGTAAGACATTCCCGGCGGTACTTATCCTGCAGTGGGCGGGAGTTTATCCGCTTGATAAGAGTTGGGTTACCCACTATGCGAAATCCGGTTGGCTGGCGCTTAATATTTCAGCCCATGATCTGCCCATTGCCAGGCCGGCGGGCTTTTATGAAAAGATCAGCGCTGGCCCGCTTAACGATTATCCCGCAATTGGAAATACCCATCCGGACACAAGCTACTTTTTACGCATGTATCTATCCTGCTACCGGGCTTTGCAGTATCTGCATCATAGTAAATACTGGAATGGCAAGACCCTTCTGGTTATCGGCTCAAGCCAGGGCGGACTTCAGACGCTTATGCTCGCCGGATTGCATCCTGCCGGTATCTCTGCCGCAATCGTTCAGGCTCCGGCGGGCTGTAATATGTTAGCTCCGCTCGATGGGTGCAAACCAAGCTGGCCTTACTGGTTTAACCAGGTGCAAGGCAAAAACCCTCGGCAGGTGCGCCAAACCAGTCGCTATTATGATGTGGCAAATTTTGTCACCCGCATCCGTTGTCCGGTCCTGGCCAGTGTCGGACTTATTGATGAAACCTGCCCGCCTCCGGACGTGTTGGCCGCACTTAATGAAATTAAATCTCCCGTCGAAATGGTCATTTTGCCGCATGCCGAGCACCCAGGGCGCCAGCGTAATCCTGAAGTGTGGCAACCGTTTGCAAAATTTTCCCAGCAGTGGCAACACGCATTGTTGCGCAGCAAACCCTTGCCGTTGCGGCCGGGGTTGCGGAATTGACTGCGCACCGGGACCCGGGCGTGTGGCATTAAGTTGTTCCGGCAATGGTGCCCAACTCAAGCATTTCTCCCGGGGTTAACCGATCCATCGCGCAAGACTTGGGCTTATAGCTGACCGGCCATCGACCGATATCGCAATCGCCTTGCCATTATGGCCGAACCGGCAAGCAGAAGCAGACTCAACGACCCGGGTTCGGGCACTGGGGCATCGGTGAGAAACATTACCCCATCGGCCGGCATGTTGATCTGCAGTCCATTACTGAGATTCACCTGATTGAATACCTCCGATGGTACTGCAAAACCGTTGGCATCCACCGGCATGTAATTCTGAAAATAAGAGTATTGGGTCAAGTTGACGGGCGTGGTCACGGTGGGAATTTTAATCAGAATGTTTTCGGCGCTGGAACCGTCATTGACGAGTTCTATGCTGATGACGGATTTTCCATTGACTATGCGTGTGCCGGTGAGCATACGAAAATTACGCAAGTTCGTCGGTACGGAACTTCCGGCAATCGCGGTACCGCTGGGGAATAAGCGCGACATCAGAGACCACGTGTAAAACCATGGACGAATGTCAAATGCCGAGGGATTTCTCATGGCCGCGCCCTGCGAGTTCCAGAAACCCCACACTTTGAGGGTATTGGGCCCCGGTGGATTGGTAGCCGGTTGTCCATTATCCACGTGCATGGCATCGTCAATATCCCATGCGGAAATTCCATTCCATCCCGCGTTGAATACCTGCACCGCATAATCAGCCATCATAACACCGTAATTGAATGTTGTGACTGCGGGTTGCTGGTCATATTGGTTCACGCCTTGATTCAGCCCCGCTTCGCTGACAACAAATGGGTTATTGGCCGCGGCAGGGTCGGCGGAGGTGACCATCTGCTTTTCCTTCACAAGCGCCGGCTGGATGTTGCCGTTGGTCACTTCACTATTGCTCCCAGGATACCAGTGGATGTCAATCATGCCGGGGGCGGTTGAGCCGGCGGCCTGATTCTGGGCAACCGCCTGAAGCAATGGCCATGTGGAACTCGAAGCGGTGCCTGACCCGGGATCGCCGTATGTGTCCGGACCGATCACCTGCACGGAATTGCCTAAACCGGCATTCGCGAACGCCGTCTGCAGTGCGTTGGCCATATTCGACCATGTGGCAATGGGAATGTGCTGCGGTTCATTGATAAAGTTGTAATAGTGTATGACATTGCCGTACTGATGGTTAAGACCCGCCACATATTGGGCCGTACTGCTCGCCCAGGATGTAATTGAGATCGTTGAGGGAGACGATGTCCCATTGAGCGGGCTGGGCGTCCAGGTGCCAAGGATAACCTTGCTGTTGTGCTGTTGGGCCCAGGCCAGAATGCGCGTGTCCGTTGAACTGCCGCTGTCGTTCATGTCACGAATGAAGCTGGGATCCATGTAATTAAGCCGCTGAATGATGGTGTTCCAGTCGGATGCTGACGGCTGATAGTCATAAGGATCCCACTGCACGCCAAGCCCCATTGTATCCGCGTTAATCGTACTGTTGAGATTCCCGGATAATGTCACTGCGGCAGCTCGCGTAAAAGCGGGAAATGCCAAACCCAAGGCCGTTCCCGTCGCCAGAATTAGCAGCTTTGCCCGAGCCGAACCCCGCCCTGCCCATGCCTTGGATGTTTCCTTTAAATATCCATTGAAAGTAGTGCCCATGCAACTCTCCTGAAAACGCCGCGCCAGCAAAATCTCCCCCGTGTACATGCGCCACGAGAACCATTGTTCCACCGATCACGGCAGGAGCTCAACATCTCAAGCCTAACGCATGCCGCTCATTACTGTTTGCAATATGGCAGCGATTTCTTGCAATTCTTTGATGGTGGCATAACAAAAAGGGATATCATTTAATCGCCTGCGTGATCGTTTCAACGAACGCGGCGAAAATATAAATCGAAATGCCTGAGCGCTCATGCAGATCCAGGCAAGGTTGATCAAGGCACGGTCGGGAGTTTATCGTTTCTCGTCTGCCGCTACCGACTGATGATACTTGGTTGCGAAATCAAGCGGAGGGTGGTTGTCCCAGATGTTTGAACGCGTCGAGTCGCGGTCCACATTGCGCCGATGTGTCTCCCGGATAACCTATATCCCGACAGGCGTAGCCTGGTTACAGGCTAAAGGACGGAATCAAGAAAATAACCCGGCGGATAAAATCCGTTGGGTGATAAGGTGCGAATATCGGCCTTGGAGAAGTGGACCTCGGTGCTTATCGCTGCTTCCATGGGGCGGTTGCCATCTGTTCAACCTCCTGACCACTCGTCAATTTCCGGCCATAATGTCATAATTCATGTTAAACCACGGTGGTGCGATCATCTGCTTGGGAATTCCCTGCATGGCCCCGTCCTGTGACAACGCGCCTGGGGCCGTAACCTGGGACTGCGGAAGCTTGGATCGTGCATAGAGCGCGACATGTCCATCCAGAAATGCGATGTTGGTATAGCCGTCGGTCATATCCAGCGGGCTGCTTGGATTGTTCCGCTCATGCCGCCCGGCGAGGCCGGTCGGCAGATACTGATTTTGGTACCCCAGGCTGAACCATCCCGAGCCGTCCCAGAAATAGGCGTCATTGGCTGGATTCCGGAACGAACTGATCCGTGGCGGGGGATTCGCTGAAGTACCTCGGCCCCAGTCTGGTGAGTATTCCGTGTACGTGACGTATCGGTAGGTATTCCAACCATTGGATTCAACTCCAGAACCCATGGCGTTGGGATTTCCATCTGCCCCGTGATTGGCAAACCACTCGGGCTGACCATTGATACAATAAGATGATATGTACGGTATGGCCAACCACTTGCCGTTGGATGTGGCGGTCTGGATGTAATCGTAGGAGCTAATGGCGTCCACGCCGGTGCTGGCATTGGAGTACAGGAAGCCCGGATCAAGAAATATTGTCGGCAGTCCCACAACCGAGACATTCTGGTTTTGGGCGTAGCTCCCGTTGCCATTGATTTTCGGTATAGGAATCTCGCCATCTTCAATCAAAAGTCCGACCCACATAACCCCCTTCTGATTCGCGCCGGGCGCAAAGACCTCCGCAGGCAGGGGTTCATCTTTATAGGTTTGGCTGTACTCCATGGCCGCCTGATCAATGGACCGGCGTTCGCCGCGCACGCGATGGTGTTGGCAATATCCTTGGCCTTAGCCAGTGCCGGCAACAACAGGGCAATTAACGCGGCGATGATAGATATGACCACCAGCAGCTCAATGAGTGTAAATGCGCGGCGGCGCGTGGCAACGCCGGCATTTGGCGTCGGGACGCACGGCCCCCGACGGTAACCGCAGGCAAGATTAGCCATGGATAACTCCTTAATACTTGTCACCTGAAAGGCATCTCTTGTCCTGAAGCTCACGCGGCCTCAATATTGACGCCTTCGCAGTGACGGAACCGACTAGCAACATCTGAGTTAACTGTAAATCATAAAGAAACGTTTGTTGCAAACCCGACACGATATCTTGCAAGGCGATTCGTGGGTCGCATTTTCATGGCCGACCCGCGCGACTGCCGCGGACACTGGCGGTCCGGTCGGCGGCTGTGGTGTATATGTGCCATCAATGAAAGGATATTTCTCACGTAAAGCACCCGGTAACGTGCCCTGAGCGACCTGTGGCAGCGGTTGTCAATCGGCAGCTTTTTTTCATTCACGCGCTGAAGTCTTCACCTTGCGGATACCGTGCGCAATGGAGGGTTGGACCGCGGTTATTCGGACGAGAACCACGCCATGGCTGGGGACTTGGGCCGCGAATTCACCATTGAATACACCAATGGTTTTCTGCCTCCACAAATCACGGATTTCTTGCGGTCCATGGAGTTTTAATTCCTGCCAGGAGGCACTGACCACGGTCGTGTGCGAGCCAAGGTTAAATAAGCCAACCGCCCGCGATCCGGACGCTAAAGCTTTGACCCATATCTGCCGATCCGCTTTGGTGCCGCGTGGGTTAACCGGGACGCCCTCAACCCCCAGCGCGTCCTGATCCACAGAAAGAACCTCCTCATTGGTAATGAGGCTGCGTGTGAATGCGTCCATGTGGTTTAAATCGCAACCCAGAATCAGCGGTGCCGCCATGAGGCAATAAGCACTGACTTCCGTATACTGTTCGTTTGGGGTTAGGAAGGTGGGGCGCAGTCGGCCCCACCCAACCCAGCCGATGGTCATCATGTCGGGGTCATTCCAGTGTCCGGGGCCTGCCAGGGGTGCCCATTTGGGTTGCGTAAGCCAACGCGCCTCCAGACTTTTCCAGTTGTCGCGCACGTCGCCAGTGGTTCGCCAGAGATTGGCATAAGGCGTCCATTTTGCGGCACCCTTGTACGGCGCATTATTGGACAAGCTCAAAACGATGTCCCGTCCGCTGTGCCGCAGGGCCTTGTACATGGGGTAAATTTGAGCGTAGCGATTCGGGTACCAGTCGTACTTCAGATAATCCACACCCCACGCGGCCCATTGCCGGGCATCAGCGTTGTCGAACGAATATTTTCCAACTATCCACGGAAAATACCTTCCGTTGGTGTAGCCGTGTTCCGGACGCTTGGGTTTATGCCATAAGCCTTGTGGATTATCCGCGCTGCCGCCGGGATATTGGGCGTAGGAAGTAACCCACGGCGTGGAATAAAGACCAAATTTTAACCCCATGGCGTGTATGCGTTTAATCATCCGCGCCAGATGTTCAAAACGCTTATTGGGTTCCATGGCGTGACCGGGGCCGGTGCGTTTTCCCTGCCAGCCATCATCAATACAGATGTAATTCCATCCATAATTGTTAAGGCCCTCCCGCACCAGATCGCGGCTTTGCCGCATGATAAGTTTCTGGTTGAAGTTGTTAC
>JAJZDN010000026.1 GCA_021805985.1 Planctomycetota bacterium | reverse complement strand
GATGGCCCCCGCCCCGGCCACGAAGGCCACCGCGACAGCGACTTAAAAACGTCAGCTTCTTATGGAGTAACACTATGAAGCAAAAAAATAGAAAATCGGGCTTTACAAACCAGAAAACATCTTGTGATTGCCGCAACCCAACGGATGGGGCGCTTGAATCTGAATCGCTCCAAAAATAGCTTTTTCGCTATTCCTGAACCGGCCATCCCGTACCTGATCATGAGAGCAAAAGCACTGCCTATCCGCGGCCATCATTGAACGCATGAAGTAGGGCGACGCAAATGCAACTTTCGCCATTATGGATATTTCCGACTTCCCAAGAAAAAAATAATTATTTTGAACCGGTCGGAAGAACCCTGCGTATAGTCATTGTCACGGTGAAGCTTCCCACGGCTTCCCGCGGCAAAGTTCCTTCCTTCTCCCCCACGAACGCCGGTGGTTGTCTCCCACACAACCACCGGTTTTTTTATTCCTCCACCGGGGCTTGATACTGGGCGGATATTTTCGCCTGAATCATCGGTGGAACGGTTTCGTAATGGGAAAACTCCATGGAAAAGCTGCCCTGGCCGCTGGTGGCGCTGCGCAATTGGTTGTCATACTGCCCCAACTCTGAAAGCGGAGCGGTGGCATGAATCGCCGCCATTCCGCCGGGCAGTAAATCAGTAGCATTCACCCGCCCGCGCCGCCCGTTAAGATCACCGGTGGCGCTGCCAAGATGCGACTCGGGAACGACCACTTCCAATGTCACCATGGGTTCCAGCAGCGTGGGCCGGGCTTTTTGCAAGGCCGTGAGGAACGCATATTTCCCGGCAATACGAAATGCGATGTCTTTGGAATCAACCGGATGGGTTTTGCCATCATAAATGATCACCCGCACATCCTGTACCGGATACCCGCCAATTGGCCCGTGTTCCAGGGCATCGCGAACTCCTTTTTCCGCCGATGCAATAAACGGCCCGGAAATCGCGCCTCCAAATACCTCATTAACGAATTCAAACCCTTGGCCATGCTCCAGCGGCTCAACTCGCAAATATACTTCACCAAATTGCCCCGCTCCGCCGGACTGCTTTTTGTGCCGGTAATGCCCCTCGGCCCGGGTGGTGATGCTTTCCCGGTACGCGATGCGCGGCGGGGCGGCAGTAACATCTAAATTAAAGCGATTTTTCATTTTTTCCAGCATGACGCGCAAATGCAGATCGCCTAAGCCGTGAATTATCAGCTCATGCGTTTGCGGATCATGCGATGTGCGAAAGGTCGGATCTTCCTCAGTGAGTTTGGAAAGCGCTGAAGAAATTTTCGCCTCGTCTCCGCGGGATTTTGGCGCCACAGCCATGGAAAACATCGGCGTGGGAAAGCGTGGCATAATGGCGTGGAGGTTGTTTAACGCGGCAGGCGCATGGACAATTTCATTGACATGCAGATCCTCGAGCTTGGCGACGGCAACAATATCTCCGGCATACGCCACGGAAGATTCGGGATGATCGCGCCCCTCGATTTTTAACACATGTCCCGCCCGGTGCATTTTTTTATCGTGGCCATAGACAAATGCCGTATTGGCGTCGAGTTTGCCCTGCAATATCCGCATCATGCAGAGCTTGCCAACATACGGGTCGGTGGTGACTTTGAACACCTGGGCCAGCAGGGGGGCGGTGGGATCGCTTTGAATTTCCAGCGTTTCCATCTGCGCGGGATTTTCCGCGTCAGGCCGTTGCAACCGCTTCATGCGGCCCGATACCGGGGAAGGCGCCTCTTCCACAAGAATATGCAGCAGATCATCAATTCCTACCTCCTGTTTCGCGGAGACAAACAGAATCGGAATCACATGGCCGGCATTCATTGCCGTAATAAAACAGCCTCGCAGTTCTGCGGGATCAACCTTTTTGCCCGCCAGATATTCTTCAAGTCGTGCGTCGTCCATTTCCACCACCGCTTCGACCATTTCCGCGTGAATGGCGGCCGCATCGCCAAAATCTGTACTGCCGGCGTCCTGGTCGAAGCAGTCCACCACATCTTTTCCGCCGGCGGAGGGCAGGTTAATACAATGCAACGGTGTTCCAAACGTGGTTTTCAGTTGGGCCACCAGGCCGGGTAAATCGGTGGCCGCATCCAGCTTGTTCACGACGATCATCCGCGCCAGGCCCATTTCCCCTGCCGCATGAAAAAGCCGCCGCGTGTTGTATTCCACGCCTTGCAGGGCGTTAACCACAATTACTGCCGTTTCCACCGCCGGCATGGCTGCCAGGGCGTGGCCGATAAAGTCTGGATATCCCGGCGTATCAATAAGGTTAATTTCCCGGTTTTCAAAATTGGCGAACATCACGGTGGAGTTTGTGGAATGTTTATGGCGCCGGGCTTCGGGTTCAAAATCAGAGACGGTGTTGGCTTCCTCAATGCTGCCCATGCGCGTAATAACCCCGCACCGGTGTGCAATGGCCTCCGCCAGGGTGGTTTTTCCCGCGCCGCTGTGGCCGATTAATACAATGTTCCGGATGTCCGCCGGCCGGTACTCTGTTAAATTCGCAGTGATCCCCATAGTCCGCTCCTCATGTAAAAGCTTAATTATGGCTGATCCCCTGGCGGCAGCAAGTCAGGGGGTATATCGGTGTGCAATGATACAGCTTCGTAAAGGCGTTCCAGCTTTTCGCCGGTGACCTCCCACGTAAATGAAGACCGCACCAATTTTTTAGCGTTTTCTCTCATGGAAGTGAGAATTTCCTGGTTGCCCAGGAGTTCCGCAACAGACGTTACAAACGCTGCCATATCGCCATGCTCAATAATTACGCCAGCCTGGTGGCCTTCAACTTCATCAAAATGGCATTCCCGCGTGAGCACCACAGGCAGACCTGCTGCCATGGCTTCAATAATCGGCAGCGATGAAGTCGCCTGATACGCGGGAAGAATAAACACATCCGAATCCACCAGCGTGCGCCATTTGGCCAAACCGGTTAGTTCGCCCGTCCATACCACATGCCCGGTCAAATTGTGTTTCTTGATCAACTCATTAAGGGTATCAATGTATGGCTTTTCTCCGGTTCCCGCAATCACCAGAATCAGGTCCGGTTGCTGCCGGAGAATGGTCGACCAATGGGGCAGCAGGCGGTCCAATCCGCTTTTGGGCTCAATGTTTCCCAGAAATAAAGCCAGCGGACGATTCGGTTTGCCCAGCGTGGATTGAATTTCATTGCGCCAGGAACCCCGGGCCGGAAGATTCTCACAAACCGTCGCCGGAATCCCGTTGCCGATAATGGTGTTTTTTAGATGCGCCAGCGCCGAAGAATGTTTAATTTCTGAAATATTCAAGCACTGAATGGCGGCGGCGTGATGAACCAGGGCCGAATCCCTAAGCAGCCAGTTGATTGTTTGCTTCAGCCGGCCGCCGGGTGCCTCAGCCCCCGCCTCAAGCTGCCCGTGCGGTGCCAGAATGTAAGAAAGGTTAGCCTGCCGGGCGGCGGTGGCTGCATAATGTGCCGGACTATGCCGCAGGCCATGAATATGAACCAAATCAAAATGCCGCACATTCTGCTGCAGATACGCCCGCAAAGCCACACTGGGCATGTGGCCTGTTTTACCGTCGGCGGCGAATCCTCTCACCAGGACGCCCTGCGGCTGCATGACCGTGCCGTCGCGCTTTAAATAGACAATGCTCACGTCATGTTCACGCGCGGCAACCGCTTCGGCCATGCCGCAAACGGAAAGGGCCAACGCCCCGCTGTCGATACGCATATCTGTAAGCACATGAAGAATTTTCATGCCAAGTCGTCCCGCAGTACCCGCATCCCGATGCGGTGGAATCGCACAATTATGATTCCACCAATGCCCGGATTTGTGCCATCGGCAACGCGGCGGACTGATTCTACAGTCGCAAGCCAACCGAGGCCAGCGGAATTCGCAAAGTTATCTTCCCAGCTTCCAGCAAACGACCCGAGGGCAATCGCGTGGCCGACTTAGCCACGATGGGAAACCGACAGGGAACATCCAGGTATGCATTCAGGGAAACCCCGTTGGTTCACCGCCTACCACAACCCGAGCGAATTTGGGACCCGCAAAATAGTAGCCGGATGGAAAAGAGGATATTGCCAGCGCTCTTTGCAAGCATAAAACGGACTAAAGCAGAGCAAAAGACTACACAGCATCAGTCCATACAAACACATCCCTGGCGAAGGATGAATTTGTTTCCACATTTCCCCGCCCCGGGTAGCGGAGGCCAGTTTAGCAATCTCGATACCCATTGAATCTGCCACTTGGAACTGGGGCGGCACAACCGGGGCGGCACTGATACATTGACCAATGGGGCTTGGGCGCTTACAAACGGTAACTGGGTGGTGAATCCACAAGGGCCTGAAACGAACACGTTTCCGACCTGGGGGGGTATCGCAACCTCAATTTTACGCCAGCAACGTGACCGTGCTGGGTCTAGCCGCATGATCTATATTGTAATGGAGATTAGTAGATGTTAATGGAATACAAAACTGATAGTACGTGGCAAATAGGACCGAGGAAGCGGACGCCGGAGATGCGTATCCACCGGTTTTGGAAATGGATAGGACTTATATCGGTCATTTCACTTTCGTTGTACATTCGTACTGGGTTGGGTAAAGACTTAGCAACGGAAATACAATCACCGGCGTGGGCGGCACCACATATTCCGACCAGACCAATGCCGGCACACCCGGCGAATGGGGTGATATTGCGGATTTCGGCGGACCAGCATTCCGTGACAGGTGAAGAGGTGCGCCTGAAGATTACCATTACCAACAGAACGGTGCGGCCTCTTTTCATTGGAAGAGGGGATTCCTTTCCATCATGGAGCATATTTCCTGGCACATGGTGCTGGGGGCCGGAGAATTTGTCGCCGGCGAGCTTGCTTCGCTTCGTGGGCGCAACATTTCGCAGTCCGTCGCCGGGGTCTGCTGTCCGCGAGGGAATCAGCCCTAATCAGTCATATTCTGCAGATCCGATTGATTTCTCGCACATTTTCGATCTCAGTGTTCCCGGGAAGTATGAAGCCCAGCTTGCCGGCATGGGGATGGTTAGCAACGTGATCAAATTCCAGGTGCTGCCGCCCAATAACAAACCCCCTGGCCCGGCGATTACACGGTACCCCGGGAAGGCTCCAAGGTTCACCACGGTGTGGGGAGGCATTCATGGCGGCCTGCAGATTGCTGCGTATGTCAAGTTTGATCCTAACGGAAATCGGACAATCCGAGTCCATCTTTTCTTCCGCAATGTGGCCCATAGCGCGCGAACCATCCGCCTTACTGGCAACCCCGAATTGGATTTCGCGCATTGCCGCACGGTGGGGCCGTGTTTTGGCAATAGCGCTCACTTGGGACCTCTTTACCGTCGCATCAACAATCAGCCCGTGCCCTTAACGGCATACGGCAAGCGGATAGCGAAGGAACATAGTGGGCACCTTCGCTGGCACACCTACACGCTTGGGGTGGGAAAACTCTACGAGTACTGGCGGCCGCTACTGTTAAACCGCCGGTATGATCTGTCGGTTCCTGGGCCGTACAAGTTTTCCACGCGTCTGGCCAACACACGTCTGCACACTGGAGTGATGACTATTTACGTCGGCGTGCAGCCGCGGGCTTATAACATGCCCCTGTTTAACCGCTGGCTGGCCGCCTGGAAAAAGAAGCACGGGGTCAGATAGCGTGAGCAGCGGTGATCCCATCCCGCGTTTCGGCTCCCACACTTCCACGGCGGCACGCTGCGATGGTCCAGTGCGGCGGCAGGTGCTGCTGTCGTGCTACTGCTGGTGGCACGCGTCGCCATGCCACTGACCGACGCGGGGCCGGTGATGGTGACAGCGAACATGGGATCATTTTCGCCCAATCCTGTCGAAGTTAATAAACCGGCCACAGCAAACCTTTCGGCCAACTATAATTCACCCTCGGGTGTGCCGGAAGGTGACTTTTCCGCGCAATACGATTGGACCAGTTTTTACGGGCCAGTTTTTACGTTATTTCTAAGGAACGAAAAACATGTTAGAACCATCCAATACTAACCAGAGGTGGTCTTTAGCCAGCCTGTTGGGAACCCGCCCATTTCCGCGTTCCGTGATTGCCATGCTGGTGTTAAGTACGGGGTTCTATTGCACGCGCAACGTGTGGGCAGCGGGTCCAGTGATCCCTCCTTCTCCGTTAAAACCAAAATCATCGCGTGGCGCGAATCTGATTATCACAGGTACCGATCACGCCGTATCGGGAAGAGAATTGAAAATCAGGATAACAGTTGTTAATGGTGGTCGTGGCTTCATTTTGATACCGGGCTTGTTACCACCAGAATTCGAATTTCCATCGACTTGGTGCTGGGGGCCGAACATGCCGTTCGTTCCAACAGCTCTCCTCCGAAATATAACTTACGAATATGGAAGGCACCCGGCGGGGTCGGAAATGCGCAGTGGGGCGATGCCCGGCCGGCGCTACACTCTTTCATTGCCGCTTAATCTCTCCCGCATTTTCGACCTCAGCCTCCCTGGAAAATACCAAGCACAGCTTGCCGGAATGGGCATGGTCAGTAATGTGATCAAGTTTCGCGTGCTGCCACCTAAGGATAAACCCAACGGACCGGCGGTACGTGAAGTTCCCGCCAAGTTGCCCAACGGATTCACCTGGGGAAGCGCCTGGCACAGCGTGCAGATGGCTGCGTATGTGAAAAGTGATTCTGGTTCCGCCGATCCAATTGCCCGTGTGGGGATATTATTCCGCTGTGCCGGCAAACACGCCGCGACAATATCCCTCACCGGAAACCCGCATATCGACTTTGCGAGCCGCAAAATGATCGGGCCATTTCACACGATCAAGACCATTGACGGCAAGCCCGTGCCGCTGACCGCCTATGGAAAACTACTGGTTAGCCAACATAATCGGCCGCCGCCCGCAAAAAGATACACGCTGAAGCCGGGCATTGTCTACACCTATTGGCGGCCGCTGATGGCGAACCGAGAGTTTGACCTATCCGTGTACGGGCCCTACGAATTCGCTGCGCGCCTGCATGGCGCTGGATTGAAAACGGCTCCGATTATCATTTATGTCGGTGTGCAGTCCCGGTTTTACAAGGATCTAAAAATCCCGGGGTGATATGCCAGCGGAATCCGGCTGCAATATTGAATTTCCTTCGTTCGCCGCAAACAACGCAATACAAAAGCCTTGCAGGCGGATTCCTTTGGTTCGCCGCCCTTGGGCAGTTATACTGATTCCATAACCCCGACTCAGCCGTCAGCATCGTCGAGCGGACGTTGACATGTACGCCGCTTATTGCGGGCTACTGGCAGGTTTGGGTTGTGCGACGTGGCAGTTGTGGATACAAAGACGAATCAAACTTGGACCGGAACCGGTGATGCTATGATTTTTATCGTCTTTCCCCTCTTGGTCGGCGTGGCGATCGCGGCGGTGTATATGATTTCTTTGAAGATCGGGCCAAAGTCGGCCGCGCTATTAGTTTCCCTGGTGGTTTTTACTCTTTCCTCTGGGATATTGCTTGGGTGCATGTACCATGTTCTGAGCTGCGCGGCGGGCCGGATTGGCCCGTTGTGCTGCGCGGAGGACTGGCTCCCCCTTCGAGCGTATCCTGCCGAAGGCGTAAGCGCCGGTGCTGTTGTGGATCGTCAGCCAGCGACTGATGGTGACGAACCAACCGCCTCTCCGTTTTGCTCCTCCGGGCGTGCCTGAGGGGGGGGGTACCCCAAAGTATGCCTGGTCGGTTACCAAGGTGCAATAAAAAAGGGTGCACGCAGATTCCTTCGGCCTACCGAGGTTGCCGATCCAAAGCCCGCAATCGGTGACCCAGAATATCCAGGTGCAGGTCGCAGGTTTCACGCTCGATCCCGGTATTGTCGGTCGGAAGGTTAGCTACAACAATAGTACAATCACGGTTATCTGGCCGTGACGGGACGGGAAACAGAAATAAGGAGATACTGTTATCATGTTAAAAATACCTACCGCCAGACTGCTGCTGCTGATGACTGTTTTCGCGGTTGCGCTTGGTTCGGCAAGCCCAAACCGGTTGTCAGCCGACTCAAAACCGGCCGTGGAAAAAAAGATTTTATTATTTTACTATCTTTACGACCAGAAAAAGTTCCGTTGGACCTGGGAGGATGTCTATCGGCCCGGACGAAGAGTATTTTCCTACGGCATGGGGAGTATGGAGGTTATTCCACCTCCTGCCAACGCAACAATTGGGCAGGCCGTGCGTTTTCTGCAAGCGCAACTTCCGAACGCCAAAATATGGCGGGATGCGGTGAATAGGGGCATTGTACATTTCGCTGATCGTCGCGTACTTCACTGGTCCAAATATCCGGTGAATAAAAAATTGACATTCCACGGAACCATGAACTTTTTACAACTTGAGAAAAGGGTGTTCCGGCGGTTGATACCGGCCGTCCATTTCCATGGCCCCCCCTTGCCTGCCGGCGAATATAGCTCCTCGGGCGGGATTATAGTTTTTCCTTATGGGAAGCTACTTCGGGTTGTCACCCGCTTCAACGTGAGAAACGCAACCCTGCGGCGTTTTCTCACCACGGACATACGCTATCGTGGCGGATTTGACCAAGAAATCTGGGGGGCGGAAACCTATGAGACTGGCAATGGTAAATTTACCGGGCGAGTGGACGTCTACTTCGTTGCGAATCCGAAGTTCACTCCAGCCGCCACTCAACCAAAAGCGAAAGGAAAATAATTCACCTGACATCGGCCGGATGATCACTCTGTCGTTTTCGTCCTGTGAACCCCGTCTTCCGAAGGGAAAGTTGCGTCCTATGGTTCCGTGGCGTCGAGAAGTTATACTGATTCCATAAGCCCGACCCAGCCGTCAACATCGTCGAGCGGACGTTGACATTTACGCCGCTTATTGCGGGCTACTGGCAGGTTTCCGCGAGTTGTTCTGTGACCGTCACCGACCCCAAGATCAATCAAGAATGGGCCAAACGGGAGTCCGTGGAAGCCCATGCGGCGATTGCTGGGGCAGGCTCCCAGGCGTTAAACTCTGCGCATGATACCGAGGCGATTTATGGAGTTGCAGTAATGAAATCCACGGTCGACGAAATCCGACAGCGGTTTGATAATGAGGTTGAACGCTTCAGCAATCTGGAAACGGGGCAATCGGCTACCATGGATGCTCCGCTTTGCCTGGAATTAATTACCAGTGCGGCCGCGGCGGTTACTCCGCAGGGACGAAGTGTATTGGATATTGGATGCGGTGCCGGCAACTATACGCTTAAACTTTTACAAAAAATCCCGAATCTGCATTGCACGTTGATGGATTTAAGCCAGCCTATGCTGGACCGTGCCCGCCAGCGCGTCAGTGTGGCCACCACCGGCGGGGTGACAACCCTGCAACATGATGTGCGCGAGGGGCAATTTGCACCGGAAAGTTTTGATGTTGTTCTGGCGGCGGCGGTGCTGCATCATTTGCGAACTGATCAGCAGTGGCATCAGGTATTTGCGTCCGTATTCCGCTGGCTGCGCCCCGGCGGATCATTCTGGATTTTTGATTTGGTCGAACATTCTTCGCCAATGGTGCAGCAAGCCATGTGGCGGCGCTATGGGGACTATCTGTCTGGCCTTAAAGAAGACGGTACGGCCGGCGAAAAATATCGCGACTTGGTATTCAGCTATATTGAAGCGGAAGATACCGCCAAGCCGTTGCTCTGGCAGATTCAACTTCTATCAGAAGTAGGTTTTTCAGACGCAGAAATCCTGCATAAAAACGGCCCATTCGCCGCCTTCGGTGCCCGCAAAGCCTGACCGCGGGCGTGTGCGCATAGCAATTTACATGTGCAGCGGACGTGACCTGCCGAATGCGGTGTCGAGGTTACAGGGGACAGGGGTGGCGAGGATGCAGGAGTTAGGAGTTGGAATGCTTCGGAATCGCATCGCTTTCGTAGAGGGCAGAAAGCCAGGTGCCAGATACGAGGTGCCGAATGCTCGACCCGGTCTTACAGGTTACAAAAGAGGACAGCCTCGCCGCCACCACAACGCCGCCGGCTCTGCTGGCGGTAGGGCACAGGAGGGAGAAGCCAGGTGGCAATCGCGTGCAGCAGCAAAATAAGCCGCGCAGCGCTTCCAAATATTCTAACTTCTAACTTCTAACTCCTAACTTCTAACTCCTAAACCCCGTCCTCACGCTCACGCAGCGGCCAGCATGGGCTTTCTCGCTTGCAGGCGTATGCCTGCGACATATTCATGCAGCCAATGTTGGCCCGTTAGATGCGGCAGCGGCGCGCTCGAAGTTACAGCTTGCACCTGGCGCGATGGATTGGGCACTGCGGAATCCCAGAATCGTTCCACATGGGAATTGCTGGGAGATTCAGTAATCTCGCAACGATCAAACCCGGTTGAATTCATTAACTTGCGATAGCTTGATAATTCAATGGCACCGGCTAGGCCGAAGGTGAAGGCGGCGATGGAATCCGCTATTTCCGGAGGCAATAATTTGCGAATCGCAATATCATGAATGAGAATTCGCCCGCCCGGTGCCAGCACACGGAACATCTCACGAAAGACCGCCATTTTCCCGGAGCTGGGGCAAAATACTCCTTCGCTGATGATCCAATCCGCCAGGCCCGGCGGCAAGGGGACGCTATCGACACGGCATAGGTGAAATTCAATATTCTTAATGCCTGCGTCGGCCGCATTGCGCCTGGCCGCAGTGATGGCGTCCGGCGAACTGTCAATGCTCACCAGCCGCCCGCGCGGTCCGACAAGTTTGGCCATCTCAATGGATTGTAATCCGTGCCCACAGCCGATTTCGACGATTGTTTCACCGCCAACAAGCGTGCGTTTCACCGTGGCGAATCCCTGATTCGCGCCCTGGGCCCGACGCGTGGGTAGCTCGTGACTGCACCGGTCGGACAAGGGCAAAACAATATCATGCGGAATGCGCAGTTCTCCCGACTTACCAGCCCGCGCTGGACCGCGCCGGACCAGTGGGTAATTCGATAGCTTGGAGGAGTTAATAACGCCAGCCATTTATGTTTCTCCCGGATTTACACCGTCTAAAACAAAAAAGCAGACCACCTGATAAGCCGCGGCTTTCAAACCGGACTTAAGCCTCTCCATTCGGTGATCCGAAACAAATTCCGTCTCGGTCCACTCAATAATCAATGGCGCAGTCAAGTTTAGCGCGCATTGCAAACTTGGTGCGCAACAACGTCATACATGTCTATATCGGCAACATGTAGATATTTCTTGATCTAATTGTGGACAACCTGTCAGATTTGTCGGACAAAGTGTCGCATTTTAATGAATATTTATGAGCATAACAAGATTTGGCCCGCTATTAAGGACATTTTTTGCGAGAACTCACCATGGGGCCCCGCTTCGAAGGGTCAGTTGCTCTGGCCATGGCCCATTTTTTCCCCTTGAGTGGGACGGGGCGGTCGGGGCGATTTGTGATCAGCAGCCGCTCGGGCGAGTTGGGCGATCATGGGGTAGGTGAACCGGCCGGTTTGCCGCAGCAGGTTCAACATTCGAACCCGCACCTCATACCGGGCCTGTTGATACGCCAACTGGGCTGAAAGAGCCAAATCCTGGGCGGTGATAACATCCAGGTTCGTGGTCACTCCGGCGCTGTAAGAATGCTGGGCCTGACGATACGCCGCCTGCGCAGAGAGCATTTCCGTCCTAAGGTTTGCCACCAGTCGAACGCTGGTAAGCCAGTCCGCGCGGGCGATGCGTACCTGCTCCATAATTTGTCGGGCCAGAAGTTGCCGCTGCAGCATGGCCTGGCGCATCTGTGAATAGGCGGTGCGGACATTCTGATAGATCATGCCCCCTTCAAAAATGGGGAAATTGGCGCTAAATAATCCACTCCACCAACTGTCGGTGGGGAACTGTTGTTTATATAAAAATGTGTTGAAATTAACCGACACGGAAGGGAAATATTCATCAATGGCTGCCGAAACATTTCTTTCCGATGTAGTAACCGCATCGTCGGCGGCAATCAGATCTTGTCGCTTTACCAGCGCCAGTTGATCCAGACGGCCCAGATTCGGGATGCGATGGGGCGGATTAAAGTCATTGATTAACTGCGCGCCATTGAGCGTGGGTGCGCCGATGAGAAAGGCCAGCGTGGCCCGACCGGCATCGACATTGTTTTCGGCTTCGGTAAGCTGCACGCGGGTCTTGGCTTCATCCGCCTGTGATTGCAACACCGAAAGCCGCAGGGCCACGCCCGCCTTGACTTTGTTGGCCTGGCTCTTGACGGTGGCATGTTGCACCCGCAGAGTTTGCCGCAGCACCGCCACCGATCGCTGGTCGCTAAGCACCTGGTAATAGGTCTGGGCCACTTCCAGAAGCACATTGGATTGCATATCCAACAGCAGCGCCTTGCGCTGATTAACATACGCGCCTGCCGCGGAAATTGCCGTGACGTCTTTCAGGACATTTATATTTAACTGCGTCTCCAGCGGAGCATTGAAATAATGCGTTTGAAAAAATTGATTCACACCCGATGGAAGCGCACCGGTGTTAAACCCCCGCATCTGAAAATCCTGGGCACTGACACCCACCGTGGGCAAAAAGGTGGAGAACGCCTTGTCTTTGGCGATCATGGCCTGGAGATAATTCTCCCCGGCGATCGCCAGTTGCTCATTATTGTCATTGGCCAGTTTCAACGCTGCCGCCAGCGTGAGTTGCCGTGGAATAATCAGTTGTGCCACGCTGGTCGCGGGGTTGCTGTGCAGCACCTTGCGGTAGTGCATGACTTCCTCTTTCTGATTGACGCAGCCGGCCAGAGAGGCTGCGAGAATTACCAGCACAATACTTTTCTTTTTTAACCACATGGGAGCAACTCCTGATCTTATGATAGCTGATTCAATCTACGGGCAGCGGTTCATCATGAAACCGTGGCGTGCGCAGGAGCAGCGCCACGGGTATGACCAACAGAAATAAAGCCGCTAGATATTCAAAGGCCGTCACATACGCCATCATGCCCGCGTGTTGTTGCACGGAATTATACATGATTGCCTGGGCCTTATGTAGAGCTGAAGAAGCCGATACCCCGGCGTGCATCAGAGCGGCTTTCAAACCGGCAATGCCGGTCTGGTAGGCCCGATTCATGGGGTTCACATTCGCTACCAGATAGGTCTGATGTTGCTGGGCATTGGTTTTTACAAATGCCACAGCACAGGAAATGCCGATACTTCCGCCGACATTCCTTGCCAGATTAATAATCCCTGAAGCATCACTTAAATTCCGCTTGGGGATAAAGCCAAAGGCCGCGGTATTAAAAGGCACAAAGAGAAAGGCCAGCCCGATCCCCTGCACCGCCCGGCACACCGCAAACGACGTAAAATCAGCCTGCAAATTCAGCCCCGCCATAAGCATCAGCGCCACAACATTTCCTGTTACGCCCAGGCAGATCAACCAGCGCGTCTGTACGCGCGGCACCAGAAAGCCCACCAGCGGCATCAGGAGGAAGACCACCGCGCCTCCCGGTGCCAGCACCAGCCCCGCGAGCCTGGCGTCATACCCCATAAGGGTCTGCACCATCAGCGGCAGCAGCGTGGTGCTGGAATAAAGTATTCCCCCAAATAAAAACATGCCCACGGTCGCCAATCCAAAATTTCTTTCCTCAAGCATCCGCAAATTTACAATCGGGTGTTCCTGATACCATTCCCAGATAAACGCGCTGACCAGAGCCAGTACCGCGACAGCCGCCAGCACACGAATGAATGGTGAAGCAAACCAATCTGCATCTTCCCCGCGATCCAGCATGATTTGTAACGCCCCCAGCCCAATGACCAGCAGGCTTAACCCCATATAATCAAATCCCGTCTCGCGCAATTTGATGCGCCGCTGATCACGGGGTTCACTAAGCAGCATTGACAGGAGAAGTACTGAAACAATCCCGATGGGAACATTAATGAGAAAACACCAGCGCCAGGAAAAACTGTCCGTAATCCAGCCGCCCAGCACGGGACCCAGCACCGGTGCCACAACTACGACGATGCCGTAAACAGCCATGGCCGTGCCGATTTTTTTCAGGGGAAATATATCCCGCAGAATAGCTTGCGCACCGGGCTGTAAGCCGCCGCCCCCCAGCCCCTGCAACACGCGGAACATCAGCAGCGTGTTAAACGTCGGTGCCAGGCCGCACATCAGGGAACTGACGGTGAACAGCGACATGCACATGAGAAAATAGCGCTTGCGACCAAAGAGGGCGGACATAAAGCCGTTCAGCGGCAGCACAATGGCATTCGACACCAGATAACTGGTAAGCACCCACGTGCTTTGATCAATGCTGGTGGACATATTGCCGGCAATATGCGGCAGCGACACATTGACAATGGTGGTGTCCAACACTTCCATGAACGCGGCCATGGCCACCACGGGCGCAACAATCCATGGATTAAATGTGCGGGGTGGAGCGACAATTTCACCGGCCTCAAGAGCGCTCATCGCACCTTAACCTCCGGCACCGCTGACATCCCGGCCGCCAGATACGGCATGTGCTTCGGCAAGTCTTTGAAAAGAATTTTGACCGGTACACGTTGCACAACTTTAACGAAATTCCCCGTGGCGTTCTCCGGTGGCAGAAGACTGAATTCCGCGCCCGATCCCGCCTGAATGCTTTGCACATATCCCTTGAAGGTATATTGCGGATAGGCATCGACGGAAATAGTTACCGGGTCATTGGGTTTCATATGGGTTAAATCCGTTTCCTTAAAATTCGCTACAACCCACATATGTGGCCGCACAATGCTTAGCAGGGTTGATCCAACGGTCACATAATTCCCCGGCTCAACGGATTTTTTCGTCACGTACCCGCTGACCGGGGCGCGGATTGTGCAATAGGACAAATTCAATTCCGCCTGCTGCAACTCCGCGCGGGCCTCATTAACCCGCCCCGTGCTGCCGCTGACATTGCTGGTGGTCTGCCCGACCTGTTGAGGTATGACATTCAGTGCCGCCTGTCGGGACTTGGCCTTGAGTAGATTGGCGTTCGCCTGCAACAGTTGTGCTCCGGCGGCGACACGGTTCTCCCGGGCCGCTTCCACGCCAGCCTTGGCCTCGATAAGCTCCGCACGACGCGATAGCACCATTTTTCCCGCGGCCGCCAGAATAGCCTTGGCGCTTTCCGCAGCCGCCCGATACGAATCAACCTGCTGCGGGGTTACATCTCCGGTTTTCAACAACGAAGCATAGCGGCGATAATCTGCAGCCGCCTTCATTGAGCTGGCGGCATCCGCCACGACATCCGCCTTGGCGCGGGCAATCGCCGCAATGGCCGCAGATACTTGAGCCTGGGCCTGATCAAACGCGGCGGCCGCCTGGGCCTCCCCAGCTTTGGCCGTAGCGATGGACGCCCGCGCAATAGCCACCTGGGCTTGCGCCCCGCTTAATGCTGCCGGAGCGGTCCGTTTGACCAGTTGCAGGGAGTATCGACTACCACGGCGGGCGGCATCCGCCTGCTCCAGCATCGCTTTGTACCGGTTCACCGCCGCCTGGTAATCACGTGGATCCAACCGCACCAGAATGGTTCCCTTTTTCACATATTGATTATCCAGCACGGGTACTAAGAGCACCTGCGCGGAAACCTGGGGACTTACATAAATAACATGTGCCCGGACGTAAGCATCATCCGTTGAGACATATTTTTCAGAATGTAGGTACCACGGAATGCCCAGCACCAATGCCAGAATCAGCAGGACAATACCCCCGATGAGAAATATTTTCTTCCGTTTTCGCCCGTTGTCGGCCGCCGTAGTCGTAGCCGTCGCTGGCTGCTGGGCATTTGGCCGAGGCGTTTCCGAGGGTGCCGCAGTGGGGCGCATTCTGGGGGTCGATGGATCGGTTGGTTCCGTCATGCGTTTTACTCCTTGCCCGCAACCTTTTCAGGTCGCATGTATTTCAAATTTTATTTCCCAGCCCCGGGCTGAAAAAGGCGATTTATATTTCCGCACTCTGTTTTTCCGGCCCCGCCACCGGACGCTGCATAATAGCGCGTATTCCCCCCAGGGAAAAGGCCGTTATATGATCGGCGATTTCGTCGATGTCCGCTGTGCAATAGCCGCCGGTCCCTCGCATCTTCAGCACCACTGCCCGGCAGCGCAAATAATATTGGCATTGACCGGCAATACTGGAAACCACCAGATTCAATTCACTGGGCGAAAGCTTGCGATCCCCCAGCAATTCAATAACCGCGATGAGTCTGTTGCGCCACGGTTCAATCACATCATGAATATAGCGCTCCAGCGCTGGCGAAGGTTCAAACTGTTCCAGAGACAACATGCGGAAATACCACTCCGGCCGGCTTTCATCAAGCAGTGAATCCAAGGCCGTGCGGACAAATGACCTAAGCGCTGTCAATGGATCGCCCGTCGACAAATGATCCACATCCTCCGGCATTAAATGCCGGCTTAGCCGCCGACCGAATTTCAAGGTTTCCAAATACAAATTTTCTTTGCTGGAAAAATAATAATTGACCGCGGCAATGTTGGCACCCGCCTTTTCACAGATGGTCTGAATGGTAGCCCGGTGAAAACCGTGCAACGCAAACACCTCACCCGCCGCGATCAGCAGACGATTTTTCGTCGAATCATCCTGTGTTTTTTCAATATTTTTCGTCACATCACACTCCAGTGAGTTAAACCATCTAAATATCATTTTAAAAAGCCCATTTGAAATGTCAAATGCCCGGTATCCGCGCCAAGCCGAAGCCCGCCAGCCAGCGTCTTTACCCCACCGGCAATGTTAGCCGGCACATTCATGTGCCGCTGGCCAACGATGCCTGATCTGAAATCAGGGCACGCGCTATGCAATCCAGACCAGCCCGTAATAAAAGACCGCGGATTGCGCGGATGCCGCGGATAAATATCGGGCTTCACAAAAATCTCAAATTTGAAATTTGAAATCTCAAATCTGCGCTATTTAAAGTGCGAGAATAGATAGTAGACCGCAGGAGGGGCGTTCTCGTCTGGGCGCCAGCCAACTGTGGCCCGTAACCTCTGGGCATGTCGCATTTAGCAGCGCAGCGCTTCGAAGCATTCTAACTCCTAACTCCTGAATCCTGAATACTCGTCCCGACAACTCGTCCCGCCCGCGCCGCAGTTGCTGCAATTGGCGGAACAATTGTTATGATATGATCGTGTTTGGCGCTTACTCGGACAGGCTCCCAGGCGGATTTGCACGTATGAATAGGCAGGACTGTTTTGTTTGTGAAGGATCACGTATGAAAAACATGACGCGTAAAATCATGGGTTTGCTAAGCATCGGCATGTTAAGCCTCGCCGGATGCTCTACGCACAACAACACCATTATCAAAGCGCCCCGGATGAATGTGGACAACCAGTTGGCACCGGGCGAATGGGGTCTGCGTAAGGTGCCCGAGGGGCAATATCCCAATATGCAGTCCGCCTTCATGGATAAAACCGGGCTGGTTAAAGCGATCAATCGGTCGATTAAATTCATGCAATCGCCCTCCAGCCAGAAATTTTTCCCCGATGGCCCCATTACCCACAGTCAGGAACTGGCTTCACTTTTTGATTTCAAATACATGCTCCGCCATGTGTCCTCTCCGCAAACTTTTCAACAGTTAATTGATTCGCGCTATGATGTGTATATCGCCAAGGGATATGACAATCGCGGCAGCGTCTGGTTTACCGGCTATTACACGCCCATTCTTTATGGCAGCCTGACCCAAACTTCCCAGTACCGTTATCCGGTTTACAAGCGGCCGCAAAATCTGGTCAGCAACCCCATTACCGGGCAGATTCTCGGCCAACGCATGGCCGGCGGCTCTTATCAGCCCTACCCGACCCGCGAACAGATTTTGCAACAGCATCTGTTATCCGGCGATGAACTGGTATGGTTTGCCAATCCATTGGATGCCTACGTCGCAGAAATTCAAGGCTCCGCCAAAGTCATTCTCACGTCCGGCCAGACCATTACCATCGGCTACGCCGGCGATAATGGCCGCACCTATACCGGCTTGGGTGAATTGCTGGTCAAGCAGGGCAAAATCAGTGCCCGCAGGCTTTCCCTTCCGGCCATCCAATCTTATTTTCAGATGCACCCCCATCAGGTTGAAAGTGATATTATGCAGAATCACTTCATGGCCTTTCTTAAATTATATAACCCCGCGCACTGGCCGCTGGGATCTTTAGGCGTCAAGGTCACCGCACACCGTAGCTTGGCAACCGATAAAACCATCAACGCTCCACCTTACCAGAGCATTTTCCCCCGCGCTGCCATGACATTTGTGGAAACCAACGCGCCCAATACCGCCGGAGTTGTTTCGCCTTATACAGGTTTCATGCTGGATCAGGATACCGGCGGAGCCATCCGCGCCGCCGGCCGTGCCGATATGTACATGGGCATCGGCCCGGTAGCCCAGACCCAGGCGGGTTATGAACTTAGCAAGGGAAAGCTTTATTATCTATTTCTTAAACCCGGCATGACTCCCATGGGCGGCACACCGCTGGAAAACCAAACCCCATCCGGAAATGCCAACACCGCGCCTTCCGCCCCGGCCAATCAGCCGACCACAACCGGCCCCGTGGTGCAACCCACGAACCCGGGATATTTCAACGAAATGTTCCCCGGTGCCAAGTAACCAGCGCTGTGCGTTAAAGAGGTTCTGGCAAGGATTAGAAGGCAGCGGGTGGCCGTCCGAAGGATTTGGAAGGCTAATTGACGCTGTTATTTCGCTTGGAGGGCAACGTAGCCCTTCTGGCCTCTACTGCCCAATACGGAATTTTCTGCATCTGCTGGTCCCCGCCCACTCTGCCAAGACGGCAGTATGAACGTATTTTCTGATGACACTGGCAGGCAAAAATCGGTTCTGCGCTGCTATAATGCCGGGGATTGAAATAATCATAAGTCTTTTTATTTTAGTACTTTACGCAACTGTTTGTAATGAAAACTGGATTGCGGTATGGCCTTTGCTAGTAAAGCTTTCTGGAACAGGACCGGAGACGGACACGGAAAAAGGTTTGCCATGAATCATGGAACACAAGTCGCGATTAAACCTTCTGATGACCCAGCCACAGTGGCGGGGATTTCATCCGGCCGTACAGTGGCAGCATACGGTATCGCGATTATTGGAACCCATGCAGGTGCAGACGTTTCTGGCCCGGAATTGGGCCGAAACCGAAAGCCTTGTGCAACGCCATGAGATGCACGTGATGGTTCTGGATTCCCGGATAACCGAGGATCCTGACGTGCATGTGGATTTTTCAACGTTGCTGCGGTTGCTGCAAAGTGTTCGCCCCGCGGAGGCCAAGGGCGAATTAGCTCCCCTGGTCATCGTCCTTTCGACGCAGTTGTCGGATCGACTCATGCGGGAGGCGTTGCGGAGAAACGTGTTTTCCGTGTTGCCCCAGCCGGTGGATGTCAATGAATTACTTGACACCTTGGCGCGGGCGTTACATCGGTTTTACGGAGATCAATGGCCCACCTGAGGGGCCGCTAACAAAATAAACCAATGCCGACGCCCGCGGGTGGTGCTCGGAAAATTAAGTTTGAAGTTCATTGGGTTCTTTTCAGGAGTTTATACTATGGCTGTTGGAGTTCGTCCCCTCGGCGACAAAATTCTTCTCAAACGTATGGAAGCAGAAGGCGTTACCAAAAGTGGTATCGTGCTGCCGGAAACTGCCAAAGAAAAGCCGAAACGCGGCAAGGTTCTGGCCATTGGCGACGGCAAATTGCTGGACAACGGCGAACGCGCCAAGTTCCAGGTGAAAAAAGGTGATGAGGTGATTTTTGCCAGCTATGCCGGCACCGAAATCAAAGTTGGCAGTGATGAACTGCTGATCCTCAGCGAAGATGAAGTTTTGGCCATTGTGGAATAATGGCCCCAGCCGGTTCCATTGACTGAATCGGCTATTTTTTTGAGATAGTTTTTATTTACGGAGACACATACTATGTCCGCAAAGATGATTGAATTTGATACAGCCGCTCGCGAAGCTATTCGCCGCGGCGTACACACCCTGGCCAAGGCGGTCAAGGTCACCCTCGGGCCATCCGGCCGCAACGTGGTTATTGAGAAATCCTTCGGCAGTCCCACCGTCACCAAAGACGGCGTAACGGTTGCCAAGGAAATTGAACTTGAAGACCCGTTTGAAAATCTCGGCGCTCAGTTGGTCAAAGAAGTGGCCAGCAAAACCAGCACCGTTGCCGGCGACGGCACCACCACCGCCACCGTTTATGCCGAGGCTATTTATGAAGAAGGCCTCCGCAACGTTACCGCCGGTGCCAATCCCACGCATTTGAAGCGCGGTATTGATAAGGCCGTGGATGCGGTACTCAACTACCTCAAAAATATCTCGGTAAAAGTTGAGAATTCCAAGCAAATCGCCCAGGTCGGCACCAGCTCCGCCAATCAGGATCTCCAGATCGGCCAGATGATCGCCGATGCCATGGACAAGGTTGGCAAGGACGGCGTAATCACCGTTGAAGAAGGCAAGGGACTGGATACGACGGTCGAACTCGTTGAAGGCTTGCAGTTTGACAAGGGTTATATTTCCCCGCATTTTGCTGATCCCAAAACCATGGATGCCACCTTTGAAGATTGCTACATCCTGATCCATGAAAAGAAAATCAGCTCCATCAAAGATATGCTCCCGATTCTCGGCAAGGTCGCGGAAGCCGGCAAGGCACTTTTGATTATCGCTGAAGATATTGAAGGCGAAGCCCTGGCCACACTGGTGGTCAATAAACTTCGTGGCACCCTGAAAGTTGTGGCCGTCAAAGCCCCCGGCTTTGGTGATCGCCGCAAGTCCATGCTGGAAGACATTGCCATTGTCACCGGCGGCAAGGCTATTTTTGAAGAACTGGGTGTTTCTCTGGAAACCCTGGACCTCAAGGACCTTGGAAAAGCCAAGAAGGTGCACATCGAAAAAGAAGCGACCACCATTATTGAAGGTGCCGGCAAAGGCGACGCCATCAAGGGCCGCATTGAACAAATCAAGAATGAAATCGACCGTACCACCAGCGACTACGACCGTGAGAAGCTCCAGGAGCGTCTGGCTAAACTCGCCGGTGGCGTGGCCTTGATTAAAGTCGGTGCCCCAACCGAAGCGGCCATGAAGGAAAAGAAGGCTCGCGTTGAAGACGCCCTTCACGCCTGCCGCGCAGCGGTGGAAGAAGGCATTCTCCCGGGCGGCGGCGTAAGCGTGCTGCGGGCAATTCCTTCCATCGATAAACTCAAGCTCGATGGCGATGAAAAGATCGGTGCTGATATTGTTAAGCGGGCACTGTTTGCTCCGATCAAACAGATTTCTGAAAATGCCGGTATTGATGGCAGCATCGTGGCGCAAAAGGTTCAGGAATCCAAAGAGACCAACTTTGGTTTCAACGCGTTAACCCATGAATACGGTGATATGCTCAAAATGGGCGTCATTGTTCCAACCAAGGTTGAACGCACCGCCCTGACCAACGCCGCATCCATCGCCAGTTTGCTGTTGACCACCGATGCGGTTATCAGCGACCTGCCCAAGAAGGATGACAAGAAGGGCGGCGCTGCCGACCACTCCGACGAGTATTGAAAATCGTAAATCAACGCTCCGGTTAAGGGGACAACCTCCGAAACCGGACGTTTTTTACATACAGCCCGCGCGACCCGTACAACCGGACGCGCGGGCTTTTTTATGACTTTTCCAGTTCATTAAACGCGGCGTTCGCGGCTTGCATGGCTTCGGTGAGTGTGGGGGCGGTGTGGATCATATGCCCCATTTTGCGGCCCGGGCGCGGGGTTTTGCCATACAGATGAATCATGCCCCGGCCATTGGCCAGAACTTTGGCGAAATCCGGTTCTCCGTGTACCCATAAGTCGCCGAGCAGATTTGTCATGACGCCAGGTTGCAGCGTATGTATTTCCGGTAGCGGCAAGCCGCAAATGGCGGCAATATGCATTTCAAACTGACTCCGGCTGGCTGCGCGCAGGGTCACATGCCCGGAATTGTGCGGGCGCGCCGCCAATTCATTAATGAAGACATTTCCATCCGGAAGTATAAACATTTCCACCGCCAGCAGGCCCACCACGCCCAGGGCTTCTGCCGTGCCGCGGCCTAGCTCAATCGCCTTGGCTACCGTAGCGGGCGGGAAATCTCCGGGCATGCGGGTTTGAAATAAAATCCCCCGCCGATGTTCATTTTGAAAAACCGGGAAATGCGTCATGCGGCCATCGGCCGATCGCGCCACGATAACCGAGGCCTCAGCTACAAAATCAACGCCAGTCTCCAGCACGAGCGGTGTGGATCCCAGTGCTTCCCAGGCATCCGCGGATTCTTCGATCGAATGCAGCCACCGCTGGCCTTTACCGTCGTAACCGCCCCGGGCGGTTTTGGCCACAATCTTTTTGGCTCCTGCGGCAAATAGCGTTTCCGCCGCTTCACTCATCTGTTTGGCAGATTCCGCGATGGCAAACGGGCCAACCGCCAGGCCATGATCACGGAGGAACATCTTTTCCAGCCGCCGATCGCGCACGGTCCGCTGGACCTCAGCCGAGGGTGCGACGCAGCAGGGCGTATTGGCGGCAGCTTCCAGGGCCGCCGGATCAATGGATTCCGCTTCAACTGTCACCGCCGCGCTTTGCCGCGCCACCCGCGCTGCCGTGGCCGGTTCACCGGGATCAGCAATCAGGTGATGATCCGCCCAGCGCCGGGCCGGATCGGTTTCATGGCTGGAAACGCAAAACGTGCGGTAACCCATGCGTTTAGCGGCTTCGCACAACATGGAACCAAGCTGTCCGCCTCCCAGTATGGTAATAAGTTCCGGCGGAAGAATGGGTTTGTGCGGGTTGGATTCAAGTTGTGATTTCATGGGCACCTGTCTGGTTTCCTGTAGCAAGAAAGTCTGTACGCATTTAAATCTGATGCGGCGTCGCGGGTTTGTCATCTAATGTTTCACGCCGCACTTTTTCGGTAATGGATGTGCGATACGCTTCATAGCGCGTCCGTATTCCTTCATTGGATAATCCTAATATTGCCGCCGCCAGCAGCGCCGCATTGATCGCCCCGGCTTTGCCAATTGCCAACGTTCCCACCGGCACGCCGCCGGGCATCTGCACGATTGACAGCAGTGAATCCAGCCCATTAAGAGCGGCACTTTGGATCGGCACTCCCAGTACTGGCAGAGTTGTTACTGCCGAAATCATACCCGGTAAATGCGCTGCTCCACCGGCACCGGCAATAATTACGCCGATTCCCCGCGCCGCGGCCTGCTGCCCATACGCAATCATATCCACTGGCATCCGATGGGCTGAAACCACTTCGGCCTCACATGGTATTTCCAGCATAGCCAGCGTTTCCGCCGCATGTTGCATAGTAGGCCAGTCAGATTTACTGCCCATGACAATGCCCACCAGAGGCCTTGGAGACGCTTTTACGCTTGTCATAACTGCTCCCAGCAAGCCACCGCAATATGCCGAAGCACGATCCTCAGCATATACAGATACTATAACATTTTTCGCCCATGCGGGGTGGGTTACAGTTACCGGGGCAGGACGAGCTAGAACGCAGGAGTTGGGAGCCGACTTAGGTTAGAGGTGACAGGTGACAGGGTACAGAGACAGGTGTCACGTCCAATGTGAAATATTAATGTTGGCGATCGCGAAGCGGCTGGATAGAATGGTTGGCATGTTTGGCCGGTTGGGCCTGCGGGAGTGACGAGGGTTTTATCTTATCCGGCCGCTTTGAGTTAAGAGGAAATTTTTATGATCAGGAATGGCATGAAATTGCTCGGGATGATTTCCGCAGCGGCGCTGCTGGTGCCGGCGGGGTTGGCATTGGCGGTGGGGGCGGGCGCTACGGATGTGGTCGTGGGGGACAATGGTCTGCCGACGGGAGCGGATATCACGTCGTATGGCGGTACGGGCGGATTATCCGCCACGAATTCAGCTGGCGCGTATGGCACGGTGGTGCAGAACTTTACCGCCGGTACGTCCAGCAATTCCGGCTATACGCCGCCGGACACCAATGGGGCGGTGGGCCCAAACACTATTGTGGAATTGATCAACGGATATTATGGCGTATACAGCCGGAACCCCATCGTCAATACCAGTGGTGTGGGAACGCCACTTTTGAGCGAATCGTTATCAAACTTCTGGACCACCTCGGGCGTCGCATTGCCGGTGGCAAGCAGCGGATACAGTTCATTTGTCTCTGATCCGCGGGTGATTTACGACCCCAGTTCCGGACATTGGTTTGCCAGCAGCATTGATGTGATGGAAAACAGTTCTACAGGTAAGGTAAGCCAGAGTAATGATCTTCTTTTGGCGGTATCCAGAAATTCCAATCCGCTGGACGGATTCAACGGATATAAGGTTGGAGCCTATCAGCCAACGAACCCGTCGCTGACCAGCAGCGAGGCGAGCTATGGAAAGACGTTTGCGGATTTTCCGACCTTGGGAGTTACGCCGAACTACGTCACGGTAGCGGCCAATAATTTCACGGTACCTAATTCCCAGAACCAGTTTGCCTCAAGCCCGGCGTATGAATCCGTGCTCGTGGTGAATAAAAGTGCCCTGACGGGTACAAATCCCACAACATCCAATTTCAATGCTAACAGCGCGCTGACGTATCAGTCCTTTAATAACTTGGGATTTACCAATCAGCCGGTCAATGATCTCAATGCCGCGGGTAAGGCCTCGTATCTTTTTTCCAATTATGATGCCTCCGGGACCGGCGGCACGTCCACGCAGAATCTCAACGAAACGCGGATTGCGGCCGTCAGCAGTTCCGGTGGACTGGACACCAATTATGGTCTGGCGCAGTTCAACTACCAGTCGGGCGAACCGGTCAATGCCACGCAGCCGGGTTCATCGGCGACCATTGACACCAATGATGACCGTTTGAGCAGCAGTTTGACCACCGACACTAGTGGTCATATCTGGGGGATTCAATCCGTATTAAATCCGAGCAACAGCAGCCTGTCGGCATTGCGCTGGTTTGAAGTAGCTCCAGTTTCCACGCCCGGTACTGGAACCGCGCCGACGATTCTGGCACAAGGCGTGATCTCGGATCCGAATAATTCACTGTATTTCGGCTCCATAGCCGTGAATTCTCTGGGCAAAGTGGTTATCGGTTTTACCGAAAGCGGAACCATGTATCCCAGCGCGTATGCCCTGGTTGGCAATTTAAACGGTTCCAATATCACGCTTGGCAGCCCGCTGCTGCTGCATGCGGGCCTGGCCGCTTATGGAAACTCCGGGCCTAATCGCTGGGGCGATTACAGTTCGACCTGGGTCGATCCCACCAATCCCAATATGTTCTGGACCTTTCAGGAATATGCGATCAATTCCAGCCAATGGGGAACGCAGATTACAGAAATCGCGGTGCCGGAACCGGCAGCACTGGCGCTGTTTGCCATCGGCGGTTTGCTGCTGTTGTGGCGCACAAGGGCCAAGTGCGACCGGCCTGTGCAATAGCATCGAAGAAGCTCCCGGAAAATGCTAAATGCCGGATGCTAAATGCCAGATGCCCAATGCTCAGTTCTCCCATTCCCGATTTCCCCTGCCGCTCGCTGGATATATTGGTTCTTTTATGGGAAAATGAAAAGATGGAGTCGGTTAGACCCTCCGGGCCGCCGGGGTTCGGAATCTGAAATTAACCGATTTACGGAGAATTTATTTGACACGCAAGGCGTGGGCGGATAAAAAACACCCGATTTAACCGCGGGGCGGATGTCTTGCTTTGGAGGCTATTGCATGAAGCGGTACGCGGCACTTTTACTTATCGTTGGCGCAGCGGCGACGTTGCCGATGTTGGCAGGATGTCAAACCCTCACCGACACACCGGGACAAAACGCGGTGCGCATCGACCACGCCATGGCAACAGATTGGCTCATGGTTCCGGACAATGCCGAAAAAGTTCTGATGCTTGATAGTCCATCGCAATTGTCTGACAAACCTGTGCCGATGCAGTAACGGGTTCTTGCCTGTTTATTCGCATCGCAAAGGTGTCTGATGGGCGGCCGCGGGACGTAGCATCCCTTCTGTTTTTACGTCGGACGGTCAAGGCGTTTGGACTGATTTTCTGACTTCTTGCCCTGGCGATTGTCGCATGCAGATCAATGCCCCTAAGTTTTATTGGCCGGTTTTCATTTTTGAGCCGATAATGATTGGGTTGGCCCGATAGGCGGATCGCCGATTGAAAGAATTGGCTATATCCGGGGGCGGTTCTTGATGCCGCCGCTGCCACGCGAATTGGATGTGTTGTTACCAGCAGGCATTTTTGTTGCCGAGGGGTTTCTCTAATGATGAAACGTTTTTTTCTTTTCCCGTTAGCGATCGCCGGTTCCCTGTGCCTTGGCGGATGCAGCAGTCAAACCAGTTCATCCACCGCCATCAGTCATTATGTTCGCGGTCAGTTGGATGCTGAAAGTGGAAAGACCCAAAAGGCCTTGGCTGAATTGACTCAGGCGATCCAACAGAATCCTAATATGGTACTGGCTTATGAAGCCCGTGGCGATATTTATCGCAAACAGGGACAAGTGCATAACGCCATTCATGATTATCAGCATGCAGTAAAATTAAATCCCAAAAGCTTCCACGGCTGGTATGAACTTGGCGTAAGCTATCAGGCAGTACATAACTTTCAAAAAGCCGTTGCCGCCTATCAGCACTCGTTGCAGGTTGAACCGAAAAATCCCAACGCTACGATGAATCTCGCGGTGGCGTATGCCCAAACGGGGCAGCCGATCTTTGGCGTTATTTACGGTCGCCGGGCACTGGCCAATGGGGCACAGTCATTTTCATCGCTGGCTAACTTGGGAGCCATATATGCCGAGGCCGCCAATGTGGATCCGAGTTATGGTCGAAAAGCTCTGCATTATTTCAAGTCCAGCCTGGAATTAAAGCCCCATCAATCCGCGATATATCTGGACATGGCGGCGGTGTATCTCAATACTAAGCACTATGCCATGGCATCGCGGGTGCTCAAGACCGCCGGCAAACTCGCTCCGTCTGCACTGGTTCAGGAACGCCTGGGGTATGCCTACTACCGCATGGGCGACTTGCCCAAAGCCAAGGCCGCTTACCGTGCCGCTTTAAAGTTTAATGCCAATTATGCGCCCGCGCTCAATGGCCTGGGGGTCGCAGATATGGCCATGGCGTTGCAGTCGCAGGGTGGGGATCGGGCGATGCGCCGCAAAGCGGTCGCTTACTGGCGTAAGAGCCTGGAAATAAATCCGGATCAGCCGTTGATTGAAAAGCTGGTCAAGCATTTTTCGCAATCATCACAATAGCTTGGGACGGCGAAAAAGACCGAGTCCCTGCTAATTACCGCCCTGGCCCACGCGAGACAGGAATACAAAACGCATGAATCCGCTGGAAAGACTGCGAAACAATATCCAAACGGTTTTCTTCGGACGTCCCGAAGTCGTCACGCATCTGCTGGTGGGATTACTGGCCCGCGGCCACGTCCTCATTGAAGATGTTCCCGGTGTGGGAAAAACGGTTCTCGCCAGAGCCTTGGCCCGCAGTATCAACTGCCAGTTCAGCCGCATACAGCTTACACCCGATCTGCTGCCCAGCGATATTCTCGGCGTATCGGTCTACAATCAGGATCGACAGGAATTCACCTTTAAACCAGGACCGATTTTTGCCAATATTGTTCTCGCGGACGAAATAAACCGCACCACGCCCCGCACCCAAAGCAGTCTGCTGGAGGCGATGAACGAAAATTCTGTGTCGGTTGACGGCCAAACACTCCAGCTTCCCCGCCCGTTTATGGTCGTGGCCACGCAAAACCCCTTTGAATTTGAAGGCACCTATTTCCTGCCGGAAAATCAGTTGGACCGGTTTCTTCTGCGAATTCAGCTGGGCTATCCCCATCGCGATCGCGAACTGGCCATCCTGCGTGAACAGCCGGGGCAGAATCGGCTCGATACGCTGGACCCGGTGCTTTCCAGCGAAGAAGTGGAAGCCCTGCAGGGGCAGGCCGCGCAGGTAAAAATTGATCCCCTCTTGTTGGAATATATGCTCGATATCGTCACCGCCACGCGCACGCACGAATTGCTGCACACCGGCATTTCCCCACGCGGCTCATTAGCTCTCACCCACGCGGTGCAAGCTTTGGCGATGGTGAATAAACGTGATTATGTGACACCCGATGACATCAAGGAAATGGTGGTTCCGGTCTGTTCCCATCGGGTTATTACCAAGAGCTACATGGCCAACGGGGATATTACCACCGCCGTTCGTATTATGCAGGAACTATTGCAGAATATTCCCTGCCCCATGTAGTTCTGTGCCCGGTGCTTCGCTGCGAACTTGGCAGCAAAGCCTGAATTTTCAAGGCGATCCGCAGCCATGCGAAAACACCGGCACATGACGTATTACGAACTGACATTTACCGGTTTTGTCTTCGCCGGCGTAACCTGTTTTGTTCTCATCGCAGCCCTCAACAGCCAAAACAACATTCTTTTCTGGGCCTTGGGAATAGTGCTGGGAACTCTTTTGGTTTCCGCGATATTGGGGGACCTGCTGCTGCGGCGGCTGGAAGTTTCGCGATCCGTCAGCGAACATGCGGTAGCCGGCGAACCGATAGAAGTGCATTACCGCCTGGAGAATCACAAAATTCTCTGGCCCTCCTGCGCTATTCGCATTACCGAGGCGCGATTCCTGGGGGCCGTATCGGTTATTCCTGAAGGTTATTGCCTGCATCTTGGCCCAGGCCAGAGCACGCTGGTGATGACCCATCTGGTGCCCACGCATCGGGGAATTATCGAACTAAGAGAACAGAGAGTTTGCTGCTCATTTCCGTTCGGCTTTTTGAACCGGGCCGTGCATATACCGGCGCCACGCCGAATCACGGTCTATCCGCGTATCGGCATGCTTAATCGCGAGTTGCTCGCCCGCTCCCGCACGTTTTGTCCCGGCGGATCCACAACTTCTCCCCGCCGCGGCGGATCCGACGAATTTTTTGGACTCCGGGAATATCAGTCCGGCGATGCCATCCGCTCCATTCACTGGCGTCGCAGCGCCCACACCGGACAGCTAATGGTCCGGGAAATGACCACCGATACGCCCCCCACAATTGTTATCACATTGGATTTACGCCAATGGGCAACGGTCCCCAACGGCCCGGCTCTGGCGGAACGAGCCATTGAATTGGCCGGCGCCTGGATGTGCCGTGGCTTAATGGACCACTTTTCCGTCGGCATGCAAATTACGGGTTATAGCCGGTCGATACCCACCTTGATCACCGCCGGTCGCAGTCAGCGGCAGATACTTCTGGAAACCTTGGCCACCATTGATCTGGCCGCCATCACGCCTGATGCCCCCGTTACGCCCAACGCCCAGGAGGACCGCACCTCTCGTGAGGCAGAATATGTTGTTATTGCGCTATCGGAAAAAACCGCGCGTCTCGACATGGTCCCTGCGGGCTGCAACTATACGCTTCTATGTATGGACGATCCAGACAGCCAATACTGGCTCTATTTCCCCTCGCAACCCGGCCCCGCAGCCGCGATGGCGGACTTGGCCGCCCCGGCCCAGGAGCCTGGGAGCCTCTCCTGATTCCACATTCCCATAGAATCCTGATCGATCACGGGCGTTTTCGCAGGCGAACGATCATATAGATGGCCATCGCGTCAAGCATGGCCCCGACGGGCAGGGCGACCAGCATTTCCCAAGCCAGTGAAATGGCGGCATGGTAGCGTCGGCCATAGTGCTCATGGGGAATCAGTGCGTTGGGCATTCCGGCCAAAGAGGCGACCGCCCAAAAACCGATCAGCACCAACAGGGTTCCCATGACCAGCATCAGAGGCACCGCTACGCGATACCACTCATGGGGGCTACGGGCTTTGGGACGCCGCGTGGCTGCTGCTGCCGGAATATTGGATTTCTGGTTAGTCGGTGGTTCAATGACTTTTGCTTCCGGGATTTCCGCGCGCAAATCCTTCCGTGGCGCGGTTGGTGGCATAGGTTGCGGGCGGGGCGGCGGGGGGTTGCCGAGGGAGGCTTTCGTATCCGCCTCCAAAGCTGAACCCAGTGGGGGAAAAACATCGGGTTGCGTATCACCATGCGCCAGCATAGCCGCAAAGCCTGTCGCACTGCGCGGGTCATCAGCACTGGCAGGCAGTTGGGGTTCGGAATTGTTCAAATTTTTCAGGGCATCCAGTGTATCTTCCCGCAGAGGGGGTGTTTTTTTTTCTTTATCCATCAGGGTGCTCCTTGGGCAGCGGGGGGGTGGCTTTTCAGACGCCAGCCCGCTTTAATACCGTAGCCATTAGCCAATGATCGCATATCCATGGGGCGTTTGCCAACCGGTTGCAGGCTTAATATTTCAATCGCGCCGGTGCCGCACGCAATAGACAGTCCGGTCAGAACTTCCCCGGGTTTTCCAGACGGGTCACCTGTGGAAACTTCGCGGCATTTAAGTATCGAAACTTTCGCGCGAACCTCGCCATCCGGTGTCAACAAATCCGCCAGGCAGCCCGGCCATGGAGAAAGCCCTCGGATGCGGCAGGAAACCTGACGCGCACACTGCGCAAAGTCCACATGCGCCATGTCTTTGGATAATTTTGGCGCTGGAGAAATACGTGTGGCATCCTGAATTGCGGCGCGGACGCCTTGAGTTTCAATCTCCCGGAGAACCTGCTGCATCAGCGGCGCGCCCAATTCAGCCAAGCGGTCATGCAGTTCGCCAGCGGTTTCGCTCTCACCTATGGGAGTGGGAATTTGTCCGAGAACTTCGCCGCCATCCATGATATTGGTCACGCGAATGACCGATACCCCGGTGGTATGTTCGCCGGAAAGGATGGCACGCTGAATCGGGGCCGCTCCGCGAAAGGCCGGCAGCAGCGACGCATGAAGATTCACTCCGCCATGGGGAGCCATGCCCAAGACCGCATCGGCGATTTTTTGGCCAAACGCGATCACCACAAAAATGTCCGGAACAATGGCACGCAAGCCCGCCAAGATTTGCGGGTTATTGACATTGGCGGTTTTCAGCACGGGCAGGCCAATCTCGGCAGCGTATGCCGCGATCGGCGTAGGGGTGCAGTGGCGTCCCCGGCCCGCAGGTTTATCCGGTTGTGTGACCACCATGGCCACTTCATGACCCGTTTGGATCAGGGCCTTGAGCGTAGGCAGGCCAAAAGCCCCGGAGCCAAGAAAAAGTGTTTTCATACGATCAACATAACGCAGGCGTCAAATCGCGCCTACCGGCTGATTTAATTTTTCACGCAGCGACGGCATAACCTCGCGCACCTCGGCGGCGATACGGGTGTTGGGGAATTGATCCGTGATTTGCTGTCCAATGCGGATAGCTTCACCCCAATTCTTGTCATTGCATTGCAGGGCGAATTGCACCCCAAGCTGCTGCAACTGCTTTTTGAATACATCGCGGGCAATTTCCTTAAACCCTTCGCCTTCGCCCGGCGTGAGGTATTGATCAAGCTGCTTGAGCAACTCCACGCTGCGGTCCACATCCTCCTTGGTGACGGCATCTTTCCATTCTTTAAGTAAGGTGCGTTTATGATTCTCCTTGGCGGCCTGAATGCGCTCGGGCAAGCGCGCCACATCCCCATGGCCCGGGAAGGTCCGCGTGAGCTGTTCCATGTCCCGTACCGCCGTGGTCCAGTCAAACTTCTTGAGCAACTCGTCGAAATGATCGAGAGCTTCATGCACTTCGCGTTCGATAAATCCTTTGCGGGCGGTTTCAACCATGTCACGAAACTGGGTTGCTTCCTGCCGGTTGCCGAAGCGCCGTTCCATCTCGGCGGCCAGCCAATAGGCTCCGTCGTAATCGTTTTTGTCAATATCCTCCCGGATGGCGTGGCGCAGCGCCTCGCGGTCTTTGTGGCGATACGCAATTTGCTTGGCGGAATCAGAAAGTCCCGCACTGGCCCGGATGCCTTCAAGTAACTGGCGGTGCGTTTCCATGGCCCCGCGCAGTTGTTCGTATTGCCAGTGATCATCGCTCATGGACTGAATCTTCAAGCTCATAACCAGATAACTGACGCTGGCTATTAACAGGATAAATACTCCGAGGCCCAGCAATAAAAAACCAGGGGTCATGGCAGCCATGGCCTGTGGTGCATCGGCGGCAGTCTTCGTGCCTTGTAGTGCGGCCAACAGAGCCACCAAGCCTCCAACCAGAAAAGCCACTCCTGCCAAGGCCGCAATGGCGCTTGCCCACCGAGATCGTTTTATTAAATGTTCAGTGTTCATAAGCATCGATCTCCAAAAACCCAAAACCTGGTTTGCTGTTTGCCATGCAAGTACCTCTGGGCGGATCACCCGAGGGGGCGGCCGGGGAAAAGAAGTTTTTCCAGCCCGCTTGGCCTCAGGCCAGCGTACTTGCTTGCGATTTACTTTATTGCCGACAAAAAGGTGCCAGCAATAAAAGGTATTATAGGCCAACAATGTGCTGTTTGCACCAGTGTTGTAATTCGCATCCATCGCCCGCAAGAGGGCGGCGATACGTTCCCCGGCAATTATATCGGCGTTTAATTGCATTTTCGACAATAAACAGTAATCTAAGATACATCAGAAAATTTGTAGTATTTTTCAAGTTTTACTGAATAACGGGCCGATAGAATCCCTGTAGAATGGGTTGTATAAAATTATGGGTTCAAACTCCAAAACTTCTTCTCGAAAAGTACCCACGGCTGTGAATCATCGCCGGGTCTTTACGGTGCTGTCTTCTCTTGTAGCTACGCTGGCATTAACGGCGGGGCTGCTGCTGCTGCTGGAAGGGCAACCTATTACCAGCGCCGGCCCGTACATGATGAATTTTTCCAACAACGTGCAAAATTGGAATTCCGTTATCCACGCGGCCAGCCCATTGCGAAATGGCCGCTGGAACTATATCATCGTCTATCAATCCGGGAGCCTGTCCGGTAATTCAGCCGAGCTCTCGGAGGGCAAAGATGTAGGAGGAATAATCAAGCCCCAAAATGCGGGTAACATGACGCAGGGTGCTAACTTTCATTTTGTGGTGGATAACGCCCGAAATGGCCTTGGTAACCCCGACGGATACGTGCAACGAGGCTTGGCCTGGCAGGAACAATTATCTACCGCACCGTATTTTTCCTGGCCTTATTTAACACCTCATCATTATTCTGCCTATACCAATGCTGTGGGTGTCTGTATCATCGGAGATATCAATCGCAAGGGTTATTCCACCAGTCAAATACGTTCCACGGTGTCGCTTATCAAGACCCTGGAGCGGCGTTTGAATATTCCAAGTTCCTGCGTCAAACTACAGTGGGAAATTCGCGGACAGGCTACCAAGCGTGAGCGTGCCTTCAGCCGGGAATTTCATCATCTGCTTCGGCGTTGAGCCACTGTATCCCCGCTCATATCTTTTCGGGCTGGCAAATAGCAACGAAAGCGAATACTATACCGCAGACGTGGGGGGGGTATTATGCCCGGCAGCTTGAATTGCTGCTGCGGCGAGGCGTTGACGTTGTTGGCCGGCCGGCAAGAAGGAACTCTGTAATAAGGCTCGATCTGGGTGATGGAAGTTCTGCCCGAAATTCCTGATTTTGAAGTGTTATCCTGTCTGGGTTATGGAGCCAGGAGCACGATTTACGCGGTTTGTGAAATCCGCACGCGCCAAGTCTACGCGCTTAAAAGAGTTCTAAGGCGCAGCCCTGAAGATGACCGCTTTCTCGAGCAGGCGGAACAGGAATATGCCATCAGCAGCCATTTTACTCATCCGGCGTTGCGAAAAAGCCATCGCCTGATTCGTCGGAGAAAATTTCTCTCCACCACAGAATTACACCTCCTGATGGATCTTTTTGATGGCGTATCCCTGGACACCGAACGGCCGTCGAGCCTCAAATCCCTGATTGAAATATCCTGCCGGGTGGCCGAGGGGCTTTCGGCCATGCACAAAATGGGCTATGTTCACGCCGATATTAAACCCAACAACATCATGATCAATCAGAACAATGATTGCAAAATTATCGACTTCGGCCAGAGCTGCGCCATCGGTACAGTAAAAAATCGGATTCAAGGTACCCCCGATTATATCGCCCCGGAACAAGTGGCCCTTGGGCCGCTGACCCCGGCCACTGACATATTTAATTTCGGAGCCAGTCTTTACTGGTGCGTGACCGATCGCCATGTTCCAACCGTTATACCCAAGAAGAAGGCCGGTGCCAGCGGAGTTGATTCCCGCACGCTTATCCCACCGCATGAACTCAATCCACGCATACCGTCCCAGTTATCCCGCCTGATTCTGGAATGTGTGGAAAACCGTCCCTCTGATCGCCCCCCGAGCATGGAAGAAGTCCACGCCCGATTGCAACTGGTCTTAAGCGTAAGCTCCGCCGTTTACCTGCAGCGGGCCAATGCTGCTGCCCGCGAGAGCCAGATGGCCGACGCCCAGGACAGTACTCCGGGAGGTACCACATCCGCAGCCGATGCGGATACCGTAACTTAAAATGATTTCGGCGAATTCCGCCCTCTAAACTTTTGATTGAATTATTGGCCCCGATTTGACCGATGCTTAATCCTGATGGCACGTATGTTAAGCTGTGCCCGTGGTTCCGCTAAAGCCGGCCTGCGATGATGAAAACGAACTAAGGAATATATGTCCGCCCGTCAAACCATTGATTACCTGCGCCAGGGTGCCGCACTGAATCGTGAAGATACTCTGCGTAATGGCCACATGCTGCATTTCCCGTCCTCCGGGGAGTTGGTTATTGCGGGTGATCTGCATAACCATTGGCGGAACTATGAAAAAATAAAGACCTTTGCCGCTCTGGATCGGTTTCCCGAACGCCATGTGATATTGCAGGAAATTATTCATGGCGGAGCCTTGGGGCCAGACGGCGAGGATAACAGCATCCAAATGCTCCTTGATGCCATTGATTGGGCTTTCCAGTTTCCGGGGCGCGTGCATTTTCTTTTGGCTAATCATGATTTAGCCCAGATTCAGGCCATTCCCATCATGAAAGATGGCTACGACCTCACGGAACGGTTTAATCGGGGCTTTAGTGTATTTTACGGCGGTAAAGCCGCTGAAGTGTCTGCCGCATTTCGCGAATTTGTGCACAGCATGCCGCTGGCGGGAATTACTATCAGCGGTATATTTTTAAGCCATTCGCTGCCGGGTGATATAGATCTGCCGGCCTTTGACGCTGGCATTGTACGTCGCACGCTGACCGACGCGGATTATCAGCGAAACGGCTCGGTATATAAGATGGTCTGGGGCCGCTCACAAAGCGCGCAGACGCTTGCCGCCCTTAGCAAATTCTGGTGGGCGGATGCTTTTATCTGCGGCCATCAGATGCAGGAAAGTGGCTTCGGCGTGCTGGGTAAAAATATGCTCATTGTGGATTCCTCGCACAATCACGGCGTTTTATTGCCCCTGGTTCTCGATCGCCAATATACCATGACGGATCTGGTAAAAGTATTGGTTCCACTGGCCGGTGTTGAATAAATTTGTCGTCAGCCATCCTCAGGCTCTGCACAATAATAATAACGGGCGAGAACAGGTAAACCGCAAAAGCGTATTATTGCCGCGGGACATTTTCTTTTCAATGCCTTTTATGTTTCAATACTCCCACCAGCAAAGCGCCTGTTGCGCCCAACGGCCGTCTGGGACCTGACAGTTTGGCACCATAACTGTGCACCAGACTGTGCAGAATATTAAGACGGCACGAAAAATATGATTGCCGAACGAGGAATTTTACATGATGGTTTATTTCCGCCCCAAGACGTTTCGTTCCTGCCTGCTTACAACGGCAGTCGCCACTTTGGCGATTGCCATGGGCGGGTGCGCGCAGAACAATTCGCGGGGGCCAACCACTATTTCCGCGACCGCATTTATTCGCCCCGGCGCGCCCCTTTCTCATCAAGCCACCAGCCAAGCCTCGCTCAATACCCAATCGCCGGTGCCGCAATCAAATAATGCACGGGTGCAAAAATCTCCAATCCTTCCGACCTCTGCGATTCCGGTGCCGCAACCTGATATTCAGGCGGTGGTCGCTCCGGCACCCGGAACGAACTTGGCCGTGGCCGCACTGCTTGGAACGGTCAACAGCAAACCCTTATTTGTCCAGGACGTACTGCGGCCAATTTCCAAAGAATTAAAAAACGCTGCCGCGATCAGCAAAACCAAAGCGTACTTCCAGCAGCAGGCGACGCAAAGCATTGCCCGCGAACTCAACGTGCAGATTGAAAATATTCTTTTTCTGGCCAAGGCCAAAAGATTTTTGGACAAAGATGATATGGAGGAAGTGGAGGCTGTCGTAGCCGCCCGAAAGGCCAAAATTGTCGCACAATACATGGGCTCACAACAACTGGCCGACCGCGCGTTACGCCAACAGGGCAGTTCGCTGCATCAAAAACTTCAGGCTATTCGAAATCAGACAATCATAGGTATGTATCTCAATCGCACAGTCTACCCCAAGCTCATCAGCACGCGGCGCCAACTCTGGCATTATTATCAAGCCCATATCGCCAGGTACACGCAACATGCTTCCGTGGATCTTTTTACCATCACGTATCGTGTGATCAATCAGTGGCCGCGCGATCCAAATGATCCCACCCATACCCAACCGGTGGCACACGCTACCAAAGCCCAGATCGCCACGGCATGTCGCGAGGCTGTGGCTTATTGTAATAAGCTGGAAAGTGAAATTCGCCACGGCGCCAACTTCGCACTGCTTGCGGAAAATAATTCTTCCGATCCGGCGGCCGATAATGGCGGCCACTGGCCCAACACGCGGCGCGGCGAATTATCCAACCCACTGATTGAAAAAATAGCGTTCTCCCTTCAGCCCCATACCATGGCACCGCCCCTACTGATAAAAAATAAATTCAATCCGCGCGGCGATGCCGTGGTAATTATTCGCGTAGGTGCGGTAACGCGCCATCATGTCATACCGTTTGGACAGGAACAAGCCGCCATCGCTATGCTGTTGCGGCAGCGCATGTATCGGCACTTCATGCGGATTTATCAGCATAACATGTACGACCCCGCATCCATCCAGGCGATGACCAAGATGGTCTCTACCGCCGAACAAGTCGCGACATCGCTCTATTTTACCCACTAAAATATGCCCCCGTGCAGGGCGCACACTTCCTGTTCGTTTTCTGCTAGGAGCCTGTCCGAGTAATGGCCGGGATTGCGATTACTCGGACAGGCTCTAGGGTTATCGCACGGGTTTTACATTCAGCAGCCGGCAGGCGTGTGACTGCAACATGGCACTAAACCCATGGGCAAAGTTGCCCAGGGTTTTGTGCTGCCATAAATCTTTGACCGTGGCCGCGCCATGAAACCCAAGCTGCCGCCAGCGAATGCTCGCTTTGCCCGCCTTCGCCCCCGTATTAAAAAAGGCCACGGTATAGGTTCCATTGGCATTGGCTATTCGCCAAACCATCTCCTGCGTGGCCAAGGTAAAGGGGGTGGCAGGGCGGCCGGCCTGATCAATAGCGATTACAGCGCGGTTAGTCATGATCTTAAAATCAGTGGGATTTAAATGCGTTAAATCAGTGCCAAAATAAAGCGGCGCACAACTGATGCACCACAAGGTCATGGTTGATTTTCGCTCCGCCAGACTCAGGCCGTCACGCTGGCCGTTGCCAATTTCCAGAGAATCAAAGTCGTTCCATCCGCCGGGGCCGGCATATTTGGCCCATTTGGCCGAGTCATAAAGGCGTTGTTGCACATTGTTCCACTTGGTGAAATCTTTGCCGGTTTCAATATCGTAATCCACACGCCAGCCGTTGGTATATTTTCGCCAGAAGGCGGCGTATTTGAAGCTCAGGCTGTTGGATAATTCATACCAGATGGGCCGGTGGGTATTTGCCAGGGCCTCTGCCCAATGGGCAATGTCCGGGCGATTGTCGGTATGCCTGAACCCCTGCACACCACCACCCGGCCCCACAAAATCCATCTTGATAAAATCCACGCCCCAATGAGCCAGTAAATTAGCGCAGCTCTGGATGTACGCCATTGCCCCGGGTTTGCTATAGTCAATTTTGCGAAAGCCGTGCCCCAGCGTGTTGCCGCTCCGGTGCGGATAGGTAATGTCGTCAATGCGATAATGGGTGCCTAATATTTTACAGTTCGCGCGGTAAAGCCCCGGGCTAATGCCGGGTATCAGGTATATCCCCAATTTAAGTTTGCGGGCATGCAGCCATTTGGCCATGCCTGCCATACCATCGGGAAAGCGTTTTAAGTTCGGCTTCGGGCGGCCATATTTGTCGAACCCGCCACTCCAACCGGCATCAATATTTACATACCGATACCCGAACGGAAGAAGCCGCTTTGCCAACACGCGGGCCTGCGCCTTCACCTTGGCTTCTGTTGGATCGCCCCGCAGGAAGCTCCAACTGCTCCAGCCCATAAAGGGTCGCAAGGCCGGGTCAGCTTTCTTAAATGTTGTGGCGTGCGATTGTGGCTGCAGGCTAGCCGCGGTGGCGGTGCCCACAGTGGCATTGGCGGCCGCCACGACCAGCATTGCCGGCAGAATCATCCAACGAATCAATCTAGTGTGCATCATAACATGAGGTCCCTTGAACAAATACTTGGTCCGGTTATAGGTGCGCACCACGGTCCTGTCAAGAGCGGGTAATATGAACCGGCTTTATGGACGGGCCGTATGAACGGTTAGGCTCCTTGACACCCTATATGGACGCCAGTAAAGTACTGTACCGATTAGAAATAGGGGATTCATTTTAAGGAATCGCGATGCATTTAACTCAAAAGTCTATGCGGTATCGCCTTGGCTCCAAGGTGCTGGCTAGTTTGCTATTGCTGTTGACCCTGGCCACGGGTGCAGGCCAATCAGCGGCGGCCGCCATTCCCCCCAGTCCCACCACTCCCCCAGCCCCCGCTATCACTCCTACCACCACCGCTAACTGGTGGTCCCATGATCGGTTCGGCATTTTTATTCACTGGGGGCTTTACGCCGTACCGGCCCAGGGCGAATGGTACATGAATAACGCCCATATTCCTCGCAAAATTTATGCGAAATATGCCAAAAAATTCGACCCCATGGATTTTCACCCCAACCATTGGGCTTCCATCTTCAAAAAGGCCGGTGCCGGCTACGTGGTACTTACCACCAAGCACCATGACGGCTTTTGCATGTTTAAGACCAACGCCACCAAATATAATGTCGTGGATGCAACCCCATGGCATAAAGACCCAACCGCCGCGCTGGCCGCGGCCTGCAAAAAATATGCTCTCCGCTTCTGCACCTATTATTCGATCATGGACTGGCATTCCCGCGACCAGCATGCGTTCCACCCCAGCCCCACGGCTCCCACCTACGATCCAACCATCCTCCCACCGGATCGCAACGCCGCCTATGTCAAATACATGCGCCGCCAGATTCATGAACTGGTTCGGCAGTATCACACCAATTTGTTCTGGTTTGATGGCGGCTGGATCACCGGATGGACCAAAGCCGATTCGCTTAATATTTATGACTATATCAAGAGTTTGAATCCCAAAATTATCGTCAATGACCGTGTAGGCAACGGGGTGGGCGACTATGCCACGCCCGAGCAGCACATTCCCCCCCAGGGCCTGCCCGGCCACTGGGAAACCTGCATGACCATCAACAACGACTGGGGCTACAACCGCACCGACCACCATTGGAAGTCGGTTGCCACCCTGATTACCAACCTGATTCACTGTTCCAGCGGCGGCGGCAACTTTCTGCTGAATGTCGGCCCCACCGCCAACGGCGTTATACCAAAGCCTGAAGTGGATCGGCTCCTGGCCATGGGCCGCTGGCTCAAAGTCAACGGGACAGCCATTTATGGCTCGCATCGCACACCCTTTAAGCAGAAACTGCCCTTTGGCTACGCCACACAAAAGCCCGGCAGGTTGTTTCTGGAAATAACCCATTGGCCCGCGGATCATCGCATCACCGTGCCGATGCGCAGTAAAATCATTTCGGCCAATATGCTCACCGCGCCCAACGAGGCACTGCAAGTTACCGCCTCGCCTGCGGGCCAAATCATTGACTTGCCGCCGACCGCAACGGATAAAATTGCCAGCGTGCTGGTATGCCATGTTGCAGAACCCATAGAACCTATCGTACAACCGGTCGTGCGCAAATGATTGCTTTATGCAATAGATGTGAGTATAAATCGTTGTAATACTTTTGGCCCGGGGGCGCGGGTCTTTCCCTTTTTTCTGGAGATACCTTTTTATGAAACACCACGATACCCTCGGAAAAAATCTGCCATCACGGCGTACTGCAATGAAGCTGATGGCGGTTGCGGCCGCCGGCGCGATGGGAGCCTCCGTGGTGCAGGCGGCACCGGTAAACCGCATCGTGCGCGTTGAAGACCTGAGTTTGAAAAATATTCTCCAAGGCTGGGGCGTGCCGCACAAAAATCAAAGCGTGGTCGGTACCCCGCTGATCATTGGCGGCAAGACGTTTAAGCGCGGCATCGGTACCCATGCCCAAAGCGTCTTTAGAATCGCCCTGCACCGGCAGGCGGAAAAGTTTACAGCCATGGTCGGCCTCGATGCCACCGCCGACGGTCATGGTGCGGTCACATTTGAAGTGATGGCCGATGACAAAGTGGTAGCAAAAACCCCGTTGATGACCGGGACCGACGCCGCCCGGCCGATCACCGCGAACCTCCGCGGTGCCAATTACATGACACTGCTGGTGCAAACCGGCCCTGACGGCATCGACTTTGGCCATGCCGACTGGGCCGATCCGGTGATCACCCTGATCGCCAACGCCACGAAACAGCCGAAGGCCGCGGCCCGTTACTCCGGTGCCAATGTGGTTCCGGAAATTGCCAGTGGCGACCCTCCGCATCCGGAATTTCATGGGCCGCGGGTCGTGGGTGCCACGCCCGGACATGACTTTTTGTTTTTGGTTCCCCACACCGGGCACGCTCCCGTAACATTGACCGCCGAGAACCTGCCCACGGGGCTTACCATGACCCAAGCCGGCGTGATCTCCGGCAAAATGGCCGCCACCGGGGAATACAAAGTCCGTTTGACCGCGAAAAACAGCCATGGCGTGGCCCACCGAACGTTACGGCTCGTCGCCGGCGAACACAAATTGGCCATGACGCCCCCCATGGGCTGGAATTCATGGAACGCCTATGGCATGGACAATAGCGCCAAACGCACCATGGGCTCCGCCGATGCCATGATCAGCAGCGGTCTGGCGGCCAAAGGGTTTAATTACATCAATATTGACGACGGCTGGCAGAATGGTCGTAACGCCCAGGGCGAAATACTCACGACCAAAAAATTTGGCGACATGAAAAAGCTCGCCGATTATGTACACAGCAAAGGACTGCGTTTTGGCCTGTATTCTTCCCCGGGAAAAAAGACCTGTGGGCAACATACCGGCAGCTTCGGGCACGTAGCCCAGGACGCGAAAACCTATGCCCGCTGGGGTGTGGATTATCTCAAGTACGACTGGTGCAGCTACGGCAATGAGGTGCCGCAAAACCCCAGCCTCCAGCAATATATGTACCCGTATGAATTGATGCGCCAATCTCTGGATGCGGTCGATCGGGATATCTTCTTCAGCATGTGCCAATACGGGATGGGGCACGTATGGACCTGGGGCGGCCGCGAGCCGGTATGGGGCAACAGCTACCGTATCAGCGGCGACATCAACGACTCCTGGGGTGCGATGGTCAACAACGGCTTTCGTTCCGAACGGCTGCTGTTTCCGTTTGCCGGACCGGGCCACTGGAACGATCCGGATATGCTGGTGGTGGGCTTTGGCAGCTTCGAAGATGGACCGCTGCATTGGAGCAAATTAACACCCGGTGAGCAGCAAACGCACATCACGCAATGGTGCATGTTGGCCGCTCCTCTGCTGCTGGGTTGCAATCTGGAGCACCTTAACAAGTTCACCATTGATTTGATGACCAATACCGAAGTCCTGGCCGTAAATCAAGATGAAATCGGCGTGCAGGCGCAGTGCATTAACAGAGACCGGGGCACCGGCGTTGAAATTTGGGCCAGGCCGCTTTGGGATGGCACCGTCGCGGTCGCTTTGTACAACCTTGGGTTGCTGCCAGCCAAGGCCAACGTTCCATCCTGGGAATGGCTGGACATGGTGCTTCCGCGCGGCCAGAAAGTGCTGCGAGGCCAGCAGCCCGTGCGCGACCTATGGAAGCGCAAAAGCCTGGGCCAACAGGCCGGCCTGGCCATGAACGTTCCGGCCCACGGCGCGATCATGCTGAAGATCGGCCAGCCCCGAATGGAAGATTGATCCGTCAGAGGCTCCCGGGGTGCCGCCGCGGCGGCCGGGACGGCCGGGGTTACAGGTTACAGGCCGAGGTTACGGGTTACAGGGGACAGGTTACAGGGAGCGGGCAGGTTTACCCTGCCGGGCAGAATAGGAAAGCGGCGACGCTTCCAGAAACTTCTAACTCCTAACTCCTAACTCCTAACTCCTCTGTAACCTGTCCCCTGTAACCCGTAACCTCGTCCCCGTGGGAACAACTACTTGTTCCGGTTGACAAATCCTGCGTAGCAGGTACCATCCAGTCCCCCGGCTTCGGCTCGCTACGATGGTCGTCGCTTGTTTACTTGCTTGGCACCGCGCTGCCTGTTTTATTAAAAGGAAATAATCCGATGCTCATGACCCGAAAAACAAACGCCTGTCTGATGCTGTTCTGCACCATGCTTGTGCTTTCACTGGGTTGCCTGCGGGCCAGTGCGGCTGTGAGCTTTGCCAGTATTTTCTCAGACCACATGGTTCTGCAGCGCGGCATGGCTGATCCGATCTGGGGCATGGCCACACCCGGCCAAATGGTCAAAGTATCCTTTGCCGGTCATACCGTTTCCGGACAGGCCAACAACGCCGGACGCTGGATGGTCAAGCTGCCTTCCATGCCGGCCAACGCCAAGTCACAGACCTTGACGGTTCAGGCAGGCGGCAGCACCAGCAGCGTCAAAGATGTTCTGGTTGGCGACGTCTGGCTTTGCACCGGGCAATCCAATATGACCTACAACTTGTATGGCTGGAGCCCCGGCGGCCACGGCCATGCCGCAGTCGCCAAGGCCAACTACCCGTTAATTCGCTTTGTTGATGTACCGCAAGTCACCGCGTCTCACCCCAAGCACAGCTTCAAGGCGACTTGGCAGGTATGCACCCCCAAGACGATCGGCTGGTTTTCCGCGGTCGGCTATTACTTTGGGCGCGATTTGTTTCGTAAGCTGCATGTTCCCATCGGGCTGGTTGAATCTAGTTGGCCCGGCACCCAGATTCAACCCTGGACGCCGCTGTCTGCGGTTCGCGATACGCCCAAATTGCATAGCGATTATCTCTGGATCAAAAATATGAAGACGCAATACGAAGTACAGAAAAAGGCATTTGCCACGGCAATTGCCGCCTGGTTGCCCAAAGCTCGGGCGTCTCTGAACGCGGGCCACGATATTCCCAATCCCCCGCCAGAACCTTGGAACTTCATAACCGGCCCCGGCTATACCTCCCTCTACAATGGCATGATCAGCCCTTTGGTTCCCTTTGCCGTAAAGGGTAACATTTGGTATCAGGGCGAAAGCAACGTCAACGACAATCTGTATTATGTTCGCTTAAAAACAGTGATCAAATCCTGGCGCAAGGCTTGGCATCAGGGGAATTTCCCCTTTTATCTCGTGGAAATCGCCCCCTTTTACTACGGCAATCCGACGACGGGTGAACCTGTGGTTTGGAATGCCCAGGAAAATGTGGTCCGCACTGTTCCCAACACCGGTATTGTCGGCACCCAGGATATTGGCACCGTGCATAATGTCCACCCCTTCGATAAACGCGATGTGGGCTACCGCCTGTCGCTCTTAGCTTTGGCCAAAACTTATGGCCGAAAGGGTTTTGTGTATGCCGGCCCGCTGTATAAATCCATGACCATTTCCAACGGCAAGGCCGTGATTCATTTTAACTATGCCAGCGATGGTTTGGTTTCCCGTGATGGCAAACCACTGACCTGGTTTAAAATTGCCGGCAAAAACAAAAAATTTGTCCCCGCACAGGCCACCATTGTGGGCCATACCGTTGTGGTGCAGTCTCCGTCCGTACCGCACCCCACGGTGGTCCGATTTGCATGGAATCAGGTTGCAGTGCCAAACTTGATGAACAAAGCCGGCCTGCCGGCACTGCCGTTTGACACCAACGATGCCATGAAACCCACCGTGCCCCAATAACCGGCACGATGTTCTTTACGACCCGGTTGTTGCGCTTGGCCCCAAAGCCCAACGGCCTGCGCAGCAGCAGCGTGGGCCTTTTTACGGAAACTTGTGGAGTAATTTTATGCGTATGAAATTCTTCGGATGTATGGCCGCCATCAGTTTGGCCAGTATGTCGTCGCTTATTTTTGCACCACGGTTTACGTCCGCGGCCCCTGCGGCCCCTCTGACGCCCCCCTCCAATTTGCCGCAGTTTGCCAGAGCCAACCCCGCCCTGCACCCTTTTATGGGTTGGAGTAGCTGGAGTTCAATTCGCGGCGGGGTCGACGCGAAAATTGTCAAGGCTCAGGCCCGCGTCATGGCCAAGCGGCTCAAACGTTTTGGCTACGACTATATCAACATTGACGCCGGCTGGCAGCAGGGCTATGACCGCTATGGACGCCCCAAGGCCAACCTGAAAAAGTTTCCGGGCGGCATTGCGCCTCTGGCAAAATGGATGCACAAACGCGGATTAAAGCTCGGCATTTATCTGGTGCCGGGACTTCCCAATTCGGTTTATCAGGCCAATGATCCGGTTTTTGGCACCCATTACACCGCCCGGCAAATTGTTTATAAACGATTTAAACATGGCAGCACGCTTTCTAAAAAAAGTTACAAGTTAAATTTCCACACCCCGGGCGCTATGGCGTACCTGCAAAGTTGCGCTAATTTGTACGCTCACTGGGGCCTGGATTATATCAAGTTGGATTTCGTGGGACCCGGCGGCGGCGATTGGCCCTATGGCCGGGTTGACACCCGCTCTGAAATGGCCCATTTTGCCCTGGCCCTGAGTCGCACTCACCGTCCGATATGGCTGGAACTTTCCAATAGACTTAGTTTCAAATATGCCTCCTTCTGGTCCAAATACGCCAATGGTTGGCGTACCAATGGCGATATCGAAAGTTATCAGCATGATCTGACCAACTGGATCCGGGTCATGGTGCGCTTTAACAAGAACGCCCGATGGGCGCCTTATGCCCACCCCGGCGGCTGGAATGATTTTGACTCCCTGGAAATTGGCAACGGAAAGCTCGATGGCTTGACCCACACTGAAAGCAAAACCGTCATGACTTTCTGGTGCATCAACTGCTCCCAGCTTTGCCTGGGCACCGATTTAACGCACCTCACGCCCGGCGGCTTCAAAATTATTACCAACAAAGCGGCCATTGCCATCGACCAGGCCGGCCATGTGGCCCGGCCCCTTTCCCAGAAAACTCCCCAGCAAGTGTGGGTCATCCACCAGCCCGACGGGGCCTGCACCGTGGCCCTGTTCAACCTCGCCAAAACCGCAGCCAAGGTGGGCGTGACCTGGCGGCAACTGGCCCTGGCCAAATCTGCCGTTAAAGTCAAAGACCTCTGGGATGGAAAAAACTTAGGCAAGTTCCCCAAAGGCTTCAGCACCACCCTCCCCGCACACGGCTCAAGACTCCTGCAGATAACACCGTAAACCGCCATAGGACCAGCACCCTGTAACGCAAGCGGCCCGCGCGGGGCCGAGGAGTTAGAAGTTAGGAGTTAGGAGTTAGAATGCTGCGAAAGCGATGGCGCTTTGCTGTTCTGCTCGGCAGAATAAACCTGCCGGCAAAACACGTTCGTGAGCAGGGATAATATCTCGTGATTTGCGTATAATATAGCGGTTTCTGCGCGTTGCAGAGGGGTTTCATGTTTCTACTGAAAATCTTAAAAAACTGACCTTTTTTTCTTGACAACAACGCCGGGATGGCTATACTAAAGCCCGTGGTTCAATACTTGTCCACAACACACGTGTAAACGGGCGTTTAGTGCATTTTATACGGTGGCTCTGGGGAAATTCTTGAAGTCTTGAGAATCGCCAGAGAATAGCTTCGGAGCCCCCACGGAGGGAGGGTCCAGCTTACTAAAAATAGGAATGAATATTTATTTGCCACATGTTTTGTGGCAATACCGATTTACTCGCCCGGTTTCGGCGGGTTAAAAAATCTCTCGCGATAGAGAGAGCAATAAGGGAGTCCATTATGGATACTACCAGTTTCACAACTTCTCGTGGTTTTTCCTTTGCCGCTGCGGCCCTCGCGGCCGCGGCGAGCCTCGGCCTGGCCGGTGCGGCGTCGGCCAGCACGATCTATTCCGACAACTTTGTGCAGGCCAGCGGAACTGTATTGAACGGGCAAGTTGTGCAATCGTCGGCTACTTATGCCGGCGGCACCGCGGGCGCGACATGGATCGCTGATTTGAACATAAAAACCAGCGGGAGCAATTCCGTCAATGTTGGCAGCCCGCAAAACATGTACCTTCCGTTTTCGCCGGACGCAGGTTATATCTACACCCTGACCGCGACCTTGAATGACACCACCCCCGGCAGCGACGGCGGCTGGCTGGCGGCCGGGTTTGCCCCCAAAACGGCAATTGGGTCAGGCTTTTACAATAACAACTACGATTGGGCCTTGGTGCGCAATACTGCCGCGGGTACCGCAGGCGAAACACCGCAGTATTTCGGCGGTCCGTCAGCCACTAACTCCTCTGGCCTTGGCACCACCGTCGACAATGGCCTGCAAACGTTGATTATTACCTTAAATACATCGGCAACCGCATGGACCGGCTCGGCGACGATCAACGGCGCGTCAGACAGCTATACCTACGCCACCAATCCCACCATCACGGATGTGGCCCTGGGGGCTTGGATCGACTCCGGGACGATCTCCAACTTTTCGCGAGTTACTGTCAAATGTTGTGGACGGGAGATTTTCAGGCGGCTGATTTCTTGATCCCGTCTTCGTAAATAATCCCGACGATAATATCCTTAATCTGTTCGGCTC
>JAJZDN010000122.1 GCA_021805985.1 Planctomycetota bacterium | reverse complement strand
CGAGGCTCCGTCGCCAGAGATTGCTCCCGACAACGCCCGGTTGGCTACATGGCTAACGGATCATTCCATGATGAACTCCTTTCAGTTCATAAGACACAGACGGTTTCACTGACGCACCAAACGCTCACATAGCGGACGCACCATCCTTCCGTATCAGCGCTATTGGCGTGAACGGAGCCTCACGCATTCAGGAATAGCCGCCAATTTGCGCCAGGATCACTTTCGCCCGGAAGCGTGCCGATAAGCCCGCCCGGGCGAACAGGGGCCGGCGTATCCTCTGAGAATATCGAGGGCTTGCGGACGAGTGTCTTCAGCAATATATTCCGGATCGGGGGGTTCAGGCCGAGGTGAGGAAAATCTTCTAAGTGTGCTAAGGGTAAGTCTTTTGCGCGATTTCCACTTGGCCGAACAATTATGGATAATGGCCAATCCGCACCTTCCGCTAATCCAGGGGTCCGGATTAGTGTGTTCCACACGTCAGGCCGGCACACCCTCAGCAGGCAGGCCACCAGCACGCTATCCGGATCGATGACGATTTTGGGATCGACCTGCTTTATTGCCGACCACTTACGCCAGGCGTCAGCAAGGCCGCGCCGCAGTGTTCTTGGCGTGAAGATTATGCCGAATTCCGGGTTAAAAGGAACAGGGTCCGTTGCCGGTGACTTCACGGCCTTGATAAAAGCATCCCACGATGCTTTGCGATCCCCGTTACTGAACCCAAACCGCTTAGCTTCGGGATCACCGTTGCTCTCGCTATTTTCTAACATCTTTTCGCGGAACTTGTTCAAAACAGGTCCCCATTGTTCAGGCCGTAACGGCGAGATGACAAGGTCCTCGCGGCAGAGGCGTGTTGTGTCAAACTCTTGCAGTTGTTCTTCGGCCGCGGCCTGGCTTGCAGCGAACTGCGATCTAATCTCCTCAATGACGAGATCAGCCCCATCCTTGGCGAGCCCTTGAACCGGGCTCTTAATAGACAATTCGCTGTGTCGTGCTTCTCTCTTTGCAGCATCCTCAACTTTGCTTGTGGCCTGCGACTTCAGCGCATTCCAATCGCTGCTGGATACGCAGATAACATAGCCGAATCCGGGAAACAGTCGAAAAAAGTCCATCGCCCCGGTAATGAGGCCGACAAACTGGCTTTTATGTGATTCACCCTCAACCCGATCTTCATCCTCAACGCAGATGATTACGCGCAGTTTGGTCAGAAGAAGTGCAGTTGATAACGCACAGAGAATATCTTCGCCGGAAACACGCAACGCCAAGGTATCGGTAAGCCATTGGAAGCGTCCATCGCCGGTCATTCCACGGATAAACGCGCCGGCAGCGCCGGTGAACGGGAAAATATCAATTTTGTCGCGCACTTCATGCAGGACTTTCTCAATCATGGATTCAATGGCCGCCTGGGCAGTTTTGTATTCCCAAAGCGATACGTATACAAAGCGTAATTCAACCTCCTTTTTGGCCTCCGGCGAGCCTTCCGCCAGTCGCAACAGGGACGATTTCCCAGCACCACGCTGGCCGATGAGCGCCAATGTTCTGGCAGTGCCATATAAATGCGCTGGGCGGAGGCTGGCAATAATTCTTTGCGGCGATGGTTCGGGGGAAAAGAGGCTCTTTTCACCGGCTTGCATTGGCTCATCATTGCCCTGCAGCCAATATTCAAATTCGGTATCGCTGGGGACGGTTTGTACCGGTGTCTGGGTACTAATGGGTAATGGCGTAAGGATTTTACCCAGCCATCCCGTCTTGCGCAAATGATTGCCGTACCGGGCCAGCATTCTGGGAAACACGGCTTGCCATACCGCCAACGCGATACCACATGAAATCACCGCGCCCCATAGCCATATCCATCCGTGCGTGAAGATAGCCTCAAGCCGCCCGATTCCCACCGGGGGAACAAGACGCGTACGTGAGCATGGTGCTGGCCCGGCCAACCACAGCCATCCCCAGAATGCCAGGACGGCAAAGATGCCCACTAGCCAAGCTGGCGGAACACGAAACCCACTGCCGCAGATCGCGCCCCATCCAAAGCCGCTGCGCAGCATAAAAAATATGCCAATAACCACAATCACAGCCGCACTCAAAAACGGTGCCGTCTTCCATACCCCGCGAGCCGTGGGAAGCTGTTGCAGAAGCGCCTCCGCAAGCACCACTGCAAGGGCAGCCGCCATTATCGCCACCACAAGCGTAAGCACCCATGCCAATAGGCTGGCATTGCGCCGCCAATCTCGCACGCGGGAATCTCCAGTTGGTGAATGGATATCACTCACTGGCCACGCTCCTTTCGCTCCTTGGCTTTCGCCCGTGGTGCCGTTGCCCCTTCGACAATCGCAATTTCCTCCGGCGTCACGCCGTAGAGATTATAAACGATCTGGTCGATTTCGCGGTCCAACGCGCTGGTGTCGGCATCCGGGTCCGTGCGTTTTGCCGCTTGTATGGTGTTGACCAATCGAATGATGTCATCCTTCTTTTGTTCCCGTCCCCTCGGCAGTGGAAATTCCTTGAGTTCGTTCGCTTTGAACTGAGGAAAGGTTTGGCGCTGCAACTTGCCGAATTTGTGGACAAACCAGAAAGACGTGAGCCGCGAGTTTAGGATGCCAAGAACAAGCTCCGCCGGCTCACGGAGGTTGATGACGTTCATTGAATTACGGTCGTTAAGAAGCGCTTCCTCGACGAGGCAGGCGTGGATGCAATACGGCGGTGTCGCCGGGATCTGCCGCACGAGAATGCGCTTTGAGGAAAAAAGCGACCAGTCCTTTCGCGGTTCTCTGAGGTGGTCACCATATTGTAGGAATTCACCCGACCAGCCAATCAAATATCTGCACACGTCCCTTCCGTCAACGTATTTGTGATGCTCTGGTGAAGTTTTCCTCGTGGAGTGATAAATCCGGTTCCTGATCATCATTTCGGTTTGCGGGGGAATTCCCCGTCCGAGACCGTAGGCACCGAGCCCAACTTTAACGTCGGCTACTTCCCGAAGCCTGTCGGCCCGAGCCTCTATTTTCTGGATCAACCCGGCAAGGCGGTCGCCCTTCTGCGCGCCAATGTTGATTATTGAGTCGTGCTGTTGCAGAAAAATCTCGCAATCAGATTCACTAACGAATTCCATATGATTTGTGTACTCAAAGAGCCTTATGCGACGATTCCTCGCGGACCTTTTATAGATGATTATTGAACTGTCGACGTCCGCACTAGCGAATACGCGGGCGTAGAAATTAACAATTGTGACTTCCGATTGACTAAGAACGAACCGCCGCAAGAGAGCGTTGGTGTTGATCGTGAGCCAATTGTTCGGTGTTATGAATGCAAAGCTGCCTTGATCTCGCAGCAGTCCAGTACCCTTTTCGATGAAGAGCGGGTACAGGTTCAACTGGTATTCGGCGAGTTTGTAGTTTTCGTTGTATATTTTCTTGTCTGCAGCGGTCATTCCCTTCTCTTTGCTGTTTCGCGCGAAAAGGTAGGGCGGGTTACCAATGACAACATCAAATCCATTCTTGCCGTCGAAAATCTCGGAGAACAAGGTTTGAAAATCGAAGTTCACCTCGTAGCCGAGGCTGCGCTTCGAATTGGCGAAGGCATGAGATAGCTGGCCGTCGATTTCCGCCTTCAGCCGCACCTTTGCGGCGTGGTCGGTCTCTCCAAAAAACTGGGCCTTGAGGCCCACGATTTTCCGCAAACGCTCCGATCTGAAGGGAAAGCCCAACAGCGAGTTTCCGACCACCACCTTGTAATCCAAGTTCGGCAGGGGCTTAATTTGCTGCACATCCTCCTCATCCACTACCAGCGAAAGCCACAGCCGCAGCTTGGCGATTTCCACCGCACCGGGATCGATGTCCACGCCATAGAGGCAGTTTTGAATCGCGTGGCGCTTGAAGTGGTACGCGGTGCGATCATGCACATCATTGAAATACGGTGTCAGCGCGGAGCGGGCACGGACGATTTCCTGCATCATCCCCACGGGAAACGCGCCCGAGCCGATGGCGGGGTCGCACACGGTGATTGCCGCAAGTTTTTCATCCAGAGCGCGGGCATGCGCCCCAATGCTCTTGGGCATCTTGACGCGGTACACCGCTTCTACAGCCTCGTAATGCGAAATCTGATCGCCCAGGTGAACGAGCGTCTCAATATCACAACGTGGCACAGACATTCCTGTCTGTGTTTGTGGTAGCGGTAGCACAGACATTCCTGTCTGTGTGTCCTGCCCCTGGCTGGGTGTTTTTGGGGGGATACAGGCAGGAATGCCTGTGCCACCTTGGGAGTTGGAGGGCATACAGGCAGGAATGCCTGTGTCACCCTGGTAAAGCCAAAACTGGCCGACTGACAGTTTTGCTTTGACAGGATTTTCCGCGATGTAGCGGATAAAGTGTTGACGCTGCCGCTCACTGCGAACAATGTGGTCGTATGATTCATCCATCCAAAAGGCAGTGCCGGTATTTCCCAGGATTTGGTTGGCTTTGCGGGCGCTTGCACCTTTGATGCCCTTGAGGAGTTCAGACAATTCGTTACCGGCAAGGGGTTCGAGAAGCAAATGGACGTGATTGGGCATGATGACCGCGGCGTGGAGCCGCAGCCGCTCGCCGTCGAAGCGAAGCAGGCAGTCTTGCACAATTTGCCGGACATCGGGCCGCATAAGGGTGCATGAACCGTATCCGGCATCAAGCCACGATTGCAGGCGTTCGCCTAAACTCTCGTCGTATTCTTTCCAATCCTCATCACTCCACGGCTGGGGGTGTTGGTTGAGCCAGATTTCCCGTTCTGCCCGCCAGGCATTGAGTTTTTCCTGCGGCAGGGAATCGGCGAGTCGGAACGTGATCCAATAGACGGAGCCTTCTCTGGTCCAATGGGGGAGATTGCGGTCGGTTTTGTGAATTTCACTGGATGGAACACAGACAGGAATGCCTGTGCCACCTTCACCACCGTTCATGGCTGTGTCGAGATAGTTAATAAGGCCTTCCTGGCACATGTAATGCACGATTTCACGCGGGGTATAAAAGGAGCCTTTGGATTTACGCTCTTTTACTTCCAGCAGGTTTTCAAACACCTTGCCCAGCATTTCCGGGTCAATCGCGACTTCCTTTTCCAGTGGCTCGGCTTCATTAACCGTGAAGTTGTAGCGGTCGAATATATCCAGTATGCCGGTGCCGGAAATGCCTTCCTCTACCGCATCGTTATTGGTGAACAGGCGGTTGGGAAGCAGAATCGCGGTTTTACGCCAATCATAACCGTTAGGCGGTTCAAAGAGGCCGCCATTAAGAAACGGAATCCGGCATGTGAAACGCGGGCAAAATGCCTCATGCCCACGGTCGGTGGCCAGTGTGTCGTAAAAAAGCGGTTCAAGTGTGTCGTTGAAAAGATTGTCATGTTGATCATATTCGCCGTCCGCCAGCTTCCGCAGGAAGTTATGCGGGCCATCGCCCCAGGCACCGCCTTTCGGCACGCCCAGCCAGCCCTTTTTCTGCAGGAAGTAAAGGAACACGATTTGCCCTATGAGCTTCTTGGCAAAATCAGCGGTGTTTACCTTTCGAGTGGCGAAGTCATCGGCAATGGTCCGATCAGCTTGCACCAGCTTATCCAGTTCCCCCAGCACTTCAAAAAATAATCTTTTATAGGCCTGAAAGAATTCCTTTGTGACTGCCTCAACGCTGAAAGCCTCCTGAATATCCGCCAGATGCGGGCTGGTTTGCGTGTCCTGCAATAATTCCAGAAAACGTGACTGGGCGGTATGGCAACTCTCGGCAGGGCCGACAAGATAGGAAAACCGTTTAGCTGGGGTAAGCTGGGCTTCGGCATCAATGACGCCGGAGGATTTTTCCACCGTCGCATATTCCATTTTGACGTAGGAGAACCGCCAAACGGATTCTGAGGGTGATACAAAAGCCACTAGCGCCGCATCTTTATGATCACGTTGTTTGAGAAAATCGGCCGCGAAATTTCGCAGGGCCGTGCGGGCGCGGGTAAGTTTTTCCTCCTGAGTGAGGTAAACAATGAGGATGTCCAGCTTGCGATCATCCGGGTCGGTGTACGTCGCGAGCCGCTCATAACGGTTCACGTGCGGCTTAAAGGCGTCTTTCACATATTGCCGGTTACAGATCAGTGATTTGGACTCATCTATATGGTTGAGCAAATTGCTAATGAAGCCCAGGAAACGGCCCCGATCAAACGGCTGGGTGAAGGTATCACGCACCATGGCGAGTGCCTGTTGCTGATTCATGGTCCCTCCAGCAGCATGGATGACAGAATCACCTCGCGCGGACCAGCAGATTGACTGGAACTCTGCGCATGAGCCGGCAACAGCAGGCGGCCTGGAATATGCTGCCGAAGGATAGCCAGAACCTTCAGCGGATCAGCCTCCTGTTTTATCGCGTCGGCTGCGGCCTTGGCGGCAACTTTCGGAATCGCGCCGTCCTCAAGGGCCTTTTTAACCTGAGCCAGAAATAATTCGTCATCTTCGGTATAGCCGTGATAGCAGCGGATTTCGGTGGTGGCTAAGCGCCTGAGCAGGTAAGCGCCGTTGAGACCACCGCCTGGCTTGCCCGTGGCGGCGGCAGGCTCACTGGTGGCCGCCAGGAAAGCGGCGCGGTTTATATCCAGCAGGCCATAAAAACCCTCGGCAATAGGTAGTAATTTTTCCGCAGGATCGGTTGGCCGGAGGAATTTTACAGCGGCCATAAAATCTAATTCCTGGGAGACGCCAAGGGGAGCGGCAATGAAAAATTTATCCAGCCGCCCCTGGCGGAAGTAAGTTACCAGTGACGGGAAGGCAATTTCACGCCTGATTCCCTGTGACGGAGGCCAGAAGCGCGTCGAGCGGGCTTTTTTCGGCAGCCGCTTAATGCGGGCAAAAAGTTCGGGCTGCTTATCGCGCACCTCCCGGATTTCGGTGAGGTATTTAAGTTCACTGTCTTCCTGTTCATTTTCTCCGGTGATAGTTGCCTTGCAGTTCAGCCGATCAAAGAGATCATGGGATTTGATCTCCTCGCCCTCCGTAAGCAGGCGAGCATCAGCACCAAGCATCTCAATAAAGGCGTGGATTTTAGCCTCGGCCGCCTCTTTTAGCTTGATGAGATCATTCCCCTCATCGGTTGGGAAAAAGTTGTAGGTGTAAACAGTATCAAATGTGGTACCGACACGGTTCACGCGCCCTACCCGTTGAATTAGACGGGTGGGATTCCACGGAATATCGTAATTAATCACAATATTTGAGCGATGAAGATTGACGCCCTCGGAAAGCACTTCCGTGGCAACCAGGATGCGAAATTCATCCTTTGGGTGAAATGCCTGGGCGTCAAAATTATCAGTTACCTGCCGATAGACGGCGTCATCAGAATCGCTGGTGGAAAGCAGCACTTTCGGATCCACATTCTTTTTGATCTGATCGGCGAGGTACTCCGCAGTTTCACGGGATTCGGTGAAGATAATCAGCTTGGCGGCACGGAGGTGTTTATCGCCGTGTAGAATCTCGCGGAAGCATTCCCATTTCGGATCACGGGTAAGGCCCTTCCACATAGTATGGATGGAAGTAAGAATGCCCAGATCACTTTCCAAGTCCGTGATAAAATCAGGATTGAAATCCCGGGCGTCGAGTTTTTCGGCTTTGTCTTCATCCAGCAGCCGCTGGATGGCTTCCTGATCGCCGGTGTCCAGCAGATCAAAGATTTTTCCGGTGAATTTTTTACTGATATACACATGGCCAAGGTGAAATTCCGCAATGACCCGCCGGTATGAGTCAATAAAACGTCCCAAGGTCAGACCGAACGCGTGAAAGCTGCTTTCCAGCCGCTTGACCATCAGTATTTTCATGAATTTGGCCAGGTTCTGCTGGGCCTGAAACGGTTGGCCGTCGCGCTGGCCCTGAAAATACAGCAACTGCTTGTATCTGGCGTACTTAAAGTCCCGCGTAAGCGCTTTGACTGTGGCATCAAGAATCCGGTTCTCATCCGCGTTGAGTTTATAAAATAGCGGCTTAGGATCAGCCACTGCGGGGAACTTTAGCCCCTGTGCCCGCAAATCCTCGCCGTAATATTTGAGCACTTCATTGCGCGTGCGGCGGATCATGACGTATTTAAGCACCTGCTCACGTGTAGCCTTGGCGTTGGCCTGCACGGCCTGGAAATATTGTTCCCGATCACGCTGACGATCCAGACCACGCAGCTTTTTCTGCAGCCTTGCAAAAAAGGCAGAGAGATCGCGGACGTTTGGAATGGTGCTGTTGTTGCCGTTCTGAAACAGCTTGAGTTGGCTGAGAATGTCATGCGGCGTGTTATTCAGCGGCGTAGCTGAAACCAGTATCACGCGCTTGCCCCGGCAAATCTGCGCGAGATTGACGTAGGTCTGATTATCTTCGTTGCGAAATCGGTGCGATTCGTCAATAAACACGTTTTTATAACGTCCAAGATCGCGTGAAAGCAGGGAATCAAGCGTACCGATAGATTCAAAATCCGTGTGCGGTACATGGAATTCACCAAATACATTACGCCATGACCCGGGATTGTCGGCGTCAATCAAGTGGGGCGGGGCAATCA
>JAJZDN010000121.1 GCA_021805985.1 Planctomycetota bacterium | reverse complement strand
AATAACGAAGCGCTGCGCTTCGATTTGTTTCTAACTGCTCACTTCTCACTTCCAGATTCTTATTCATAATGGTCTTCATACATCACCTTCAATTCTTGGCGTTTCGCAGCGGCGGGTTCAACCCCCGCCCCTGACCTCTGGCTCCTTCCCAACCCCCACCGCACGGCCGCAGGTTCCCACCCGCGGCTGTCCCCGTCCTAACTCCTAGATTCCAGACTCCAGGTTCTAGATTCCAGGTTCCATCCCGTCCCCTCCCACCCGCGGCCCGGTGGGATAAACCCACCGGCTCGCCCTAACTCCTCCCTCCTCCCTCCTCACTCCTAGCTCCTCCCTCCTAACTCCTTCCCTCACTGCGGCAAATTCACCACCTGCGTAATCCACCGGCCGCCCTGCAACCGATTATTCGGATCGGTCACGCAATACGTGATCTTCAACGCCTTGGGCCACGCGGCTTTGTTGCCGGCGTAAAATACGTATACGGGGTTCAACGCCACGGAATTGCTGTCGCCCTGGACGACAACCGGCGTCGTCACGTTGTTGAGTCCCGCCGGCAGCCACGGACCATTCGTGTTGGCGGGGCTCGGATAACCATTCGTCGTTGGCGAACCGGTGTTGCCGTCAAGCCCATACCAATTCAGGGCTGTGGTGGTCGGGGTCTGCGAACCGGTCGTGGTGCCCGTGTATGTGCTGGAAGCCCCATCGGTCCAATCGACGGCGAAACTCGGAACACCCTGAAGCATGATCGGGGTCATGCGAGCGTAGCCGTCGAGCATTTGGACGATGCTCTGCGATGCGGAAAGAGGCGGCGAACCCGGCTGCTCCGATGCCGCGGGGGTTATAAGCGTTGAGTAGCGATAGCAGAAAAAGTCCGCAATTGCGCCGATCGCCGCGGAGCTCAGCGGAAGGCTATTCAAATATCCCTCGATAGTACCCACCCCGCCCGGAAAGGTGTAGGCGAACGTCGAACCGGGCGAAACGCCGGCCGCTCGCACGGTCCCCGACGGGACGGCATCGTAAGAGGCGTCGAGACGTGAGGAGGTAATGACGGGCCTCAGGGATTCGCCCGGCGGTGTATAGGCCGGCGTCCCGGAGTTCACCGAGCCCGTGGAATTAAAAAACGGGTTATTGTAGGCGTAGGAGCCCCCCGTGCTGGGCGGCAAGGCACCCGGCAACTCACTAAGCCCGCTGGGAACCAGCAGCATGGCCTGACGACCGAAATAAAACTCACCGCTGGTTTCGCCGGAGGGCGGCATGCCCATGGGAACCCAGCTATTCTGCCGCCAGTAAGGCCGCTCGGCGTCCCTCAGCTCCGTCAAGTTTGTGGGGCTGGGCGCGGAAGCTGCGGGGCCAGAGGTAAAGTTCAGAGCGGCCGGCCCGTAGGAGGCGGTCAGTTGGCCGAACCATACAATTGCCTTGTTCGATGCCAAGCTGTCTATCATCGAATTCCTGCCGGCCTGAACGCTGCCGGTACGGCCGTGGAAACTACCGGTCTCCATGAAACACAACTGGTCCGCCCGCCAGATGGGGGGCTGGCCAGGGGCACCGGTAAGATTCATCCAGGTGCTATTGGTGTAGGGGGCGCTCCGTGGCGGCTCGCTTGTGGTCGTCGCGCCGGTCGCGGTTGCATTCGCCTGCTGGCAATAGAAATATCGACCGCTCGCCTCGTCGTAAACTTCGTCGCCTGGTTCGTACTGCACCCCTGCCATCCACTGCGGTGCGTAATAACGCTGGCGGATAACCAGAAAGCCATTGGTGTCCAAATGATGGATATCACGCGCGATTTGTGATTCCACCGCACGCACCGAACTCATGGCCGCCAACGTGGCCTGCCCCACGCGCACCGTGCGCCCCGCCAGGCTGAATATCTCTCCCACCGCGGCCATGAGAATAATCAATATGCTCAACGCCACGAGCATTTCAACCAGGGTAAATCCCGCCCGGCCTCGCCCGGCCATGACCAGTTTATCCCGGCACCCCGGGAATCGTTGACCATCGGCCGCCAACCGCGTTACGCGCCGAAGGCCAATCTTTGCGTCTTCGCGCCTTTGTGGTGAAATTGTTTCGTTTTTATTCATCATTATCTATCCATCGCATTCCGGTTCACATTCCCGGTACTTTCGTCCCAATTTCTAACTCCCAACTCCTAACTCCTAGCTCCTCGTCCCCGTCACAGACTCACCGTCGTTACATACACATAAATCAACGGGCTGGCTGTTTGGCCGATTGCGGGCGGAGCGTAAATTACTAGGTCGCTGGCCGTGTTGATTACCGATCCACTGGCCAGGCCGGTTGGAACAACCGCGTTGTTCGCTGGATCCGTCACCAATCTGAAAACGCTGCCGGTGGTAACGTCCACCCCCAGAGAATCCATTGGCATCGCGGCGCTGGCGTATGGATATTCCCCTTCGAACAGTTGGGGATAAAACGAAAGGTAACTCGGCACCGAGTTCTGAGGGTCCGGTTGCATGGGCAGAAGCGTGGAACCACCGTTCGGGAAGCCCGTGTTCGCTGCAGGCGCGGCAAAGGTGTTGGTCTGATCGCCCTTGCTGAATACAAACACATAAACAGTGTAGACGTTTCCGAGTTGTGCCGATGGGGCCATGCCCGCATATCCACCCGCAGCGGGAACAATCACCGCGCTCCAATAATAGTTACCGGGTGGAGCGGCCGGAGCGGGTGTCGGAGCGGCTGGAGCGGGATCGATCGCAAACGGCGCATAGTTCGTGCCGGTAACGGCTTGATGGGTGCCAAACTGGTACGGATGCGCGTTGCCGAAGGAATAAACAAACGGGCCGTAACCGACGAGCGGCTGGGCCGCGGTAGCATTAAGTGGAAGTCCTCCGGCAAGGTACTGCGTACGTATCTGCGCCACCGCATTTTTGGCAATCACCTGAGCAACGGAAGTTTGGGCATCTTCGGCGGTCCATTTCGCGGCCACGGGAAATACCGAGGCAATCATAATCAGGCCGATGCTTAACACAAAAATCGCAATCAGAATCTCGGCAAGCGAAAAAGCGGCACGCCGCGCCGTTAAACTTAAATGGGAACGGCCAGGGCAATGCGTGTTTAGCGGGCGTGCCGGGCACGCCGCGGCTTGTGGCCGCACCGCGATGAGGCTGCAGGTGACAGGCAAATCGGCGTTCCGCCCGTTGTCAATCCGCCCCGCCACCAGGGGAAGTCCATGATTATTGTTCATTGATCCCAGCTTTCCATTGATCCGCGATCCATGATCTGTGATCATTGCGCGCAAGCCCATGCCACAGACTTCCAGCTTCCAACTTCTGATTTCTAACTTCTTAACGAAATTCATAACTCACCTTTATTCGCTGCGGCCCGGTGGGATAAACCCACCGGCTCGCTCTAACTCCCAACTGCTCCCCCATCCCCCACCCCCGGCCGCGGGTTTCCACCCGCGGCTGTCCCCGTCCTAACTCCTAACTCCTAACTCCTAACTTCTAACTCCTCGCTCACTGAATAACGTTTCCCGTATACGTACTGATCATCGTGATATCGCTATTGGCTGCCAGGTACGCTCCCAAGGCGCTCTGCGTAGCGGTATCCGCAGTTGGCAAATTCGCCGGCTCGAATGGGATAAATCCCGGAGAGCTTGGACCGAAATTAACGGCAGTACGGGAGTAGGTTCCATCAGGGTTAACGCCGTTCACATTAATCTTCCCCCAGTTCGTCGAGGTTGCGGGAACCGCCGTAGTTTCCGGCCAGATCACGTTGAGTTGGTTGACAATCGTCAAGTGGCCGGTGGCATTAAAGACGATCGCACGGTTGGCGTTGTCATTGGTATACGGCGTTGTCGTCACGGTCGGCGGCAGGGCCAGGCCGCTGTAGTCGTAGGCGGGCGCGCCGGTTGCCCCGCCAATGAGCGTGGCGATGTAGACACCCTTCGGCAAATACTGCACCGATTCCTGAAGCATGGGCTGGAACAGCATGTACGTCCCGAAATCCCCGCCAGGCGACATTCTCTCATACGCATACGCAGTTTCGGCAGTGTGGCCCGGTTCTTCAAAAAATATCAGCGCCACATCGGTATGATTTTGAATGGCCAATGTGCGAGCGCCCGCAACCGCGGTCGATAGCTGATTCTTCGCCTGAACCATGTTGTTATCCGCAAAAAGGGCGGCAAAGGCGGGAATGGAAATCGCGGCCACAATGACCATGATCGCCAGCACCGTCAGCAGTTCAACCATGGTAAATCCCGCCGCGCGGGATTTACAGGAGTCAGGAGTCAGGAGATAGGAGTTAGAAGAGCTCGGAAGCGCTGCGCTCCAATTTGCTTCTCGCTTCTCACTTCTAACTTCTAACTTCATGTTGCCATTCATATACATCACCTTCAATCCTCGGCGTTCCACCGCGGCGGACTAAACCCGCCATCTCGCATCCCCAGGCCGCGGGTTCCCACCCGCATCTGCCCCCGTCCCAACTCCTGACTCCTTGCGCCCTTCCCAGCCCGCTCCGCACGGCCGCGGGTTTCCACCCGCGGCTGTCCAACTCCTAACTCCTCCCTCCTAACTCCTAACTCCTGGCCCGTCTAAGCAACGCGCTTCACTGTCCTCCATACACCAGGTTATCTCCTGTAAAATACAATTGCGATGGGCCGGGTGCCACGAGCAAAAAGCTGTCGCGGCCCGTGATGGTTCCACCGGACATATTGTTCGTACCGGTCTTATCGCCCACAACCTGCAGAAACAGATACTGCTGATACGCGGCATCATTTTTGGAAACATCGGTCGGAGCGTCGGATGGGGTAAGGGCAGTTCCAACCTTCGGCACACCCACGCCCTGCGTGGTGGTGGTGGAATTATCCGTAATGCAGAATACACCGACACCCGGGTTGGTGCCGAACACTGTAGTCCCTGATGGCGTTGTCGTGGCCGAGAAATAAAGTATCGGCAACGGTGCCCCGGTGGTGGGCGGAAAATCACCGGAGAAATAATAGTTTCCTGCCTTGGCTGCATCAGGAGTAATATTTTGTGAATTTACCGGCATGTAGGGGCCATAAATCTTTTTGAATGGCTGCATGGTAAAACCCGCGCATTGGGAAATATTGCCGGATTTATAGCCGTACGTGTTCCCAACACTCGCCGTGGGAGCACCATCGTCGATTCCAGGCAGGTAGCCGGTCAGGCATTCCGCGAGGTAGTCGTACGCAGCGTATTGCGGGATGTAGCTCGGGGTCGCGGCACCATTTACATACAGGTTACCGCTGTAGCACAAATCCGAATCAGGATACATATTAAAATCGGTATGGTACATCGAAAGGGCCTGACCAATTGCGGCCAGATCACCTTGTGTGGCGCTGCTGTATGCATAGCGCTCCGCGAGAATCGCCGCGGGCACGAGAATGGCTATCAGCAGAACAATAATCGAAAGCACCACCAGCATTTCAATCAAGGTAAACGCGGCGCGGCCTTGCCGCCCGGCCACGAGCACCTTGTTCCAGCGAGCTGGGATTCGTTGACCGCTGCCTCCCGCCGTGCCAAGCCCGGTTGGTCGGTGGTCGTTGATTCCCGGCGCGCCGGGAGTCGTTGATCGTTGGTTACCGGCCGCCGAAAGCCCTGCGCGCCGAAGATCAACCTTCGTGTCTTCGTGCCTTTGCGGTGAAATTGTTTCGCTTTTATTCATCATCACATACCCATCGCATTCCGGTTCACATTCCCGGCACATCCGTCCCAATTTCTAACTCCCAGCTCCTAGCTCCCAACTCCTAACTCCTCGTCCATCGAAGCAACGCGCTCTACTGTCCTCCAAAAACCACAATGTCATCGGATGTCGGAATGGGAAGGGTACCCCAACTGTAGCCCTCAGTACTGAACCCGTAATTATGATCCGCACCCGCACTGATGAGAGCGAAATCGCCCTGCACCGCAGTGCCCTGCGCGTTGCAGTCGCCGGCGGCGGTGCCGGTGCTCAGCGTCAGACCCCCAGTCAACGTCGGATTGTCCAGCGTGTACGCCATATCCGCCGCAGCCTGCGCGGTGCTGATCGGTGCCCCAGCAGCGGTGTTGTACGCGGAGTAGTATTGGTTATAGACCGTGTTTTCCTTGGCGTAGATATCGCTGGTCAAGGCGGTCGCGGATGCGGCCTGCGTGTACACAGCATTATCGTTCAGGTAATACGCGGCGGCACCACCGAAGAGGTTCCCTGTACCGTTGTCGTTAAGGTCAACGGGGTAGCCCGTGGCCCCCGGCATGCCGGGGTTCCGGCGGTAGTAAAGAATCGGCAGGCCATCGGGAAACGCGTCATACAGCGTGGGAAGCCATGAAGCGAGCGCCGTTGCCGTCGTGCCTGTTGTCGGCGTCGGCAGAGGCTCGCTCGTCACCAGGCTCGGTGGATCGGGAAGCAGATCGGCGGATTGCGGATTGAAGAAGGACGCTTTTTGCACGCCCCCGTTGCCGTAGTCGATGGGGCCACTGCCCATCGGGTTTGTGATATACACGATTGTGGTGCTTCCGGTCGCCGGATTGTAATCCGATACCTTCACCGCGTCGCTTGAGCCGGTCTGGTTGGCATCTGGCACCGTATTATACAGGGTCCCCATCAAACCGATGAGCATGTTCTGCGTGCCAGTAATGTACTGCGTGGTGCTCTTCTTTCCATTGCCGTTGGGGCCATAGCCGCTGTAGGTCACATCCTGATTCGAAATATCGTCTTCACTGAATGGTCCGGGGTAGGCGTTAAACGTGGCTTCGTAGCTTAAGCAGGCGGAACTGATGGCGGACATTTCTTCCTGCGTTGCCGTACCATGTGCTTCCGACAGGATCTTGGATAATGCCGGCAGCAGAATTGCCATGAGAATCGCAATAATGCTGATAACGACAAGAAGCTCAATGAGCGAGAAAGCGTTGGGCGAGGAGTTAAGAGGCACGAGGCGGGAGGTAGAAGAATATGGAGCCGCGGCGCGACCACTTGCTTCTAACTTCTCACTTCTCACTTCCAGCATCTTGTTCATATTCATATTCATCGCAACACCTTTACTAACTGTTTGCCGACGGCATCCCGGCGAGCCGTGGCCGGTTAACCTTCCCGGTGGGATAACCCCAACCGGCTCGCCCCCCTCCGTCGCCTGCGGGCGACCACCGGGTTATCACCACGGTGTTCCAGGCACTCCTGCGTTCCAGTCCAGCGTTATCCGCCCCCGCCGCCGCCAACGGTGGACAGCAGCTTGATGTACGGTAAAAACACGGCCAGCACGATGAAGCCGACGATGGTTCCCAGCACGACAATCATGATCGGTTCCAGCAGGCTTACCAGGCTGGTTACCAGCACATCGACTTCTTCATCATAATTATCAGCGATTTTGGTCAACATTTTATCCATGTCGCCGGTTTCCTCACCCACGTCAATCATGTTCACGACAATCGAATCCACCACGCGGGAATTGCGAAGTGGCGTGGCAAAGCCTTCACCCTCACGGATGGCGTCGTGGACTCTCTGCATGGCTTTCTCAAACATTTTGTTGCCGCAGGTATCGCGGGTGATGTTGATCGCTTCGAGAATCGGCACACCGGCGGCCAGCAATGTACCCAACGTGCGGGTAAAGCGGGCCACGGTACCCTTGGAAACAATTTTACCCATAACCGGAATACGCAGTTTAATCCAGTCCAGCATGGTGCGGCCCGGGCCGGTTTTACCAATCATTTTCAGCAGGAACCAGATGGCAAACGGTGAACCCAGGATATACGCCCAGCCATATTCCTTGGCAACCCAGTGCGAAAAGTTCATCAGCATGATGGTAATCTGCGGCAGACCGGTTTTAAACGATGCGAACAATTTCTTGAACTTGGGAATAACGAAAATCATGATGCCGGTAACCATCAGCACGGCAAACGAGACCACCACAATCGGGTAGATCATGGCACCTTTGATGCGGCGTTTGAGCTTTTCAGCCTTTTCCATGAAATCGGCAAGGCGCTGCAGAATCACATCCAGCACGCCGCCGGTTTCACCCGCCTGCACCATGTTGACATACAGACGGTCAAAAACTTTCGGGTGGCGGTTCATGGATTCCGAAAGGGTAATGCCGCCTTCCACATCGGCGGCGACGGCTTCGAGTGTATTTTTCAGCAGGCCCGGCTTCTGCTGCTGCTGAAGAATTTTCAAACTGCGGAGAATCGGCAAACCCGCATCCTGCAGCGTGGACATCTGCCGGGTGAACTGCGTAAGGTGCTTACGGGATACCTTACCGACGGTAAAAGTAATGTCATTAATGCCCTTCTTCTTCTTTTTGGGCGCAAAGCTGGCCATCTGCTGCTCGGCTGTTGCGGTGGCAGCCGCGGCACCGCCTTTGGCCTTGGTTTTTTTGACGCCCTTTTCCCGTGGCGGCTCGGTCAGGAAGTTACCTTGTGCCCGAAGCTTGGAAATAGCTTCATCGGAACTCGCGGCTTCAACATCGCCTTTGATAGTTTGCCCCGAGGCATTAAGAGCTTTGTAAGAATACGTAGGCATGTGAACATTCTCCGTTTTACTTCGCCACATCCCGACATATCGGGATCCGCCACTTATATATACCGCCGCAACCGCCCCGCGGATAGGGGGGCGGTTAGCATTCAGCATTCAGGAGTTAGGAGTTAGGAGTTAGGAGTTAGGAGTTAGAATGAGGCA
>JAJZDN010000025.1 GCA_021805985.1 Planctomycetota bacterium | reverse complement strand
TTGGCCCGACGGGTCGCAATTTTGCCGCGGGGATGTCCGGCGGCATAGCGTACGTGTACGATCCCGAGGATATTTTCCTGGCCCGGTGCAATCTGGCCATGGTTGAACTGGAAAAAGTACTGGATCCTGGAGATATAGCCGAGTTGAAAGAAATGATTGAAGAGCATCAGAAGCTCACGGGAAGTGCGGTGGCAAAGGCGATTTTAGCTCACTGGAAATCAGCGCTTACGCGATTCCACAAGGTTATGCCCATTGAGTATCGCAAGGCTTTGGAAAAGAAAGCAGCGATGGCCGGCGGGAATATCAAGCAGGAGGTGGGTCATGGGTAAACCTACCGGCTTTATGGAATTCGCCCGGGAAATTCCCGCCAGTCGTGCGGCCCGCTTACGGGTGCTGGACTGGAATGAATTTCATGAGCATTTACCGGATGAAAAACTCCGCACGCAGGGCGCACGGTGCATGGATTGCGGCGTGCCCTTTTGCCAGAGCGGCTGTCCGGTGAATAACCTCATTCCGGAATGGAATGATCTGATTTACAAGAATCAATGGAAACAAGCCATCACGCGGCTCTGGCGCACCAACAACTTTCCGGAATTTACCGGCCGGGTATGTCCGGCGCCATGTGAGGGATCGTGTGTGCTGGGCATTAACGAACCGCCGGTGACGATTAAAAATATTGAGCAGTCGATCATTGATCATGCCTGGGAAAATGGCTGGGTGGTACCACGCCCCCCCACTGTGCGCACGGGTAAAAAAGTGGCGGTGATTGGATCAGGGCCGGCGGGACTGGCGGCGGCAGACCAACTGAATAAAGCCGGCCATCTGGTAACAGTGTTTGAACGCTCCGACCGCGTGGGTGGGCTGCTGATGTACGGCATTCCCAACATGAAGCTCGATAAGCGTGGCGTGGTAGATCGCCGCACCAAACTTATGGAACAGGAAGGCGTCACATTTGTTGTTAACACCCACGTTGGAAAAGATGTGGATGTACATGAATTGATGCATGAATTTGACGCCATGGTTTTGGCCTGTGGTGCCACCAAAGCGCGTGATCTAAAAGTTCCGGGACGGGACCTGAAAGGCGTTCATTTTGCCGTACCGTTTCTCCATGGGAATACCAAAAGCCTGCTGGATTCAAATCTGCAGGATGGGCAATATATCTCAGCGAAAGATAAAGATGTAATTGTTATTGGCGGCGGTGACACGGGAACAGATTGCATCGGGACATCGTTGCGGCACGGCTGCCGCAGTCTGGTGAACTTTGAACTCATGCCCCAACCGCCGGGCACGCGCGCTGTGGATAATCCGTGGCCACAATGGCCGAAAATCTACCGCACAGATTACGGTCATGAGGAAGCGGCAGCGGCTTTTGGGCATGATCCGCGAAATTATCGCCTGGCGACGAAAGAATTCATCGGCGATGAGCAGGGGCATGTTAAGGCCGTGAAATCCATTGAATTGCAATGGACCGTTACCAACGGCAAAACGGCGATGACGGAAATACCGGGCACGGAAAAAATCTGGCCGGCAAACCTGGTGCTGCTGGCGATGGGTTTTCTTGGCCCTGAAGATTCAATCGTCAAGCAACTGGGATTGGAAACCGACGCACGCAGCAACTTCAAAGCTGAGTACGACAAATATGCCACATCCGTGGAAGGCGTATTTGCCGCAGGCGACTGCCGCCGGGGACAATCTCTGGTGGTCTGGGCGATCAACGAAGGGCGGGGCGCGGCGCGCCAGTGCGACCTGTATCTCATGGGCCGCACGGAATTGCCATAGATTCATTGTACCGTGCGGGCAATGAGTTGAAGGCCGAGAGTAAACCAGCGCACAACAGTATTATTTTTACTCTCAAAGATTTAAATCATGACTTGTATCGCGTCGCCCCTTATAAGCACTATTATTCCGACATTTAATCGGGCGGCTTTTTTGCCGCGCGCCATTGACAGTGTTCTGCGGCAAACCCACCGGCCAACTGAGGTTATTGTTATTGACGATGGATCTACAGATAATACCGCTGAAATTGTGGCGACATATGGCAGAAAAATACGCTACCTCCGGCAGAGTAACGCGGGTGCCAGTGCGGCCCGGAATCGCGGCATTCACGAGGCGTGCGGAACATTGATTGCTTTTCTCGATTCGGATGACACGTGGTACCCGGAGAAACTCGCACGACAGGCGGCATTATTTTCCACCACAGCGATTGGTGCGGTGCATTGTGCTATTCGCATGGTGCATACCGCCCGTGCCGGGACCAAAGGGCTATATTATCCTGGTGACAAATTGTCATTGCACGATGTGCTGGCACTGCGAATCCCATGGCCTACAGCGATGATGGTGCGGCGGGACGTGCTGCTGGAAATGGGTGGCTTTGACGAAACGCTGGTGGCATCGGAAGACTGGGAGCTGTGCATTCGTATTGCACAGAAATATATTCTTGCCGGCATTCCCGAAGTGCTTTGTGAATATCAGGAAGGCACGCCGGGCCATCTTTCCGGAGTTAAGAGCCGCTTTTCCATGGAGTGCCGCATTCAGAACAAATACCGAGCCTCGGTGGCAAGACGCTGCCCGGATTGCCGCAGATCCCTGAATATCGCATGGAAGATTCAACGGGATTGGCATTTTGCGCAGCTTTGCGACTTGTCGCGCCAAGCTTTTTATGCGGGGCGTTTTGCGGAATTTCTGCGCTACCGCCTGGCTGCGGTCGGGTTTGACCCCGTCCGGGCGATCCGTGAAGCACCTGGAGTATTGGCAAAAAACCTGCTGCGCGGCAAATCCGAATTCTGCCATAATAGCCCGGAAATTGAATCCTGATTTTCTCACGCGGTACGTTGCTGAGCATTGGCCCGATTATGTGCCATTCTGTACATTACTCCCCTTAAAATCCGGCCGTTTGCCGAATCTCAGATGCTTCCGGCCTCTGGGGCGGCCCAGAAGGGCAACGGGGTAATCGTTGTGCGGACTTCGCCGTGTGGCGTATACACAGTTAAAACACGACCGGGTTCGGCGTAGGCCTTTTTCACATACGCCATGGCAATGGCCTGATTCCCGAGCATCGGCGACATGCAACTGCTGGTAACGGCCCCCACGATTGTTTCCCCGTCGCGCAAAGGTTCACCAGCCACCGGGGGAACATCCCCCGGATTTTTTAATCCTACGAGCATCCGGGCAACCGCTTTATGCGCGTGCATGCGTGCTACAACCTCCTGCCCCAGATAGCACCCCTTGGAAATGTGCACCGCACGGGCGTACCAGTGTGCCGTTTCCATGGGCAAATTTTGGTCCGTCAGATCAATTCCCAACAGCGGAGTGGCAGCTTCAATGCGGGCGATGTTATACGCCGACCAGCCGATGGGGCGTAATTTCACCATCCCCGGCTTGAAATCTCCGTCAGTGGGTTCACCATTGGCGGCATCAAGTATTCCGGTCCAGAGAGCGGGCAGGGCGTCGCGCGGAACAATTAATTCAAACTGCGATTCACCGCATTGATCATTGCGAAAAATGGTACACGAGGTTCCCAGCAATTCCGCGCGGCAGGATCGCAACAGTTCCGTCAAACCGGAGGTGATGCTTTTACCGGCAACGCGATCCAGAAGAGCGTTTGCATCCGGACCGATGATCGTCACGCGGCCAAAGGCATCAGCGCCATTGCGTATCTGGACCTGATCTGAAAATAGATAATTATTGAGCGTGCGGCAAAGCTCATCGGCCAGCCGAGCATCGACTTCCAGAAGCGTGGCATCCTGTTCATGCAGCACATTGACATCCAGAACAATGCGCCCCTTAAGGTTTAACAGATACGCGTAGCAGCCATGACCGACGACCAGAGATTTTGTGTCATTGGTCAGCAGATTGTGCAGGAAAGTCAGGCGATCTTTGCCGGTAAGTTCCACCACGGCTCGATGAGGTGAATCCATGATGGTTGCGGCCTTGCGTATGGCGGCATATTCCGCTTCCGGCTGGCCAAAGCTTTCAATAATTTGGATTTCCGGTCCGTAGGGAAGATAGGCAGCGTTGGCCTGCTCATGTATAGCAAACAGTGGATTTTCGCGCATGGTTAAAAAGCTCCATTTATATTACCTGCACAGGATTATATCGCCGATCGTCGAATGCTTCAGGAACCTGATGCTGGCCCGATGCCGCCTTGCTGGCGCCTTGGTACCGCCCTGATACCGCCTGGTGCTGGCGCTTCCGTGGAACACGCAAATCCGCTAATGTATCGCGGATGAAAACACCGGAAGAACAGTGGAGACAATGGTTTGAAGGCGTATGGAAACAACGTGAGGAAGTGGTATACCCGGAGTTGTTCGGGCCATTGACGGACGGCATTGAATCGCTTTCCGCCGATTGGTTTGCATCCATGGGATTTAAAGACATTGATCCACGCTGGCTGACGCATGGCGTACTGGAATCGCCTCCCAATGATCACCATGATAACTGGGTATACATCACCACCGGTTTATCCAACCCATGGGGGATAGATCCGGCGGAGACACAGCCCGATCAATACAGCGGCCTGGGGTTTGAATTTTTCATGCAGACCGCGGAACCCGCGGCATGGGCCAGGGAGGCGCTGGCCTCGCTGATGGCCATGCAGATTCTCGTCGCGCAGGAACTTATCGCCGGGGGCCTGGTGGAACCGTTTGATCGCGTGCCGCTGGGACGTGGAATAGATAAATCGGATAGTTCGCTGATAAGGAATCTCCTTATTCTTGCACCTGAACATATTCCTGCACAAGCCCGGCTGAATTCCGGTGTGTTTGATTTGTTGCTGTGCGTAGGTATTACCGATGCCGAGGTACAATTTGCCCGAGCACAAGATGGTCCGGGATTGCAAAAAGTGCTGTTGCACCATGATTGTCTTCCTGTGACTGATCCGCATCGCCGCAGCACGGTGTAAGTATGCCAGGCTATAGTTCAACGGGATAATTAAGGATTCTTTACATGGCACAAAGCGCCTCCGATAAAGGTCATAACGCACTGGGCGTGAAATTAATCGCCTTGTTATCGCTGGCACTGGCACTGATTGTGTTTGTTACCGGCGTGCTGTTAATCACCGTTCCCAACGCATGGATTGCCCGCATCAGTTTGTACTGGATGGATCAGCTGGGATTTATTCCGCATTCCGGACCGAACGGGACTGGGCCGCTGCCGGCAACCTGGATACTTTTTTCAGCGTTGATGGTGTATACGGTGATATTTATCCTGGAAGGCGGGGGAATGCTGCGGCAAAAAGCCTGGGCAGAGTACCTGGTTCTGGTGGAACTGGGTCTGCTGTTACCCCCGGAGATGCTGGAAAATTTCCGCCAGCCGAACTGGCTGCGGATTGCGACACTGGTATTTAATATTTTGATATTTATATATTTGGGATTTCGCCGCACCCAGTCACTTCTGGCCCATCGCCCGCAAAATCCGGCAAGCGAAACACATTAGTATTTGCCTAAAGAGCCGGGGAATTGCGACTGCGAAAAGATTCCGGAAAAAGCGGCCGCAAATATGCTATGCCCTGAGGCGGCTTGAAGGGAGCCGCCTGGCAATTAAAAATTTAGCGTTTTAGGAAGCTTACCAATTAAGGCCGCTCGCGCTCGTTGAGACCGCTTACGCTCGTTAAGACCGCTCGCGCTCGCGTGGGGCCGTGCGTTCTTTGGTTGCCGGCGGGGTAATGCCGTTGGCTTCCATAAGGGTTTTCATTTCGCGTTTCTGGGCTTTACGCAACTGGCGGCGGCGCTTTTCGCTGGGTTTTTCAAAATAGGCAACGCGCTTCATATCTTTAATAAGCCCCTCTTTTTCACAGAGCTTCTTGAAGCGACGAAGCATTTGATCCACTGTTTCGTTACCGCGCGACTTTACCTTCAGCATAGTTACTCCGCCGAAATCGGCCATTTTCTGCATCAATCCACCATCTTTAAGCATTACCAGCCCGGTTCGCCGGGCAATAGAAGATACGCTTGCTGATGGTCCCCGCACTGCTAAGCAAGGGAATTTTCAAGCCATGGAGTATAATACTTGTGCGCCTCGCTGGCAAGGCAGCGAAATAGCCTTGAAATAGAATATAATAAAAGCAATATGGAGGGGGAGGCGGCGTTTATTATAATGAGGCTGCTTAAGCTCGCAATTGACGCGAATTGCCCGGGCTTAAACAGGCTATAAAGGACGGATATGGATGCTCAAGCGGTAACCGTTTTACTGGCCCAGTGCCAGGCGGGTGACAAAGGTGCATGGGATGCGCTGGTGGACGCCTATTGGCAGCGATTGTATGGATTTGCCTGGCGATCTACAAAAAATCGTGATTTAGCGCATGATCTGGTTCAGGAAACTTTTTTGCGGGTCGTGCAGAAGCTGGAACGCTACGATCACCGCGATAAGTTTGATGCGTGGCTTTTTCGCATACTCGTAAATTTAATCCGAGATCAAAGCCGCTCGCGCGTCCGTCGCCCTGTACGATCAACCGTTGTGGATTCCAGCACCGGGGCCGAAATGACGGATGATATAGCATCCCGCACGGGCCAGCCCTCTGACCCGGTGCACCATCAGGAGGACGTGCAAAGGCTCTACGAAGCCTTGGAGCAACTCCCTGAAATAGATCGGCAGGTGCTGCTGCTTAGACATTACGGAGAAATGCCATTCAAAGACATTGCCAAAATGCTGCATTGCCCCCTGGGAACGGTTCTGGCAAGAGCCCATCGAGCCTTGGGAAAATTGCGCATTACCATGGAGGTCAGTCATGAAGTCGAATAAATTTTCCCAAGCTTGCTTGCTGGATGTATCGGGAGAATTGGGTACTGAGGCCCGCGGAATTTTGCGCGATCACGTTGAAACCTATCCGGCGGCAATGCTTGAGTACGATCAGGTACTCTTGCGCTTTAAACACCTTAATGCCCTGCCGCCGCTGGAATCGCAAATGGATCAAGTTTCCCTGGAGCGCATGAAGCAGCAGGTAAAACAGAGCCTCCATGAAGCGGTCCATCAGCAGCAAAAAACGGCGCGTTGGCGCATGATGCGTCGCTGGTTTTATCGCTCCATGTCCATCGCCTCCGGCGTCGCGGCTGCGGTGGTTATCATGGCCGGCATTTACATTGTCCGTCAGCACATTCAGGCGCATCAGGCCCGTGTGATGGATGCCGAGAATACTTTCCAGGAAATGGCGGAAAGTCATTTGCCTTATCAAGCCAATACACCCATCCGGCTGATTCGCACACGCATTGAACATTTTGGTGGCGGCAACGTCTTCGATGCGGAAAGCGGCGCGGGCAGTGCGGGGATTATGCATCTATTTAATGCGCTGGACAAAATCGCGATTCCCGGCACCGAAGTGGGTGAATCGCAGGCCGACAATATTCAGTAAAAAACAGCAAGGATTTTTCGCATGGCGTTGCGCTTAACTATCGGCCGACAAGTATCGGTTGCAGCTTTATTGGCTCTGTGGGTAGTGGTCATCCCCCATGCGGTGCTTTTCAGTGCAGCAGCGACTAAAGCACCGATACCGCCCCGCACGCTGGTAAGCCTGCCCAAGGGGCAAATTAATCAGATCCTGGCCTTTCTAAAGAGCACCGAACCTGATGTTTTTCATAAAGCGGAGATTCTCCGGCAATCTGATCCGAAGCAATTTAACAAACTCATCGCCGAAGCGGCTCCTAATTTCGCCCGCTTAGAGCGACTGCGGCAGAGAGATCCCAAATTGCTGCACCTGACGCTGCTGGATTTGGCCGACACCCATGAATCCTTCAGGCTCGCCGGCGAACTGCGCCAGCCTGGCCTGCCTCCATCGGCGGCAGAACTTCTACGCGCACGTTTGAAACAGGTTGTAACGGCACAGTTTGATCTGCGACAAAAAATCCGCCTCCACGAACTCAATGAACTGGTCAAAAAAATCAACGAGCTAAAGGCCCAACTCAAGCGCCGGCAAACGCAACAACTCCAAATTATAAAAAAACGCGTCGCCCAACTTATTGGCAAGCCGCCCAGTGTGAACTGGTAAAATATTCCGATAAAATATAACCCTACCTTGACGCGCTAACCCGGTACTTGGATAATTCAGCCCTGTGGAAATTCCGTCCGGCTCGTGGCTGCGGGAACTGAATCGGGACGCATTGTCAGGCAACTCCATGGAGAGCATCACGCCATGGCAACCATCACCAAAAAAGAAATTGTGGATCGCATTGCGGATGCCAATAAAGTCAATCGTGCTATAGCTAAGCAAATTGTTCAGGCATTCCTTGATGAGATCAGTGATTCTCTGGTTCGGGGCCACCGCCTGGAGTTTCGCGACTTCGGTGTTTTTGACGTTCGACAACGCGCCGAACATAAAGCACAAAATCCCAAAACACTCCAGTCCGTCACGGTACCGAGGCGATTGCGGCTGCGCTTCAAGGTTAGCAGCACACTAAAAAAACGGCTGGAAGATCGCGCGGGTTCTGGCGGCATTAAACAACCCACTGCCGGCCGGGCCGTATCGTAATGTATCAAGCCTCGGTATACCCGACTGAATGCAAATTTGTTACCTGATCATGTGCGCGGCCGGGTTGACTATCGCCCGCCGAGCAGCTGATGAGCGAGGCTCATAAAACGGACCGCTAAATTGGATCGGCATCTACATGGATCACAAAACTGCACCCAATATGCCCGCAGTCCAGCACTGGCTTGACTCACTGGTAAAAGATCTCGATAAACGAAAACGCGATCATTTGTTTCGTGGCTTGTCGGAAGTCAGCGGTGCCCAAGGGGCAGAACTGGTCATTGGATCTAAACGGTATCTGCAATTCTGTACCAATAATTACCTGGGCCTGGCCGCGGATCCGGAGGTGCTGGATGCCGCCCGGGATGCGATGGATCAATGGGGCTTTGGCTCTGGAGCGTCGCGGCTTGTCGCCGGGTCCATGCAATCGCACCATGAACTGGAAGCGGACTTGGCAGAATTCAAACAGGCCGACGCAGCTTTGGTTTTTTCATCCGGATATGCGGCGAATATGGCGGTGCTGACCTGTTTCACATCCCCGCATGACCTGATTTTCTCGGATAAACTTAATCACGCCAGTCTGCTGGATGCCGCCGACGCGTCCCACTGCAAGCACCGAACCTATCATCACAAGAATTATTCCCGCCTTGCCGCATTACTCGATCGCCGATCCCGCACTCAAGGCCACTCACCGCTGCACCCGACAGGTGCTTTCGCATACGATTCTCTGGTTAATCCGGATGAAATAATATCCGACGAAATGAGCCGGGCGTGGATTGTGACCGATACCGTTTTTTCCATGGATGGAGACGTGGCGGATTTGCAACAGTTAGGCCGCCTTGCGCAAGCTCATGGTGCATTGCTGGTTACCGATGAGGCTCACGCCACGGGCGTTCTTGGGCCGGATGGGCGTGGACTGGCGGCCCTGCAAAATGTTGAATCGGCGGTGGCGGTAAGTGTGGGGACGCTGTCCAAGGCGCTGGGGTCGGCGGGTGGTTTCGTCACCGGGCCGCGGGCGGTCATTGAGACGTTGATTAACCGGTCCCGGCAATTCATTTACACCACCGCGTTGCCGGCGGTGTGCACAGCGGCGGCCCGTTGCGCGTTAAATATTAGTCGCCGCGAGCCACAGCGGCGGCAACGCGTGCTAACCTTGGCCCAGCATGTGCGAACAGAATTAATGGCCATGGGCTATCAAACGGGACACCCAGAATCTCCGATTATTCCGGTGATGCTGGGTTCAGCTCAGCACGCCTTGGAAGCCGCAGCGGCCTTGCGTGACAAGGGCATTTATATTCCCGCGATTCGTGCACCCACGGTGGCTCCCAACACGGCCCGTCTGCGAATCAGCCTAATGGCGACACATTCTGATGCGCAAATTGAAGTTCTGCTTGGAGCCATGAAAACATTGCGCGATACTCATCTGCGTCCGATTTCATCATGATTATTCAACTTTAGCCGCCGATTTGTCCGATAAATCATCTGTGAGGGGCTAGGACAGCAAAATCGCAAATACCATGCGGTTAATACCGGACCATGGGCGTTGGGCCGAGTGGATATTGCGCGCGTAACGGAGTCATAATGATGATGACATTATTGTGGATTCTCTCGGCTCAGCCGCTGGTGTTCGCCCTTATTTTCGCATTTCGTACCTGGCGGTACACCATGCGTATGAAAGCGCAACGCCGCATGAGCTGCTGCCCATCCCTGCCTATCAGCCGCGAGAATTATAGCAGCCCCCTGGCGGCCGAATAAATCAATGAAATAATTAATCGGGGACACGCCAAAAGCCATGTTGCAGCCACCGCCAGCGAAGGACGGCGCATTTCATCACCACGTCGTGACCCCCCAAATTACCGATGAGGTCAGCCATGCAATATGTTGAGATCGCGGAAATCAGGCTTTATTCTCTGATAAATTACGCCCATGGAAGCCCTTGCGCTTGACAGAAAAGGTACATCTGGTACGGTCAGAGAGTCGGAAATTCGGCTCTTGGCCCCCGCCATCAGGCGTTACTGTGCGATGGGATCGCAGCTCGCTAGAAATTTGGACGGGGGCAGAATAAGATAGTATGACTTTTTTGGTTGCGTATTAAAGAGAATGTAATCGATGGCTGAAACGGAAACGCCTGAAAATAATACAATAGAAGGTCCGGGCAAGGGGCAGGCTTATTTTACGCGCGCCCATACGGTGGCGGACACGGGAAATTATGATTACGCCATAGACATGTTCGTACAGGGATTATTACGTGAACCGACCAATATGGCGGAGCACGAAGCCTTGAGGGATATTGCGCTAAGGCGAAAGATTAAAGGCGGCAAGGCGGGCGGCGGTCTCGCCGGCTTGCTGGGAAGCAAAAGTTACTTCAAAGGAAAGTCGCCGAAAGAATTGATGCTTAACGCCGAATACGCACTGGCGAAAGACCCGGGCAATATCAATCAAATGATGATTATGATGCGGCAGGCCGCGGCGGCCGGCTACAAAGAAATGGTGCTCTGGTTTGGGCCGTTTGTCATGCAGGCCAATCGAACCCAGAAAAAAGCTGACGCGAAATTGTATCTTGAGTTGGCCGACCTGTATGAGGGCTTCGGGGAATTTGCCAAAGCCGGCGAATCCGTCCATGCGGCTCTGGAACTATCACCGGCTGATCCCGAACTGACGGCCCGTGTTAAAGAGCTTGGCACGCGGGAAACACTCAAGAAGGGTAAATACGAATCGGTGCCCGATTTCAAAGAATCTCTGCGCGACCAGGAAATGACCAAAGACCTGTTGCAAAAGGAAAATCTAACTAAAACCGAAGACTACAAACTCAAACTTATCCGGGAAAGTCAAGAAGCCTGGGAGAAGGATCCCTCCGATCCACAGTTGCTGGCCAAATATGTCAAAGCTTTGGTCGATGGGGAATCTGCAGAGAGCGAAAAAACCGCCATTGAGGTATTGGAAAAGGCTTACGCCCAGACCAAAATTTATCGTTACAAAGTGACCATGGGTGATGTACGAATTAAACAACTCCGGCGGCAACACCGGGCGATGGTGGACAAGGTACGGGCCAATCCGGACGATCAGGAGCTTGCCCGTGAATTGGCGGAATTTGATCAGGAACGTCTGAAATTTGAATTAGAGGAATACGAAGATCGGGTAAAAAATTACCCCTCTGATCTGCAGGTACTTTTTGAATATGGCTATCGTCTATTCAGGTCGCAACGCTTTGAAGAGGCGATCGGAGTTTTGCAGCATGCCCAGAACAATCCACGTTGCCGTACCGACGCGCTGCATCTGTTGGGGCGTTCGTTCCTTGAGCAGTCGATGAATCAGGAAGCGGTGGAAACGCTGCAGCGGTCTGTGGAAAGTTATGAACTCAACGAGTCGGGGGATACCAAGAGTAAGGAAATCAATTATTGGCTGGCCCGGGCCTTGGAGGCCTCGGGGCAATTCGATGAGGCGGAAAAGACATACAGCCGCATCGCGCAGTGGGATATTGCATTCCGCGACGCCCGGCAGCGGCTTGCGGAACTTCGGAAAAAGCGGATCTAATTCCACTTCTCTCAGGATTTCCATGGTTTTGCTCAATGCTGTCAAGCCTGCAAAACAGAATTGACAGGGCACCAGCGGGGCGATGCTGAACGTATCATCCATAAGAAGGAGCCAGGGGGCAAACCATGATTTCACTGATTCAGGCATTATTGATCCGCTTTACCTACGTTGCTCTGGCGATGCTGCTGATCGCCGCCGGCTGCGGTTTGCCGATTCCTGAAGACGTGCCACTGATTTTTTCCGGTTATCTATGCAATCCTCGCCAAAGTCCGCTGGCACATATTGCGGCCGGACCAACTACCGCGCACCACGCCATGATTGCCACGCCGGGACGCGTGCCGGACCTTGAAATAATGATCCTTTTTGGCATGGCCGGTTTGCTGGTGGGGGACAGCATTCTGTATTTTGTTGGACAGCGCGGCATCGATGCTGATAATTTTCTCGCACGCCATATTCGCAAAGTCATGCACTCCAAGCGGCGTGAACGCGTGGAAAAATATTTCCGTAAGCATGGAAATGTGACTTTGTTTATTGGAAGGTTTGTCCCTGGCGTGCGGGCGCTGATCTTTGCTCTATGCGGGATTTCACGCATGCCATACTGGCGATTTCTGTTGGTGGACGGTTTGGCGGGGTTAATAAGCTTGCCGACGCTGATCTATCTGGGATACTGGCAAGCGGCGCGCATTAACTGGCTTTTCCGGGAAGTCACGAAGGTCAAACATTATATTTACATTGGCGCGGGAATTGCCGTAGTGCTGGCCGTGTTTATCTTCCTTATCCATCGCAGGCAGCAACAGCAGAAATCCGGAAATATGCCACAAAAATGACGGCCTGCGCCACAAGTGGCCAGCAGCCATTACGGGGGTGAAAACAGGTCGGTTTGATCGGGATCCCTGGTCTGGGTTTGATTCATCATATCGCGTGCTTCATTGACGAGTTCTCCTAAGTCCCGGAATTCCCGGTAGACCGAGGCGAAACGAACATAGGCAATTGGATCCGTTTGCTTGAGAAAATACATGACCTGTTCACCAATATATGAACTTGGAGCCTCACGCTGATATTTCTGAACAACGTTCTCTTCTACCGCGTCGACAATCCGGGCGATAACTTCAGCCGACACCGGGCGTTTGTAACACGCTTTTTGAATGCCGGCAAAAATAAGATTGCGATCAAACGGAACCCGGGAGCCATCTTTCTTGACCACCGTCAAGCGTACAACTTCTTCGATGCGTTCATACGTTGTAAACCGCCGGTTGCAATGCTCACATTCACGGCGCCTGCGGATGGACTGCCCCCCCTCAACCGGACGGGAATCCAGTACATGATCCTGATCAACTGTATGACAAAATGGACATCGCACGCAGAACTTCCAAGAACAATCCGAGCACGAATAGAGTAGTCGGCTTGCGTTGGAGCGTCAATCGTATTGCCGGAGATCTAAAAAAGTAATAGCTTATCTAGACAGCGCCAATGGCCCCGTCTTTGGGGAGACATTATTTAAGATCCGATGACCACATTTACGGCTGCTTCATCTGGGCGTAATAATCCTGTATGGGCTTTACGGTCCATTGCCCTTGCTTGAGGCTTACAATCGCATCGGCGGCAGCTTCCGCACCGGTAATTGTGGTGATAATCGGAATTCGGTTCAGCACGGCGGCGGATCGGATGCGACCTTCGTCCGTGGTGGGGCCTTTGTGCGTCGGGGTGTTAATCAACAACTGCACCTGCTGGTTTTTAATGGCGTCAATAATGTTGGGACGCCCTTCCTGAATTTTATTTATTTTCCGGCAGGGCACGCCCGCCTCATTGAGAGCGGCGCATGTACCGCTGGTGGAAATGAGTTCAAAACCGGCCTGGGCAATTTTGCGTGCTGATTCGATGATCGCTTTTTTGTCCCCATCGCGCACCGAAATATAAACGGTTCCGGACATTGGCAGACTGCCGCCGGCTGCCATCTGCGATTTGGCATACGCCACAGGGAAACTGGCATCTATGCCCATGACTTCGCCGGTGGAGCGCATTTCCGGGCCTAAAATAACATCCACTCCGGGGAATTTGCTGAAGGGAAATACACTTTCCTTCACGGCGACGTGATGTTTGGGAATGATTTCTTCGCTGACGCCCAATTCCGCCAACGTTTTTCCGCACATGACTTTAGCAGCAATTTTTGCCCATGCCACGCCGGTGGCCTTACTGACAAACGGCACGGTGCGACTGGCGCGTGGATTCACTTCCAGCACATAGACTTCATTATCTTTGATTGCAAACTGCACATTCATTAAGCCGCGCACCGCCAAGGCTTTGGCCAATGCCAGCGTGTTATCACGGATGCGAGCCACAATTTCTGCCGGCAGACTAAATGGCGGCAGAGAACATGCCGAATCACCGGAGTGAATTCCCGCTTCTTCAATGTGCTCCATCACACCAATGACCAGATAGTTACTTCCGTCACCCAAAGCATCGACGTCCACTTCCGTGGCATCGCCCAGGAAGCGGTCAATAAGAATGGGATGTTCGTCCGCCACTTCCACGGCATGACGAATGTAATAATCCAACTGTGTTTCATCGGAAACAATTTCCATGGCCCGTCCGCCCAGTACAAACGAGGGACGCACCAGCACCGGATAGCCAATTTCCGCCGCCACCTTGCGGGCTTGCTCGGCACTGCGGGCAATACCGCCTTCGGGCTGCTTGAGGCCCAGAGATTTTATCAGGCGGTTAAATTTATCCCGATCTTCCGCAGCTTCAATGGACTCCACAGCCGTGCCAATAATAGGCACGCCTGCATCTTTAAGTCCGCGGGCGAGATTCAGCGGAGTTTGGCCACCAAATTGTACAATCACCCCCTGCACCAATCCCCCGGGCTGGCTTAATGGACGTCCATTCAGGCGTTCGACAATGTTCAGCACATCCTCATGCGTAAGGGGTTCAAAGAACAGGAGATTGGACGTGTCGTAATCTGTGCTGACGGTTTCCGGATTGGAATTGATCATCACACTTTCAAGGTCCAATTCCCGACACGCGAAAGCTGCCTGTACGCAGCAGTAATCAAATTCAATCCCTTGCCCGATGCGATTGGGGCCGCCGCCCAAAATAATAATTTTCTTGCGATCGGTGACGCGTACTTCATCATCAATATGCTGCATGGATCGGCCATTTTCCAGCCGGGTGATGGGACTTTCATAGGTGGAATAATAATAGGGCGTGGCAGCTTCAAATTCCGCAGCGCACGTATCGACAAGTTTATAGACCGGCTCAATGGTCAGGCGCTTGCGGATGCCCCGAACTTCCGCGGGCTGCAACGACCAGATGGTACCCAGTTGCACATCGGAATAGCCCATTTCCTTGCTGCGGCGCAAAAGCGCGGCAAAACGCTGCCGATCTTCGGCAGAAATCTTCCCCGCCATGAAGGCGGCGGCCTGCGGACGCATCTGAAATAATTCGTCTTCAAAATCAACGAGTTCCTTCATTTGCGCGAGAAACCAAGGGTCAATATGGGTCAACTCATGCACCCGTTCAAGCGTATAATGCATTTTAAAAGCGTAGCGAATGTAATAAAGTCGGCCCTGAGAGGGAATGGATAGTTTACGAATTAACCGGTCTTCCGGTATTGGCCAGACTTGCGCCGCCTCTTCCAGGGCCGCCATGCGGGTTACAAAAGCCCCGCGATCTCCCAGGCTCGATGGGACAGAGGAAGGTTGGGTATCGAGTTCCAATACCTGCCTTCGCCACCATTTGTCGATGCGATCCAGCCCCAGGCCGAAGCGTTTGACTTCCATGGAACGAATGCCTTTTTGCAGGGCTTCTTTAAATGTCCGACCGATGCTCATGGCTTCGCCGACGCTCTTCATCTGGGTTGTGAGCGTTTCATCCGCATCGGGAAATTTCTCAAATGTCCACCGCGGAATTTTCACCACCACATAATCGATCGACGGTTCAAAACAAGCCACGGTGCGGCGGGTGATGTCATTGGGCAACTCATCAAGCGTGTAACCCACCGCGAGCTTGGCGGCAATACGGGCGATGGGAAACCCGGTGGCTTTGCTGGCCAGGGCGCTGGAGCGCGATACCCGCGGATTCATTTCCACCACCACCATATCTCCATTGGCGGGGTTAATGGCAAACTGAATATTGGATCCACCGGTTTCCACGCCAATGGCCCGGATGACCGCAATGGCGCCATCCCGCATGCGTTGATATTCTTTGTCCGTGAGGGTTTGGGTCGGGGCGACCGTGATGGAATCTCCGGTGTGCACGCCCATGGGATCAAAATTTTCAATGCTGCAGACAATCACCACGTTATCGGCTTTGTCACGCATGACTTCCAGTTCATATTCCTTCCAGCCGATCAGCGATTGATCAATCTGGATTTCATTAATCATCGACGCGTCAATTCCGCGCTGGGCGATGTTTTCGAACTCCTCCATGTTCCAGGCCACACCAGACCCCGTTCCGCCTAGGGTAAATGACGCCCGGATAATGCACGGCAATCCTACGTCCTCGGCCACCTTTTTGGCTTGTTCCATGTTGTACGCCAAACCACTGCGTGGACATTGCAAACCGATGGATTCCATGATCGCTTTGAATTTGCGACGATCTTCCCCGCGATGAATGGCTTCACGGGTGGCACCGATCATCTGCACGCCGAATTTTTTCAGAACTCCGGCATCTTCCAGTGCCACCGACAAATTCAGGCCCGTCTGGCCGCCGAGCGTGGGTAACAGGGCGTCAGGCCGTTCGATTTCAATTATTTTAGTTATCGCTTCAACGGTCAACGGTTCAATGTACGTGCGGTGAGCCATATCCGGATCGGTCATAATGGTCGCGGGATTGGAGTTTACCAGGATCACGCGGTAGCCCTCTTCTTTGAGAGCTTTGCACGCCTGCGTACCGGAATAATCAAATTCACACCCCTGTCCGATGACAATGGGGCCAGAGCCGATGATCAGGATACTGTTAAGGTCCGTTCTTTTGGGCATGGGTCAACAACCTTTTACACCAGGGTCGGGGAAAAAACTTGTAAACTTGTATCAGAAATCGCGCCGTCGCGAAAGTGCCCGCGGTTATTTTACCCAGGGCTATTTTTCCTGAACGCGGCGCTCCATCGCGGCACGGAAATAATTTCGGAATGTCGGCAGGCCGGCCTGCGTCCAGGCGGCTTGGATTTTTTCCACCAGAGCCGCATTATTTTTTCGCAGTTCACTTAAAAATTTAGCATCCGGCGACGTTTCCGGTGCCAACAGATGCGTATCATGGGCATCGGCCAAAATCAGATAACCTGTACCATCCGGCGATTCTTCCACGTTTAACTTCATATGAGGATACGCCACCTGCCCCAAGCGCAGGCGATATACCGCCCGCCCGTCCTTATCCGCCGGTTCAAACCATTCCAGTTTGATACGATCCGAATCCGGGGAAGCTAAAATTGGTGCTATCCGCCCCCTAACCACCTCCGGTACTTTCCCCTCTCCATAAGCTAACGGCAGATAAATGGCAATCGCTTGTTTGATAATCTGCACATGCGGCAGGGGCGGATGTTGTATTTCAGTCATAACCAGCGCCTGATCGGTTTTTCCCGACCGTCCTCGTTTCCCGAAACTCTCAACAATCAGTTTACACGAAATCGCAAACCAATGCCCCCCGGCTAAAAAAGAGCGCACGTGAAATTATCGTTAGGGCCCCGGGCCAAGGCTGGTTGCAGGCGGCCTTTGCTCCAAGCTGCCCCATTGTTATACGTACAAAGCAGGGTTATAATTGAGATGATTTGAGTGAACGAAACTGCGGCGTGAGGCGTAGTCATGGGCAATAATTTCATTGGCGATTTTGGGCTAACCCTCCTCACGGTTGTCAACGTTGCAATCATTGCTTTCGAGGTGTCCTGCACATGGGTGCTCTGGTCGGCAGCGATGGCCGTGCCGCAACCTTACCGCATGCGATGGCCTTGGGTAATCTGGCTGCTGCTGTTTCCCATTCCCTTTTTTTACCAGGCGATATGTTTTGCTGCCTTGATTCCTTTGTCATTGAGTTACCGACGATTTCTTAAGGCCCACGGTGTAACAAAAAGCGGCCAAGACGGATTCGGATTGGCTTTATCGTTTTGTATTCTGCAATTAATGAGCTTTCTGACGCAGGTGCCCACGCCGACACCGTGGCTGCACGCCGCATGGCCGTGGGCAGAAGATTTTGGACAGTGGGCGGGATTGTACGTATTTACAGCCTTTTTGGTGCTGGTAAGCGCCATGTGGAAGCTTCGCAAACATGCGATGGATATTGGTGAGTTTGTACAATCCGGCAGGGCCGACGTGGCGTTGCACGCCCTAACAAATTTAAAGCCAGATTGCGAAGAATCTATTTCTTCTGCTATTTTGATTCCTTGACCGGCGATTTGTCTTTGGCACAGGACTTGGCGGCGTAGGTCGATACGCATGATCCGCGGTCTCTATCTTGAATTACACTGCACTACGTATCACAGGCTGTACCGAATTGTAATTGCCAGTGCTGGGTTGCCTCAGGGCGGTCGGTTTTGCGGCGGGTAAGCGTCAGTAAGCCTTGGAGGCCCCGCCCGTCCAGGGAGCCGCTGATAAAATTTTCCTGTGTGCGTAAAAGTTTTAATAGGCCGCCATCGACGTGCGTAACGTGCCCTCGGCCGCCGGGGATTTCTCCCTGAAAATCCAGATATACCAGACGGTGATCGGGGATCGCAATGGCGGGAATTGCCTTATTTTGGCTATTCCAGACAGCTGGATCGACGCGAATCTGCCACGTTGCCAACAGGGGCCGATCGGGTAATTGCAGCAGCAAATCCCAGTGGATGTCGGTTTGACGGACATGCTTTAAAACCGCAAATCGAAAAAGTTTTTCTTTGAAGTCTTGCCAAACCATGGTTCAATGTTACCATCTTCTATGACAGAATACGGCAGGAGCACTACTTTATGGAAATTCGACGTTCAAAACACTGGTCACGGATGGGCCTGCTTGTGCTTGCCACAAGTGCGATGTTGCTGGCGGGATGTGAAAGTTCCGCCATGAAATTGCGCAATCAGGGCTTATCTTTATATCATCGGGGCGATTATCAATCGGCCCTGGTGAAATTCAATGACGCTTTGAAATACAACCCCGCTGATCCCCGGGCCAATTATTATGCCGGCGCATCAGATTACATGCTGGCCCGTTATCAGGAGGCGGCGTTCCACTATAAAACCGCCTGGACGGTTGATCCCAATTTCGGTCATGTGAAAAGTGCCTTGGCCGAAGCGCTGATCCGCGCCGGCCGGCCCAATGAGGCGATGAACTTTCTGGAACGTGATGCAGAACTTACCGGCCGAGTCAGTGGACGCCTGCGCGTAGCGCGGTTTTATAAACGTATTGGCGACCTTGATGATGCGCGCGTCAATTTCGCGAAAGCTGCGGCCATGGCCCCATCAAATCCCGAAGTGCTTATGCAGGTTGCCGGATTCGATGACAGCGTTGGCCGCAAGTCCGATGCCCGGGCGCTATACATCCGCATTTATCAACTGGATCCGGTCATGCCCGGGCTGGTGGAAAAAATGCAACATGATGGCGTAACGATTTCCGAGGCGCTAGCAGCGCCCCTGCCGGCGACCCAGCCGGCCCTTAGGTAATCCATCAGGGCACGGAACACGCTGATGATTGAATCCGCCGGACGCAAATTTCTGGAATTGCTGGAAGTCCACCGCAGTGCGCTCTACACCGTGGCGTGTCAGGGTGGCACGCCGAACGTCGCGGAAACCGCCTTGCAGCGCGGAATCCGCAGCGCTTTTCGTCAGTATGTGCGAAATCAAGCCCCCCGTGACGATCAGATGCCATGGCTGGTTGAGCACATTAACGCAGAACTTGGTGAGATGTCGGTTTCTGCCGCGCCGGTGGCAGAATTACCTATGCCTGCGGATGTATGGGCACGCCTTGCCGCCGCGATTCAGATTGAGGCCGCCACGCTTGGCGGGGCCGATGAGCAATCCATGCTGGCCTATGATCCGCTGCTAGCTCCGCGGAAAAACACCGGCGCAGATGAGCCTATTGAAGGCTTAAATTTATCCCCATGGACGCGGTTTGTTATTGCTACAGCCATCGTGCTGTTTATTGGGATTGTCGCCACGATCATTCTTACCACGCATCATGCAGTCCCCAGCACAATGCCAGCGGCAACGTCCACATCCCCCGCCACCGCGCCGGCAACGCCAGTATTGAGTACGCGCCCATGACACATCGGCCGCCACTGCAATCGCGTTATCCGATCCGGCTTCACGAATTGCTGGCCGGAACGCATCGGCTGGAAATTTTTTCGCCGGCCGACCCGGACTCGCTACTGGATGATCCGACGGTTGAAGCACGCTATAAAAAAGATAATTATTTGCCGTATTGGCCGGTGATCTGGCCCAGCAGCCTCATGCTGGCTGAGCATATTTTAAACAGTCAGGATGCGCCGCCGACCTTACCGCCGGTGCCGGACTCTGTGCCGCCGCGGGCGATTGAACTGGGCTGTGGGCTGGGCATTGCCGGTATCGCCGCCGCCATGCGCGGTTGGCATGTGACCTTCACCGATTATGATCCCGAGGCCGTTGATTTTGCCGCTTTTAATGCCAATTGCAACAAGATTCCCCCCCATCGCGTGACGGCCCGCCACATGGACTGGCGGGAACCGATCAACGAGCAATTTGATTGGATCATTGCATCCGATGTGCTGTATGAACGGCGGCTGCATCCGATTCTGCTGGATGCGATTGATCACCTGCTGGCACCGCAGGGCGTGGTATGGATCAGCGATCCGCAGCGCAATAGCGCGGCGGATTTTCCCCCCGTTGCGGTAGAACGCGGCTTTCGCATTGCCAATTCCGTGCTGCAATGGACGGGGCCCTCAGGCATTAATTCTGATGCGGATTTGCTGGTGTTGCGCCGAATCAGTGCGTCCAAGGCATTACCGAAAGTTGTCATTTAATAAGAGTCACCGTCATGAGCGTACCGCGCTTTTATGTTTCACCGCTGCTGGATTCAGGTGAATTGCCGGAGGATCAGGCCCATCATGCCCGCGATGTGCTGCGTCTGGACAATGACCAAGCGGTGATTCTCTTTGACGGTTCCGGCCACTATGCTCCGGCAAATATCAGCATTGAAAAAAAGCACGTATTTTACAGGTTAAACGGTCCGATCAAGGTTGCAGTGCCACCTCCGTATAATCTGACAATAGCCACAGCTATCCCCAAGGCTGATCGGGCTTATCAGCTCGTAGAACAGATCAGTCAACTCGGTGCCGCCGCCCTGATCTGGCTGGATTGCCGCTATAGCGTGGTGCGCCCCAGCGCGGAAGCCAAAAAAATGGAGAAGTGGGTTCGCCTGGCGGTTGAATCGGCTAAACAATGCGGACGATCCCGCATACTGGCGGTCCACGCTCCGCAAACGCCCCGGCAGCTTCTGGAAAATGCAGAGACGGGAACGATAATATGGACACATGTTGATGCCACACACGACTTGGCGCAACGCCTGGCACTGTGGCAGTCAGAAAGAGCCGCAAGGCCTATGGATCCCGCATACTCCCGTATAACTGTGATGATCGGGCCGGAAGGTGGATGGAGTGTGGAGGAGCAGGAACTTCTAAGCAGGCATACGGCACCGGTACGTTTGGGAAATAACATCCTGCGAATTGAAACCGCCGCCGCCACGGCCGCAGCGATCACGCAGTGCGTCTTGGGTAATAGGGAAAATCAGAGAGACTGAAATGCTCAGGGCGGCGCGTGGGGAATATCATAAAGACGGCCGCCGGGTGTAAAGCGTAGCGTCACTACTCTCCCGACGCTTAGGTAATATTCCATAACATTATACGGCCGCCGGGTGATCCATATCTAATCCGCTACACATGGTGTTGAAATATTACTTTTGGCCGATACGCATGAAGGCAGCCGATAAGCTATTATACTTCAGGTATGGATAAGATTCTTGTCATTGTTGGTTGCACCGCTGCCGGAAAATCGGAGCTTGCTGAAGCGATTGCGGCGCGATGGCAGCATTCCGATGGGCGGCCCGCCACGATTATGGCCGTCGATTCTATGCAGGTTTATCGGGGCATGGATATTGGCACTGCCAAACCTTCCCTCACCGCCCAGGCGGCCACACCGCATACGATGATTGATGTCGCCGATCCATGGGAATCTTTTTCTGCAGCCCGATTTGCCGCGATGGCTGAACCCATTATGCAGCAACATCGCATGGAGAATCGCCCACTGATTTTGGTGGCCGGCACCGTGCTTTATTTGCGCGCGATTTTAGAAGGAATGTTTGAAGGGCCGGCGGCCAATATGGAAATCCGACAAGCCCTGACGGCACAGGCAGAAAAATCCGGCTCCGCCGAACTGCATCGGCAATTGACGCAGGTGGATCCGGTGGCAGCACAACGGATCCACCGCAATGATTTGCGACGCATTATCCGCGCCTTGGAAGTGTTTCAAATTACCGGCGTGGGCATCAGCACGCTCCAGACGCAATGGCAGGCTGGCCGCCCACAACTGAATTATCGCATCATTGGTGTAGCGCGAGAAAAAACCGAGCTGAATCGGCGTATTAATCAGCGCGTGGGCCTGATGCTGGAGCAAGGATTATTACAGGAAGTTCGCACGTTGCTGGAGCACCCCAAGGGCTTATCCATGCAGGCCCGCGAAGCGGTGGGCTATAAGCAAATGATAGAATATCTCGCCGGGACACTTCCGTTGGATGAGGCTTTGGAGCGCATTAAAATTCAAACCCGGCACCTGGCCAAATTACAGCGCACCTGGCTGAAGCGCTTTGACGGCGTAAAGTGGCTAGATGCGTCTCCCCAGCAGCCTGCATCAGAGTTGGCGGGGCAAGTGATGGAAGCCCTGTTGGAGTCTAAGGTTTTGGCGTAATTGTATTTTTTGGAGTGGCACATGAAAGTTCTGGCTCTGGATGTTGGATCATCATCGATTAAGGCGGCGCTATGCAAAAATGGCACCATTAAACACCTCGAGAAAGTGGAGGTGCCCAGCCTCTTCCATGGCGCAGAAGTTGAAATACCTGCGGCAAAACTTTTAAAAAGCCTGCGTAAGGCTATAAGCCGCATAACCGCTTCCCATCACCAGATTGACGCCATCACGTTGGACAGCTTCTGTCCCGGCGTAGTCGCAACTGATAAAAGCAACGCGATATTATTTGGCTGCGTGACACATCAGGATCGGCGCAGCGTTAAGGAATGTGCGGAAATTGAACAGCACATCGGCAAGGACCGTCATTTGCAGCTTACAGGCAATCGTCCTTTCCCCGGCGGTATCGGCAGCACAACGCTGCTATGGTTCAAGCGTAACCAGCCAGACCTGTTCAAAAGAATCGTTCATATCGGTCAGCCAACGTCGCTGCTTATTCATCACCTCACGGGGCAATGGGTTATTGACCCATCTCAGGCCGCGTTTCTGGGGTTATATGATTCGATTAAGCTTTCTGGATGGATTCCGGAATTATGTCAACTTATTGGCGTGAAGGAATCGCAGTTGCCGCAAATACTTTTTGCCGACCAGGTCGCTGGGAAAGTTACACGCAGCGCAGCCGATCAACTTGGTTTGCCGGAAGGGTGCCCGGTATTTGCATCGCTGGTGGATACCAGCGCCGCCATGCTGGCTACGGATTGCCGCCCCGGCCGATTGGTTCATAGCGCGGGTTCAACGGATGTACTGGCGTTATGTCTGGAAAAGCCCTCTCCGGCCGATGATCTGCTGAGTCGCCCGCTGGGCACAGGCCACAAATTACCCAAGCGATGGCTGGCGGTAAGCACGATCGCGGCGGGCGGATCTACCATGCACTGGCTGAAAGATAATTTGTTTGCCGACTATTCCCCCAAAAAGTTTCACAAACTTACGCGACGTCTTGGCGAAAAGCTGCAGGGCGCGAAGATAGATGCACCCTCGAACACCGACGTTACCTTTGCCCCGTATCTGGCGGGAGATCGCACCGCCACCGAAGCTCGCACCGCCACCTTTGAAAACCTGACCCTTGCAACCAAGCGCGAAGATATGCTGGAAGCTGCCATCCGGTCCGTGGCCCAGGCAAGCCGCCAAAGATTTGAAAGGCTCTCAAAGATTCATCCCATCTGCGCGGAGATTTTTACCATGGGCGGACAAACTGACCTGGCCGACATCATGCACGCCCATTGGCCCGGCAAGCACACATTTACCGCCCTGCAATTTGAAGCCATGAGCGGCTTAAACCGCCTGGCGGGATAAACGACATGCAAATAAGGTGCGAAATGGCGACCTAATCTCGGCGTTGCCGCGCGATAATTGCGTCCAGCAATTCATTGTTTTTCGGAATAATGTTTTGGCGACTCGGATCACCGTCAAACCACTTGAGTGTTTTCCGTATACCTTGTGCCAGGGGAATCGTGGCGCGATATTCCGGGACGAAAGCTTTTATTTTGCTGTTATCAAAAATAGCGCTGTACATCTTGTCGCCCAGCAGGCTGCCACGAACAGTCGGGATCCCTATTTCGTCGGCGACATTCGCTATAAACTCTGAGGATACATGCACCAACTGCGCCTTCACGCCCGCGGCGTCAGCCACCGCTTCGTAAATTTGGTTCCACGTCAGGACTTCATCAGATGTAATATGAAAGGCATGTCCGGGGGCTAGCTGGTGCCCCATCAGGCCTACAAAACCTTTGGCAAAATCCTCGGCATGCGTGAGGGTCCATAGAGAGGTCCCGTCGCCATGTACAACCACGGGCTGTCCACGCTTTAATCGGTCCACAACCGTGTAGCCGTCCCCAAGGGCAACGGGAATAATCGTATTGTACGTATGCGACGGCCGCACGATGGTGACCGGAAAACCGGAGCGGCGGTATTCCTCGAGCAATCGCAGTTCGCAGGCTATTTTATCCTGGGAATAGTTCCAATATGGATTCGCCAGAGGTGTGGATTCTGTGATAATGTAATAGCTTGGCGGCTTCTGGTATGCGGAAGCGGAGCTGATGAAAATGTACTGCCGCGTTTTGCCTGCGAACAAAGCAATATCCCGCTCCACATCCTCTGGCTTAAACGCGATCCAGTTGACGACCACATCAAAGTGCTGGTCTCGGATCGCCGTCGCGATTTTATCCGGGTCTGTTATATCGCCCAGGATGGTGTGAGCACCGTCCGGACCGACATTACGGCGTCCGCGGTTCAGGAGATACAAATCCCAGTGCCGCTCAAGGGCCAACCGGCTTACCGCCGTGCTGATGTTGCCGGTACCGCCAATAAATAATGCTCGCATTTTGATCACCCAATATTAGCAAGTAAACATTCACGGTCCTTCGGCCAGAACGCCAAAATCACTTCTCGCCTGATCCCGAAACGCCTCGGACCAATTCTTAGCCGGCATCAGCGATCTTCTATGGAGAGGCCATAAATTAAAGTTTGCGGCATGGCGATTTCGCTGACCATTAAAATCTCGACAGTTCTATACGCCACAGCCTAAAACAATCTCTGCCAAGTCTATAATTTTTTCAATTTCATGGTCCGGGCGCACGCGTCGCTTGCGAGTGGTTTGGGTGCGCAGGGCTGGCTTCCATACGGTGGTCATGCCGGCTCGGCGTGCGCCTTGGATGTCAGCGCCAAGAGTGTCGCCGACAAATACCGCCTGTTCGGGACTGATCCCCAGTTGCTCAAGCGCTACGCGAAAAATCACGGGATGCGGTTTGCGATAAATCGTATTGGAGGAATAGATACGGGTAGGGAAAAATTCTAGAAGTTTCTCACCTTCGAGATGTCGGTCCAGACAGTAATCCGGAGCGCAGGTATTTGACACGATTGCCAATTTAAGGCCCTGCCGCTGAAACTCCCGCAGCATGGCATGTGTGCCAGCCTCAACCGTCGCACGGCGCACCACCGGCTTGTACCAGCGCCATACCAACGCCGAAATTTCATCTTGAGACAGTGTAATATTAAGTTTACCTAACACCTGACAAATCACGTCGTTGACGTTGAAGTCCCGCCGGCGAATATTAGACCAGATATATTTACGACGAAATGCACGAAAGTGAATCCGCGTATAGGCTTCAAATTCCGGCAGCGAAGCATCTAAGCCATGCAGATGGCGGTATGTATCTTTGGCTCCTAAAAGAAATAAACTTCGATGATCCAGATGATCAAACTGCAGCAGCGTATCCGCCAGATCAAATAGTATCGCCTTAACCATGTTTGGCCTTCCACATAACCGACTGCCTCATTATAACAGAAATTAATGTCTTGCGGACAGATATATATTCCTTATTGCGGATATACCTAAATGTAAATTCCAATTTTTCCGTCCCAAAAATGCAAAAAAACCATATTTTTTTGTTTCCTAACCGTTAAAACCGAGATAACATACTATGAGTGTAATGTTACGGGTACGTGCTGCATGATCTGGACAGACCCAAAAATTGAAGAGCTTGCCAAGCAGATGGCTTTTACGCCAATTGCCAAGCGGCACGAGCAATTGCGGGCGGCAGTGAAGTTGATCGGGCAGATCGACGCGTCTGAAGATTACCCATGGGAGTTCGTTCTTTATCGGCTGACCGCTTATCGCGCCAAAGAATCGGCGGATCATCTTATTTCCGGCAGAGCCTTATTGGCGGACATTGCCTCTTTGGTGGAAAGCGTTTCCGATTCGCTGAATATCCCCGTAACCCAAGCAGGCGATGACGTTCTTTCTCTGGAACAAATCACACAAAAATTTAAGGTTTCCACCAAGACGATTCAGCGCTGGCGACGCCGCGGCTTGGCCGCTATGCGATTTGTTTATCCCGATGGCATCAAACGTTTAGGCTTTTTGTCTTCCGATGTCACACGATTCTCCACACAATTTTCGGTTCGGGTGGAAAAATCCGCCCGATTCCGCCAACTCACTGATGAAGAAAAGACGGACATTATTCGCCGTGCCCGGCGTTTGGCGGTGCATTGCAAATGTTGCCTGAAGATCATTTCCCGTCGCATCGCCCGGCACAACAAACGCAGCCCGGAAACCATACGCTATGTCATACGCCGTTGGGATGCCGAGCATCCTGACCAAGCCGTTTTTCCCGACACCTCTGGCCCGCTGACAGATCAGGACAAACGCATTATTGTGGATTGCTTTGATCGCGGTATATCCGTGGAATGCCTGGCAAAACGTTATTGTCGCACGACCTCAAGTATTTATCGGGTAGTCAGCCAGGACAAAGCCCAGCAAATTAAAAAACTTCTCATCCGCTTTGTTACCAACCCCCTGTTCGATCACCCTGATGCGGATCAGATTATCCTTAAAGTTCTCCCTGAAAAAGCCCGCCTTGAGCCAGTACTACCCTTGGCTGGCGTGGAAGTCAAAGAACAAATTGTGCTCCGGCAGCCCAATGATATTCCCGCCTATCTCTCGGATGTATTCCGCCAGCCTATGCTGGGCCACGCGGTGATGACCGATGCCTTTAGAAGAATGAATTATCTCAAAGCAAAGGCCGCGCGGCTGCAAGCGAGCATTGATGTAAATGCCGCCCGCACGGCCGATATTGAAGAAATTGAATCGCTACTGGCAACGGCGGGTGCCATACGCAATCAGATCTTGCAATCGCATTTGCGGGTGGTGGTGCATGTGGCTCGAAAGCATCAGCAGTCGCAGCGTGATCTCTTTGAATTAATTTCCGATGGTAATTTATGGATGATGCGGGCGGTCGATACGTTTGATTTTTCCCGCGGCGTAAAATTCAGCACCTACCTGACGTATGTGCTGATGAAAAACTTTGCCCGCAGAATCGGCGATAACAGCACACGCATTGATCAGCGGATGGTCACAACCCAAACGGATTTGCTCGATGAACTGGGCGAATCCCAGGAGCAAAGCATCCCGGACGCAGTGGACATGCTGCTGATGCAGGGCCGGCTTATAGACGCCATGGCAAAACTCCCCCGCCGGGAGCATGATCTTTTGGCGGCCCATTACGGCCTGGAAGCCGGCGAGGGTCCCACGAGTCTATCGCAAATTGCGCAGCGCATGGGCATTACCAAGGCCCGGGTGCGGCAACTGGAAGTCCGGGCGCTGGGCCGATTGCGCCTGATGCTGGAAGAACAAATTGACCGTCAGGCAGCGGACGTCATAGGCCCACGCGGGCAGTCCCAATCCGCCGAAGCGGCGGATGATGCCACAAATGGTGTGCCTGCGGTATCCACGAGATAATTGATTACTGACAATGCGGCGGATAGTGGCCCGACGGCGGTCGCCGGGAGTCGGTCTGGACGGGGCAACGTTGGGGGTTATCACACCATGTTCCGCCGCTGAACTCAACGCTGCCGCATTGAGCTACGGGACGTAAATCTTTGTTAATCGGTAGAATCTGTGGACCACTTCGGCTTGGGTTGTCTTGCTGCCCTTGCCACGCAGATCGCGACGGGGCAACGCTGGGGGTTATCACACCATGTTCCGCCGCTGAACTCAACGCTGCCGCATTGAGCTACGGGACGTAAATTTGGGGATTACTATCCGTGCGGTCGCCATGACAGTTGTAAACACCCGCCCGTGACGGGGCCAAGCCAGTTGTCACCCGATTTTTTGCAGAGCTTTATCAATCCTCGCCAGGGTGGTACCGCGCCCCAGCAGACACAGTGTTTCCAGCAGTGGCGGCGAAACGGATCCGCCGCAGATGGCCACGCGCAACGTCTGAGGGGCGGATCCGCGTTTTTCGCCCAGTTCAATAATTTTTTCAATCAGTGGGGCCAACTGTTCCTTAGACCAATCGGTGACTGGAGCCAATAGGTCGCGAATCTGTTGTAACACCGCTTGGCCATTACCGGATTCAACATGCTTTTTAAAGGCTGCCGCGTCCATGTTGGGTTCTTCAAAAAAGAAACGGGAGTTGTCCGCCATCTCTGCCAAAGTGCCCGTGCGTTCCTGATACATCGCCAAGAGGTCGCGCTGTTGCGACTCTGAGGCGTGCTTGATCGGGTAATTAGTGACCGCATTAAAAGCAGTAAGATCATGCAACAGGTCGCCCATGCTTCGCTTGCGGATATATTCACCGTTCATCCACAACAGTTTTTTGCGGTCAAAGCGGCCGCTGGTTTTGCCAATGGTTTCCAGGGAAAACAGTTGCAGCATTTCCTCCCGTGTAAGAATTTCCCGGTTTTCCCCCGGGGACCAGCCGATCAGGGCGATAAAATTCAGCAACGCATCTGATAGATATCCGCTGCGCCGAAAGTCCTGCACATCTATTTCCGGTAAGGGCACAGCTAACGCGGCACCGATGGCCGCTGCCAGTCGCGAATCATCGGTCTTTTTATCCAGAAATTCCTTGAGTTGATCTGCCGCAAGACCGGATTTTGCAATCAGCGTTTCCAGCGTATTGCCCTGCTTAATCCATGCCGCCGCCGCAGCTCGCGCGGCTTTGGTTTTATCCCGCTTGGACATTTTGGTGTTGTCCATATTAAACACCAGCGGCATGTGGGCATGGGCCGGCGGCTGCCATCCCAGAGCATGGTATAAGCCCAGATGTTTGGGCGTATTCATCAGATGTTCCTGTGCCCGCAGCACATGGGTAATGCCCATATCATGGTCATCTACCACCACCGCAAAGTGATAGGTAGGAAAGCCATCGGATTTACGTATGATGATATCATCATGTTCCTCGCCGCCTACAGAAATATCGCCCAGAATTAAATCATGAAATGTGATAGTTTCAAACGGCATTTCAAACCGCAGCACGGTTGGGCCAGTGCCACGTTCAGCACGTCCCGGCATGTTGCGGCGATAGCGGAAGGGCCGCTTCATTTTTTCCGCCACCATGCGCATAGCCGCGAGTTGCTGCGGTGTTTCGTAAGCTTCATACGCGCGACCGTCCTTTACCAGCTTGTCCAGATGCGCGTTATAAAGATCCAGCCGCATGGATTGAAAATATTCATTTTTCACTCCGCCGGGTTGCGGGCCGCAGTCCCAGTTAAGGCCCAGCCATTGCAGATCTGAAAGAATCCCAGCGGCAGATTCCGCGGTAGACCGCACCTGGTCCGTATCTTCAATGCGCAGCACAAACTGCCCGCCATGCTTGCGGGCAAACAACCAGTTGAACAGAGCGGTTCTGGCTCCGCCAACGTGCAAAAATCCGGTGGGTGACGGGGCGAATCGGGTTTTGATCATATTAGAATCCATATTCCTTCCAGCGCTGTGTGACAGTTTTAACGGTTGCCGCGTCCATTTCAATTTCATCCGGCCAATCCCGAACGGTTCCCTCGCCGGGCCACTTGCGCGTGGCATCAATGCCCAGTTTGCTTCCTGCGCCCATGGCCGGGGCGGCATGATCCAGAATATCCAATGGCCCCTCGGCAATGAATGTATCGCGCCGCGGATCGACATTGGCTGCTACGTGAAACAGCACGTCATCCTGATTATGCACATCGACATGTTCATCCACCACAACAACCATCTTGGTCCACGCCATCTGCCCGGCACCCCAAATGGCGTGAATCACCTTACGGGCATGATACGCATATTCCTTACGGATTTTAATAAACGCACAATTATGAAACGCTCCAAACATTGGCAGATCATAATCAACCACATCCGGCACAATAATTTTCAGCAACGGCAGAAATACGCGCTCCGTGGCCTTGCCAAGATAGTAATCTTCCTGGGGCGGCTTGCCGACAATGGTCGTGGGATAAATCGGATTCCGCCGATGCGTTATGGCCGTAATGTTAAATACCGGATATTGATCCGCCAGGGAATAAAACCCGGTGTGATCGCCAAATGGCCCTTCGAGAACCGTCTGATTCGGATCGACATACCCCTCGATAACAAATTCACAATTGGCCGGCACTTCCAGCGGAACGGTTTTACAGGGCACCAGGTCCAACCCGCGGCCCAGCAGAAATCCGGCAAAAATATGTTCATCAATTCCCGGAGGTAAGGGGGCCGTAGCGGCATAGGGTAAAACACTTTCCCCGCCGAGCGTAATGGCCAGCGGGCAGGGCTTTCCCAGTTTTGCCCATGCCCTGAAATGCCGCGCGCCGTCATGGTGTGTATGCCAGTGCATGGCAGTCAATTTCTTATCGAAAATCTGCACGCGGTACATCCCAAGATTCCGCACCCCAGTTTCCGGATGCCGGGTAACCACCTGGCCCAGGGTAATATATTTTCCGCCGTCTTTGGGCCAGCATTGAATCACAGGCAAGCGCGTAATATCGGCATCATCGGTATGAACCACTTCCTGGCACAATCCCGGGCCGGCACGAACTTTGGGGCCATAACCGGCCAGTTTCAGCAGATCCAGCCCTTTTTTCATCTTTTCCATCAACCGCACCGGCAACTGCGGCTGCGTTAAATCCGCAATACGCTGGGCTAAAGCATCGAGACTCTCACATCCTAAAGCTGTATGAATGCGGCGATAAGACCCGAACGTGTTAATCGCCAGGGGAAAATCCGAACCTTTGACGTGTTCAAATAGCAACGCCTGATTCACCGCTGGGGTTCCATGGCGGGGAGCTTTTGCCGCAAACGGCGCATCACCCGCCGGATAGTGCCCATCCCGTGTGGGCGCTTTGCTCACACGGTCGGCAATTTCCGCCACCTCCAGCACGGGATCAACAGGGGCGGAAATTTTCCGCAGTTCTCCCATCTTGTCCAGTTCAGTTAGAAAATCTCGCAAGGTTTCGTAGGGCATTATCCACCAAATAAACAAACCACGAAGTGATAATAGTAGTCCAATTTCATCCCCTTGCAAAGAAAGGGGATGGTGGGCAGGATTTGCCATTGTGACGGAAATTATCCCATCGGCTAAACTAGAGCCTGAAAAAGTATTGGAGCAACGTAAATGACTGATTCAGCCCTGGACAACTTCGCCGCCGCCATGCACACCCTGCGAGCCGGGGTGGATCATATTTATTCCGAAAAAGAATTGCAGAATCGGCTTATGAAGGCCGCAAAAGAGGGTCGGCAGTTGCGGATCAAACTCGGGATGGATCCCACAGCACCGGATTTACATTTAGGGCACGCCGTCGTGTTGCGAAAATTGCGACAATTTCAGGATTTAGGGCACCGGGCGGTACTGATCATTGGTGATTTTACCGCAATGATCGGCGACCCAACGGGCAAAAAGAAAACGCGGCCGGTACTTTCGGCACAGCAGGTTGAAGAAAATGCGGCATCCTATTTCGCTCAAGCCGGAACAATTCTGGATACCAGTTCGCAGAAACTGGAAATTCGCCGCAACAGCGAGTGGCTCTCCACCATGAACTTTGCCGACGCCTTACGCCTGGCGCAACAGATGACCGTGGCCCGTATGCTGGAACGCGACACCTTCAGCGAGCGGTACAAGGCCGGTGAAGCAATATATATCCATGAATTTATGTATCCGTTAATGCAGGGCTGGGACTCTGTGATGATTAAGGCCGACGTTGAGCTGGGTGGAACCGATCAGACGTTTAATAATCTTGTCGGACGGGATCTGCAGGCCGGCCAGGGGCAAGATCCGCAAATTGTCCTGATCATGCCGATTCTGTGCGGCACCGACGGCGTACAGAAAATGGGGAAGTCTCTGGGAAATTATGTAGGTATTGCTGAGGCACCGCAGGAACAGTTCGGGAAAGTCATGAGTATTCCCGATTCCCTGATGAAGCAGTGGTTTGAACTTTGCACGCCGTTATCGCCAGCGGAAATTGCCAAGCTCACTGACGGCACTCAAACTCACCCACGTCAGGCCAAGGAAGAATTGGCCCTGTGCATTGTGCGGCAGTTTTACAGCGACGCCGAGGCGCAGGCCGCCGCCGATGATTTCCGCCGCAGATTTACCGAAGGACAATTACCTCAGGAAATCGCCACGCAGGAAATTGATTCCGAACTGGTTAAAGATGGCCATATCGGACTGCTGGCGCTGATCAAGGCGGTAGGATTCGCCCCTTCCACCAGTGAGGCCCGGCGCCTGGTCGAAAGCGGAGCGGTGAGCTTTGGCGGCAATAAAATCAGTGATCCTAGAATCCAGGTATCCATAAGCGATTCTCCGATATTGCAGGTGGGCAAGCGTCGGGTATGTAAAGTGGCAACGCGTTAAAATGGCACGGTGTTGACTCGTTAAAGTGCCGCATCTGGTGCGTGTTGGGAGCGCAGTTTTTTACCCAGCACGTCAAAGTTTTGCCAGGCGTGCCCCTTCCACCGCCAGAAACTCCATATTCCGGAAATGCACACATACCCAGTCGCCATGATCCATGGCCCGGAGGCTCCCCAGGCCGGTTCCAGCCACATCACCAGCCCCCCACCACCGACGCACAATCCCCACGCCAGAGCTGTGGTATAGATCGTGGGCACCAGCGTATCGCCGGCACCGCGCAAGGCACCGATATACACGATATTCATGCCGTCAAAGATCTGGAAAATCGCGGAATATATCAGCAACTTTTCAGCAATATGCCGCTGCGCCGGCGGTCCGAGCATAAAACCCGCCAACGCTGAGCGAAAGAATAAAAATATCAACCCACAAACGCCCATATACGCCATGCTGATAAGCACTGCCCAACGGGCCGCATGCCGCGCCCCGGCAATATCTCCCTGGCCGATCCGTTTGCCCACCAGCGCACAGGCCGCCATACTCATGCCCACTGCGGGCATGAACGACAAACTTAAATAGCGCATCACCGCACTTTGCGCCTCCGCCGCAGCGCTGCCGAAATGATCCACCCAAGCCAGAGAGAAAATGGTCCAGCAGAGAATGTCGCTGGATGATTGCACACCCGCCGGCAAACCAATGCGCAATATCTGCCATAGTTTTTTGAAATCGAATCGTAATCCGCGGTGCGTATGAAAGCCGGTGTTATAGCGGCGTGACAGGAAAATACCCAGCAGAATTACCAGCGATACCGCCGAGGCGATGCTGGTGGCTAAAGCGGCCCCCAGCAACCCTAAGCGCGGTGCGCCAAGGTGACCGAAAATCAATATCCAGTCTAAAATCAAATTAACTACATTCCCCACCACGCCCGCAGTAAACTGATGAACAGGGCGATGAACGCCCAGAAAAAAATTCCCCAAAATGGAATTGGCGAAGTTGATCGGTGCAATCAGCAGCATGATTTGCGCGAAAAGGGTCTCCAGATGCAGCAGGGGATTGTGGTGGCCTAACAACCGGAACCACCAGGGCACCAGGGGAATTAACGAATAAAAGGCCACGAGCGATCCAAGGGCCAGCCACATCCCCTGCCAGGCAAACCGGGCCGGCGCATCTATTTCGCCTCGGCCCAGTGACTGTGCGGCCAGTGTATTGATAACCCCCGCCACGCCCACACCCGCCGAAACCAGCACCCACACGCTGATTCCCCCGTTAAATGCCGCCGCCAGATTAACGCCATGCGACGGATTCTGCCGATCCACAATCGACAGCATCCAGCCATCCATAAATTGCATAAGCGTATAGCTGATCGTGCCGGCGATGGTGGGAAGTGCCAGGCGTAAAAGCGTGGGCAGCGTTCCCGAAAGCGTGCCGACACGCGATGTTGCAGAATTTTTTCTGGTCATTGACTTGCCTGCCGAGCCATTTTCACACTAAAATCCGATTGTTTAATAAAGGAAGCCCCAACATGAGCCAACAAATGTTAACCCTTGATCCCGCGTCGTTTGCCCCGTGCCCCGATCAAAATCAATCCGCCGGGCCGATTCACACTTTAGCATGGTTGATTGTACTGGCGGCCGCTATTGCGTGCCTTATTATTAATTGGATTGTACACTTTAACTATCTTCCACACGCCCCAATAGCCGAATATGGCTTTGCCGGAGCCTTGGATCTGGAACTGCACATTTTAGGCTGCGCCATTGCCGGTGTCGCGGTGGGAATTTCCCCTAAAATTAAGCCCGCTCTGACCCTAAGCATTCTGGTACTGGTGGCGAACATTGCCTTTTACGCTTTGACGTTCCTGTGCGGCCCATTCACCAGCCTGCCGGTGCGATAAAACCGCTGCGTTATAACCGTATGCGCGGATCGGCAAAGGCGCACGCAATATCAACCAGTAGATTCATCAATACCAGCAGCACGGTATAAACAAGGACGATGCCTAATACCAACGGTATGTCCTTGTCCAAACAGGCATTGACGAATACTTCTCCCAGCCCGGGAATGGCAAATATTTTTTCAACAATAAATGATCCGGTCAGCACACTGGCGGTGGCCGGTCCCAAAAAGGCCAGCACCGGAATTGAGGCGTTGGGCAGCACATGCCCCGCAATGACTTTCATGGGTGATAAGCCCTTAGCCCGGGCGGTACGAACAAAGTCCGAGGAAATAACATCCAAGGTGCTGGCACGGGATAACCTTGCTAAATAGGCCAAAAATAACACGGACAGCGTAAACGCCGGCAAAATTAATTGCTGGATGGAGCCCCATCCGCCCGAGGGAAGCAGCGATGTTTCCACCGCAAATAACATCAGGAGGCCGGAGCCGATGACAAAGGTCGGAAGACTGATTCCCAGCAATGTACCAACCGCCAGTGCAACATCGGGCCAGCGTCCACGATATACCGCTCCCAGCACGCCCGCCGCCACACCCAGCCACAGCGCAATAAGTAACGCCATGGCTCCCAGGGCCACCGATACCGGCAGACTATTGCGTATCACATCCAGTACCGTCCAATTGGCATAACTGATCGTCGGGCCAAAATCGCCATGCGCCAGGACCTGCCAGCCGTAGGCAAGATAAGCGTGAAAATCACCTTGGTTGAGATGGTATTCCCGCCGCAACGCCGCCAGCACCGCCGGTGGCGGCTGCTTTTTCCCGATAAATGGATCACCCGGCGTGGCCATCAGCAGCCAGAATGTCACGGTGTATACGATCCATACCACCACCACCGACTGCAGGATGCGGGAGAAAATAAATTTCTTCATCGATTAGCCTCCGCCGCTTGTGAAACCGGGGGGCGTATTTTATGGATATACTTAAACAGTGTGATCATACGGACATTGGTAGATATTCCGCCAATGCGCTGCGGATTGTACATCAGGCCGTCGCTGTATTGAAACAGCGGAATTGATGGCATCCATCGCGTGACCAGCAATTTTTCAGCTTGATGCAGCAGTGCAAAACGCTGCGTTACATGGGTCTGCCGGGACGCTTCACGCAGCAGCGCGTTGAGCCGCGGGTTGGAAAAACCAGTGAGATTATTAGGATTTCCGGTACGGTATAAATCTAACCATGTTGTGGGGTCCATGTAATCGCCGTACCAGCCGGCACGGGCAATATCATAATTACCCTGCACCACATCCTGATTGAAGATTTTGCTTTCCTCCTGATGGATGCTCACGCGCACCCCCAGATTGTGCCGCCACATTTCCGCAACCGCCTGCGCGATTCTGATATTAATAGCCGCCCCACTGTTGGTCAGAAATTTGAATACCGGCAACCCTCGGCCGCCGGGATAGCCCGCTTTTATCAGTAATTTTCTAGCAGCCGGAATATTCATCGCCAGGCCGCGCGGACTGACATAACCGGGGATACTCTCCGGAGGAACCAGGACCTCCAGCGTGCGATCCGGCAGGCGCAAAATATGTTTCACGATCGCCTGCTTGTCAATAGCCATATCCAACGCCCGGCGGATCAGGGGGTTATTCAAGGGCTTATGGCGCGAGTTGATATTGTAATAATAAGACCCGAATACCTGGCGATAATGCACATCATTCCGCAAATGCTGCCGTTGCTGGCGCAAAAGTGCCGGGGCAAAAAGTGTCGGCACAAACGAAAGAACATTTACTGCCCCGCTCTGATAGGCCAGAAATGCGGATTGAGAATCCGGAAAATTCCGCACGTACAATGCCGGGCATTTAACGGCTTGACGATCCCAGTAATATTTATTCGGGCGTAATTCCAAGTATTGATGAAATTTCCAGGCCGCCAGATAATACGGCCCATCGGTAACCAGGTAAGGCGGCCTGGTCCATCGCGGGTTATAGTGCGCGGGCGATTGTCCGTTAGAGCGGAATCTCGCCATCGCCGCAGGATTCAGTGGAAAAAAGGGTGGAAAAGTCATAAGAGACAAAAAATAGGCGCACGGGTGAGTCAGCGTTACCACCAGTTTATAAGGGGTCGGCGCTTGGATTCCCACACTGCCAAAGCCCGCATGTCGCCCGGCCGCCAGAGAATTAAAATAAGCTTTCGCGCCGGCAATATGAAACAGCATGGTGACGTAACCGCCTGCGGTAGATGGCTGGAGAATCCGCTTCCAGGCAAACACAAAATCAGCGGTGGTAACGCTCTGACCATTGGACCATCGTGCGTTATGGCGAAGATTAAATGTATATGTCAGACCGTCCGGTGAAATCTTCCATGACTTTGCCACAGCAGGAACCGGCTGCAGCGTTTTGGGATTTAATTGCGCCAGGCCTTCCCACAAACCGGTGGCCACACGAATATCCTGCATCCATGTCATTTTGTCCGGATCCAGTGTGTGAATCTGCCCTGCTTCGCAGAAGCTAAGGGCGTTGGCTCCCTGCCGATGGGGCGTGGAAATATAAAAACATATCGATCCGACAATCAAGAGCACAAGAGATGGAATCAGCAGCGTTTGCCTCATAGCTGATAACGATACACCGTAGCGGCACTTGCAGCAATTTAGATTGTGACCACGCAGCCCAACGCGGCAGCATTTGCGGCGGAAATGGGATTTGATTGCATGATGGGTTATTTCTGCACAATCCCCACCGGGGCAACCAGCATCACATTATCTTCCCGCAACACGTGAAGAATGTCATACATTTGGAGAATGGTTTTGCGATAAGAATCCGGCATGGCTCCAGCCATGATTTTTAAGCCCGCGGGAAGCTCCGCTTGCATGCCCAGACGCTGGCGAATCAATTGCGTCAGCGACTGTGCCCGCGGATACACTGCGATGCGGTAGGCCCCGCTTATTTTTCCATCCTTGGCCGCCATGACAATTGAATCATGCAGTGAACCTACCTGGTCCACCAGCCCCTTGCTGACGGCCATGGAGCCGGGAAATAACCGGCCGCGCGCTACTTTTTGAATATCCGGTATTTTTTTACCGCGTGATTGCATCACCCGCCGGGTAAATAGCGCGTACGTCTGCTTCATCATGTGGGTGATAAACGTGCGTTCTTCCGGGGTAAAGGGGGTCGTGCTGTCAAACATTGCCGCATTCTTACCCATGGAAAAAGTCTGGATATGCAATCCGATTTTCTTAAACAATCCGCCCAGCACTACTTTGCCGCCCACCACGCCAATGGAACCCGCAATGGTACCGGGGTCAGCAATTATTTCTCGGCCGGCGGTAGAAATATAGTAGCCTCCGCTGGCGGCTTCAGCCCCCATCGAAACCAGCAAAGGCTTTTTCTTACCCGCGGCATGGAGAATCTGCCAAATTTCCTCGCTGGCTTCGGCTGATCCGCCCGGCGAATCCACACGCAGCACAATGGCCTTCACAGCAGAATTTTTCAGCGCAGATTTTACCTCTCGGCGAATCCGAGCCGGTGTAACAAGATTGGCGTCATAACTGGTTCCGGGGGAATCATCCGTGATCACACCGTCGGCACATATTACCGCCACCGCCGGCTTCTCACTGGCCCGCGGATGACGGGGCGATCCGAGCATCTGTAAAAGGGCGAACGGACTGCTCAAATCTATAGGCGAAACTTTTTTAACGCCGTAATGAGCCAGAAGTTTTGCCGGGCCGTCAAAATCCGTTGCCACCCATTTTTTAATATTCTGCCGACTTTCCAGTGCATCCACAAAACCCATTTTCTTAGCGCTAAGCCCTTCCATCCAACTGCTGTTAATGGCGGAGACAATCTGGGAATGCGTAAGCTTGGGCCGGTTGTGCGCGATGGTCGCCACAATCTGTCCGTACCATGCCGTTATCAACCGATTAATCTGTTTGGCAAACGCCGGGCTGGCGGAAGTCCGCGTCATCGGCTCTTCGGCCCCCTTGAATTTTCCGATCTGTACCATGTCGGCCTGCAAATCCAGTTTGCTTAACAGCCCTTTGAAGAACATGAGTTGAATCGCCACGCCGGGCAAAAACAGATTGCCATGCCGGGACATAATGGCATCATTAGCATAGCTGGCCAGCAGGTACGTATTGGTGTCAAAATCCGGAGAAAACACCGCAACCTTTTTGCCTCTGGCCCGCAAGTCCGCAATTAATTCGCCCAGTTCCTGCGATTGCGTTAATGAGAGATCAAATGATCGCAGATTTAGAAACACACCCTGAATAGATTTATCCCGCGCCGCCCGAAGCAACTGCGTCATGGTTTGCGTCAACGATGATTGCTTACTTGGTCCCATGGTCAACCAACTGAAGGAAAATCCGCTGGGATGCTCCTGGAGTTGTCCGTTCAGCGTGATCTCGGCAATACGATTTTCGGCCCTGACACGCGGTGCGCCCACAAAGGCCACCGCACCGGCCGCCATAGCCGCCACCGCAAGAGCAATTTTCCGATACTGACAAAATCTAATCATTGACGCGATCCTCGAAACAGTCTGCCTGAAAAGCCAACGCTGCTTATTGTATCCCGCATCCGCCCAAAAGCCGAATCGCGCGCTGCGAAAAGTCCGGACAATTACTGATTCGGCAACTTGGAAGCTAAAAGACATTCACGCGCAAGACGGTAACAGTATCGCAGGAGGTATCCATGACCACGCATCAGAGTTTGGAAATTTCGATAACTTATTCATTATAAACTGTGCCCGGCACCCCTTAACCCGTAGCCCGCCGCGCCCACCTAGCGCGTCCAGAGTTGCCATGGATTGTTTACCCCGCTACGCTAAGGGGATAGATATAACGCAAGAAGGAGCGTATTGAATGAAATTTTCCAATGATCCGGCCTCAGTGGTGCGGCAAACGATGCAAAATGACCCCTCGGCTAACAACTTAGTTCCCATTGTGGTTGAAAAAAGCGGCCGAGGCGAACGGTCTTACGATATTTTTTCGCGGCTCCTGCGGGATCGCATTATTTTTCTGGCCGGCCCCATTGACGATGAAATCGCCAACCTGGTGATCGCACAGCTCCTCTTCCTCTCCAATGAAGATTCCAAAACGGATATTAATTTTTATATCAACAGCCCGGGCGGCTCGGTGACCGCCGGTCTGGCGATTTATGACACCATGCAGTTTTTGCGTTGTGATGTATCTACAACCTGTGTCGGCCTGGCCGCCAGCATGGGCGCGTGGCTTCTGGCCGCGGGTAAAAAAGGCAAACGCTATGCGCTGCCCAACAGCCGCGTGATGATTCACCAGCCCCTGATCGGCGGCGTGATGCAGGGCACCGCCACGGACCTGGCCATTGAAGCCAAGGAAATGATTCGTCTGCGGCAGCGAATGTATGAGATTCTCGCCGAGCATTCCGGGCAGACCGTTGATAAAATTCATCGGGATTGCGACCGCAACCTGTGGCTGGAAGCGGATGAGGCCATTACCTATGGCGTGGTTGATAAAAAACTTACCCGGATGATCGAGCCAACTTCGCCAACTCGCGGCGGTGACTTGGCCCCGCCCAGCGCGGATACGGAATCGCCGGATCAATAACAGTGTGGCACCTGATGACGGATTCCATTATGCGATGTATTTTCAAAGGCCCGGGCTTAGTTGTAGCAGCATTGCTGGGCTGTGGCTTGTTTATTTTGGGCACCGGCGGATGCGCCAACTACAAAAACAACGCGCCGTTTTACAGCCAGAATGTCAAATTACAAAATAAAAATACCGCACTGCAAGCTGCAATTCACCGGCAAAAAAGCACCATTGCGGAACTCAAGGCGCAGTTGGCTGCCCACACGGTGCCTGTTGCCACGCTGGCACCCAAACGTTTATCAGAACTTTTTACGGTCAGCGCCGTGCGAGTCACGGCCGACACTGCAGTGGCCCATCTGAAAAATGCCAAAGCCTTGAACGGGTTTCGCGTGTTTGTCCGCACACTGATGCCGGGCAACCTGGTATTACCAGCCACGGGCACATTTACCATTGAAGCCTTTGACCTTGGAATAGCGCATGGTTCGCAACGCATTGGTCAGTGGGTTTTTACGCCGCAGCAGTCCAAAAAATTGTGGTACGGAAATTTCGGCCTCAATGAATTTTGCTTCAACTGCCCCTGGAAAAAACCGCCGGTGAATCACAGCATCACATTTCATCTGACCTTTAAAGACGCCCTGACGGGCCGCGTATTTACCAATCAGCGAGTTATTAAGATAAAAGCTTTACCAACCGTTCAGGCGGGTAAGTAAGTAGAATCCCGGGTTAGGCTGCGATTGAATGCGCCACCACCGGCAGAGCCGGCGGCTTTATGGGGGGCAGCGGAGCTGTCGGCGAACTGCCGAAGTAGGGGCAACAGAACGTGCTGCCGTTCTCCTCCTTCATAACGACTCAAGCCGCGTGACCCACGCGTTAAATCGTGGACATTCGCGTCGAATGGCTGCAAGGCCAATTGCCTTGGCCGCCAGCACCCCGTGGAAGAGTTTCTCGTATGGCGGGTAAATTTGCGGTATGCGTTTCGACGGTGCGGTCTGGGGACTGTCGTTGATCTCTTCCGGCGTCTTAAATTTCGCACGAATGCTTTGGAATTCGTTTTGCAGTTGCGGTTGCGAGATAGCGCATGCCAGTTTCTTCGGATCGCTGAAAAGCAGGCCTTCAAATTCATACTTCTGGATATACGGGATAAATCGAACATCAGCACGCAGATCATCGCCATGCGCGGCAATAATATCGGCCATCAGCCCGTGTTCTATTTGCGTCGCCCTGCAGGCATCGCTGAGGACAGGTGTGTTTCCAGAAAAGCCGTTTCCCAAACCGTAAAGGTCGAAGAGCGTGGTGCAATAGGCACCTTTATCCTGTCTGAGTAATTTGACCACGTGACTTTCTACGCGGACATAAGTCACGTTTCCGCCGCGATGGCCGGCCGTGCCCAGGCGGCACGGTGTCAGGTAAACACCCCGCCAACCAAGCGCGGGTGCGAGCACATCGTTGACAAATGTTTCTTCGGTGAGTCCTTCAACAACAACGTGAACCCGCGTCATGGGATGTCACCCTCTGGCGGTGCGTTACCGGGTGCCACGGCATCCGATTTCGGAGGCCCATTCCCTGCCTCACCGTGCGGCCTTCCGCCGAAAATATTTTTCTGCCAAAGTTCGCCCAGTCCATAATCTTCCAGCCATTCGGAAAGCTCCGCCTTGTCCAGGCGGTGAAATGTCGATTGGCCGTCCCGGCGGTCCACGACAATTACATCCTCCGGTTCAAATTCATTCAGGAGCGATGCCGATTGGGTGCAGGCGATCACCTGGCCGCCACTTTTGGCAGCCCGCTTGAACAGGCTGGCCAGCAGCGTCAGGGCATACGGATGCAGTCCCAATTCCGGCTCATCAAACAGCATGGTGGCCGGCGGATTGGGCTGCAGTAGCGCGGTGGCCAGGCAGATAAAGCGCAGCGTGCCGTCGGAAAATTGGCTGGGCCGGAATGGATAATCCGACCCGACCTGAGTCCATTCCAACTGGATCAATTCCGGGTTTGCCGTAACGGGGCGCAGCTTGAAATCATCGAAGAATGGAGCCGCCAGTCGGACAGCATCACGAATTTGCTCATAGGCGGCCGGGCTGGTTTTCTGGAGCATGAACAAAAATGCCGCGAGATTTTCGGCATCCTGCCGGAGGAACTCGTTGTCATTGATCGCCTTCTGCTGCCGCATTCCGGCATATTCACTGGTATCACTAAAATGGTAAACTACCCAGTTAGATATAAACTCAAAGACACGCTGTGCTGGCATATCCGCCCGTTTTAATTGATAATAGACTCTCCCCTTCTTCAGTAACTCCGATTCCCGGTGCCTTGGCTCCGATGACGAAATAGGCTCTTCGAAACTATGTCTGACCGCTTCCGGCGGAGGGGCATGAGTCCCGATGTGCGTGGTGTAGGCCGCCTTTTCTTCGGCGATAAACAGCTTATCTTCGACGTTAAACGGCTTATTTTCGACGTTAAACAGCTTATTTTCGGCTACGGGAACAAACCTGACGCTATACGCGTTGTTTTGAAAGTGGAACTCCGCGTCGAGTTGCCGTGTGACCTTGGCTCCGAAATGCAGGATCGCATCGGCACCGCCATGCTTGGCCACGGCTAACTCCAATTTTGTTACAGCCATTTCCTGAATAAAGCGAAAAAAGCTTACGAAATTACTCTTGCCGGCCCCGTTGGCCCCAATGAGCACGTTAAGCGGGCGAAGCTCTATATCCAATTCACGGATGGACTTGAACCCTTTTATCCGGATATGGTCAAGCGCATTACTCATTGCTACTTATCCTGCACTTCAAACATCTACCGCTGCAATTCCTCTTAAATGAAGCATACCGCAAGACTACCACGACGGCTATGGCGTTTCCACCGAGTCCCACCGGCATAGCCGGCGGCTTTATGCTGCTGGCTGCACGGTGAGAGGCTTGACTGTAAATTTTGGGTTCTGGCCGAAAAATTCTGCGGGGTTGTTGTGAAATACTTGTAACAGTTCCGGCAGTTGATGGCCACGGCGCTGGGCTTCCAGCATGGTGCGGTGGGTGTTTAAGGGATCGCTTATACCCCAGTCGGCGGCGGCGTTGACGCATAGCCGTTGAGGCCCGTACATTTCAATCATGTCCACAGCGCGGGCGGGGGTGGCTTTGCTGATGGGATAAATAGTCATGCCGGCCCAGTAGCCGGCGTCTTTTACCAGTTCGATGGTGTGTTCCTCCACATGATCAATCAGGACGCGGGCGGGGTCAATGGCAGAGCCAAAATCGCGCAGCATTTCCAGAATCATGCGTGTGCCTTTGAGTTTGTCTTCCAGGTGCGGGGTGTGAATGAGGATCAGGGCGTGCTTGGAGCCAGGCGGGCCTTGGCTTGCTGCATCAATGGCGATCTGCACATGCTGTTGAAACACTTTGGCTTCATTGGGCGTATTTTTATTCAGGCCGATTTCTCCGATGCCCAGCACGCTGGGGCAGGATAAAAACTTGGGAATTTCCGCCAGCACTTCCCGCGCTTTGCCCAGATCCTCTGCCTCCTTGGGGTTCAGACAAATCCAGGAATAATGCTGTATACCAAATTGGGCTGCTCGGCGCGGTTCAAATTCCGTTAATTGCCGAAAATAATCGACAAAGCCAGCCGGTGACCGATCAAAGCCGGCCCAAAACGCCGGCTCGCTTACGGCCACCACACCGGATAGCGCCAGCATTTCATAATCCGCCATTGTGCGGGAAACCATGTGTATATGGGGGTCAATAAAAAACATTATCTAAATGCTCCGCCTAACGGGGTTATTTCAAGGAGTAAAGTTCCTGAACGGCCTTGGCGCGGCCCGGTTGGGTGCGTTGCAGTGTTTGCAGGGAATCGTGGATAAACTTCAGCCGGGCATCCGATTGCACAGCCTGACTTCCCGCCGCCCGGTCAATGCGATCCAGGGTGGCCGCCAATTCAATAAGCCGGGCACGGGCTTCAAGGAAATAGGCATCCAGAACGTCGGCAGCGGTTAAATTTCCCGGTGAGGTTTGTGACATCTGCATGTTTGAACTCCTGTAAGAGTCTGGCGGACAGGCTCCTTGAGCCGCCCATTAATCGTAATTGTAGCGGATATGCCAGATCAGGGAATCAGGGAACGGATCGCCACGATACACTATCGCATATAAGGGGTTCGGCGGTATACTATTGCTACATGAGACCCGTTGTTTGGCGAAAGGATTCCGCTATGCGTCCAATATGGACCAGCCGACTCAATGTCCGGAAAGTTGTTTTGACCCTCGTAATGCTGCTGACTGTAGGCGGTGCATTGAGCCTCGCGGGCTGCGGGGCGGTGACCAGTAACCCATTTGCAGCGCGAAAGCCTCTGGTGGTAACGCCGTATCCGGCGGATCTGTCGATTGTTATTGATCGCAATACCGATACGTACTTTAGCCGGCAGCATGTGCATCAGGTAATTTCCGCCCGAGACATGATGAGCCGCACCACGTATACGACTTTTGCTGATTACAAAAATCACATTGCATCGCAGGATCATGTGGACACCCCGCTGACACATGATCAGCTTCAGGCGATGTGGAATGAAATTACGCGGCAAGGGTTGCTGAATAATGCTTTTACCTGGCACTATTGGAACAGCCCGGTGGATAATTATCAGCGCAATGCCATGACCTTACAGATTCGTGCGAACGGCAAAACGCAGGTTTATCATCAATATGACCACTGGGATAACAACAAGCTCAGCCTGGTGCTGCTGTGCGAATCGGTTGATTTACCAATCGGACAGAATGTAAAGCCGGAAATGCCCGCCCCGGCCACCATGCCCGCTGGAAAGCCGATTTCCGGAATGAAAAAGCCTGCACCCCCTGCGAAGGCGCTTAAGGCAACCACGTCTGATAATACGGCCATGACCATGCCCGCAACGACGTCCGCGACAACCAGCAAGTAGTGCCATTGCCCATTCAGGCCTACAAATCAGGACTGGCCCAGCATCAGGCATTATTGATGCGAGTGCCGCGTTGTTATAATAGGTTGAAGGGACGCGTAGGAGTTTTTACCCATGGGTATGATGGAAGCGATTAAGCGGGCGATTGGCGGGCATCAGCCGACGATTGTGGACTATCAGGCGTGGGGTGCTTTAAAGCAATCCGAGACGGATTCCCACAATCCGGATGTGCTTTCACGCGTGGGGCCGCCAATACCGGAAACCAACAATTACAAACTTCAGCAAAGTTATGATTCACTGTTAGATACCGTGCAGGAACTGCGCGGATTGCTCGATGGCCAGGTGCGGCGGCAGGAAGAACTTTTGCAGCGTTTAACCGCGATGCCCCATGCCGTAGAAGCGTTGCCGCAAACCAGCCGGATGCAGGCCCAGATGCTCGATGTTGTGACCGATCGCCTGGCGATGCATGCCCAACAGCAGAAAAAAATCAACGAAGCGCTTTCCGGTATTACGGTAGGGAAAGATTCCAGCGAATGTATGCGGCGTCTGCGCGAACAAATCGAAACCGGCAATGAAATTGATCGGCAATTGGTGGAATCGTTCAACCGGTTCTCAATGATGATTGACCGTTTACAGGCGGCCAACAACCACGCGGTGGATTGTCTGGAACAGGTGCGTAACAGCTACGCCTCATCAGCCATGCAAGTACAGGAATGGATTGAAAAATCCAAGAGCCGCAACACTTGGATGGTCAACGGCGCGTTTGTCATGGCACTGGTTTCCCTGATTACCATGCTGCTGCTGCTGTCGTATCACAAATAATTAACACAGTTCACCATACAGGCCCACATTGATCAAAGCGGGTTCGAATCCGGAACCTGTAACTTGGTACTTTCCAGCCATTGTCCGTCACACCGCGAAATGTGTTATTAGCTCAATGCGGCCCGCTGCCACGATGCGCTTTGACCCGTCGCGATTAATGCAGCACGCGACGCATTGGAGCGCACAGCTTTCCATTACGGGGTGGCCAGTTCGGATACGCTGTTCTGCACGGTGGCCATTTCGGATTCCTGGCGTTGCAGTTGATCACGTAAACCTTGTACCACGGCCGCCGGCGCTTTGCTGACAAACGCTTCATTGCCTAATTTCGCATTGCTTGAGGCGATGAGTTTCTCCAGTTCCGTTCGGCGCTTTTCCAGGCGGGCAAGTTCGGCATCGCGGTCAATAACCCCGGCAACAAAAACGCGCGTAGATCCCACCACTGCGGTGGCAGCATCTTGGGGTTTTTGGGCGTCCATGCCGATGGCAATAAGCTTGGCGTTCGCCAGAGTTTGTATAATTTCCGCCCCGCCGGAAATAATCGCAGCATCGGCGGCTTGCGTCTGAATCGTCGTTTCCAGCGTGCGTTTCAGGTCCACATTGTATTGATTGCGGATATCGCGAATGGCGCGGGTAATTTCTTGAATAGTCCGGATCTTTGCTTCGGCTTCGGGATAATTCAGACGCTCGTCAGCCTGGGGAAAAGCGGTGAGCATAAGCAAATGGGTTGATCCGGGCAATTTTTCCCAAATTGCTTCCGTAATGAACGGCATCACCGGATGCAGCAACGCCAGACTGCTGCGCAAAACATACAGCAATATCCGTTGCGCATGCGGGTCTTTCCGGCGGATTCGGGCTTTGGCGATCTCGAGATACCAATCGCAGAGATCATTCCAGAAAAAACTGTAGAGCGTGGAGCAGACATCGGGAAAACGGAACTCGTCAAGCAAACCCGGCCCCTGCAATGGCGTGCCGATACCGCCCACGCGGGCCGCGGTGTCATTAAGGCGGCTTAAAATCCAGCGGTCTTCGAGGTATTTGCCATCGGCTATCTGGATGACTTCATCCAGCGTTGGCACGGTGGTTAGTTCAATGTTGGATAAAATAAATCGGGAAGCATTCCAAATTTTATTGGCAAAATTCCGGCCGGCATCAAAACGCGGGCTGGTGTTTTTGCCGCTCTCCTTATCCTTCACCACCGGCAGGCGGATGTCCTGAGTTTCCGTGGCCATGGAGGCCAGGGTAAAGCGCAATGCATCGGCCCCATGACTTTCCACAATCTCCACGGGATCTACACCATTGCCCAGCGATTTTTTCATGGGCTTGCCGTTGCCGTCCTGAATAACCGCATGTATGTACACTTGTTTGAAGGGCACATCCCCTTGGCAATACAGGCCGAACATGACCATCCGGGCTACCCAGAGCGTCAAAATTTCCCGTGCGGTGGATAAGACGCTGGTGGGATAAAAATAGGGCAACAATTGGTCTTCGGGTTTATCGCTGGTGCCATTTTTCGGCCAGCCAAGGGTGGACAGCGGCCAGAGCGCGGACGAGAACCAGGTGTCCAGAACATCGGAATCTTGTACCTCTGTTCCTGGAATGGGACGCCAAACTTCCTGGATAATGGATGCTACCTTATAAGTTCCCTCTCCCGGAAATTGGGCGACTCGATTAGCCTCATTCGAAAACACAGTAAATTCAGTGTCCCTGATCCATCGTAGTGCACCTTGAATTATTCGCTCCGCATGGTCATCCCTTGCCGCAAGTACGAGCATTGGAGCATTGAGTCGAGATGTGACCGATTCTGCTAGAATACCATGAGCCAAAAGGATTTCTCTTCGGTCATCTGTAATCATTGCGGGATCCGAGG
>JAJZDN010000120.1 GCA_021805985.1 Planctomycetota bacterium | reverse complement strand
GGATTGAGGATAGCGAATTGCCGAGAGGGGATGAATATCAGCCATTTGAGGTTCCTGTTATACAGTCCAACACACATTACTGTGCTGATTGTAAGGCCAACAACGGGTGGCTGACCAGTAAACGCCCCTTTTGGGGAAACATTTTTTCCATTGCTGCGGGAACTCGCAGCGGCGCGCCAAATCAGCAAGCGCGTTCTTGTGCCACAGAACAGCGGGATGATTTACTGGATACGGATGTTGCAGCCCCCTTTTTGCATCACTCATTTTTTTAGCCAAGTTTCGCACTTTGCGTGTGTTTTTGGTCGCAAAAATAAGGAAATGGCCTTGGCGCTATCAGCAAGCGGCGTTTTTCTACGAAACGGTTGTGGCACAGACCTGCTTGGGGGAATTCCCCGTCTTTTTGGAGTCTGGTTTGCGATATTAGTAGCCATGTTCATCGGTGTCGGTGATCGCAAGGAGAACGGTAAATCACCCACGTATCCCGGCGCGCCAAAAAAACCTGTAGCCTAAAACTCGCTCAGTGTTAACTTCGTCAACTCTTCGTGCCGTTGTGCCGTTGTGCGGTTGTGGTAAAAAAAGTTTGTGATTGAAATGCACCCCATGGCACCATCCGCACGCCCCGCCCATAACGTTGTTCGTTCAGGCCGCCGCAGACCCGGCCGTTTCGTTTCTCGTTAAGGCCGCAGCCGTTCGTTTCCCATCGCGCCGCTCCCCTGATCACCTGCTCACCTGATCTCATCCCCTAAAACCCCGCCATGCCCCATGCTGAATGCCAAATGCTAAATGCAAAGTACTGCACCTACCGCTTAATACTGCACCCACTGCCAATACTGCGCAATACTGAGCCTACTGCAACTGCTGCGCAATCCTGCCAATACTCGATCGCCGCGCTTCCCCCTCCGCACAATCCCCGTTAAAATTTCCGCCATGTTGCCAGATATAATATTCGTCTGCCCCGCAACATTGATGGCACGACACCTTACCCAAAGGCGGGGGCGGCCCAAGAGAATTTCTTTAATAAGCGGAGCCGGCCAAACCATTCGGAGCACAGCGCTATGAAGGCATCAGAAACCAAAGTCCAGAAAATTCTCGAAGGAACAAACCAATACGTGGTTCCACTGTTCCAGCGGCGCTATAGTTGGGGCAAGAAGGAGTGGGAGATGCTTTGGAATGATTTGATCGAAATTTACGCGGAAGAACCAAGCCGCGATCATTTTATGGGGTCTGTTGTCACAGCACCCACTTCGTCGGTTCCTGAGGGCGTGGCAAAATTCCTTCTCATCGACGGGCAACAGCGGCTGACAACGTTTCTTCTGCTCTTAGCGGCGATTCGTGACCTTGCACGAGAGAAGAACGCCGGTAGCCTCGCCCCGGAGATCGACGAAACGCTGCTGCGCAATAAATTCAAAGATGGGCATGATAATTTCAAGCTCCTTCCAACCCACGCGGACCGTGATCCGTTTATCAAAATAATCAAAGGGGAACCGCAGGGTGGAAATCAGCCGATCCCCATGGCCTACCAATTTTTCCGTCGAAAGCTATTAAAGGTCAGCGAGAATGGAATTCCGCTGGATTTGGAGAAACTCACGCGGACTTTGATCAGCAACTTGTCGCTGGTAAGTATCGTACTGCACCGAGAGGACAACCCGCATCTTATATTTGAGAGTCTCAATGCGAAAGGCCTGGCCTTAACTCAGGCGGATTTGCTGCGTAATTACTTTTTCATGCGGATTCATGTGGATCAACAAGAGACTCTTTACCACCTTTACTGGAAGCCGATGCAGGAGCAGCTTGAAGAAAGCCTTACGGAGTGCATCCGTCACTTTCTCATGAAAGACGGGGGAATGGTCAAGCAGGGAGATGTCTATATTGCTCTCAAGGAAAAGGCGGATCGCAGAAATACGGATGAGGTCTTGAACTACCTCAAAGAACTCGCCACGTTTGCCGGCTATTATTCCAAAATGATCCACCCGGAGCGTGAAAGTGACCGGCAAATTTCAGAGCGAATGGACAGGCTGAATCGTATTGAGGTCACCACGGCATATCCGCTGATCATGAACGTTTACCACGACCATTCCACAGGTAAAATCACGCACGCGGATTTCGTTGCGGTCCTCGACACCATCGAGAATTTCATGATGCGCCGCTGGATTTGCGGAGTCCCCACGTACACACTCAACAAGCTTTTCGCTGCCTCATACACGCAAGCACTTGCACATGGCAACATGGTTAATGGATTGCGTGCAGTGCTGGTAAGCAAGAATTATCCGGGGGATACTTTATTCCGGGATCGGCTGGCCACCTCACCGCTCTACGCAACGGGAGAGCGGCTGCAGAAAACGAGACTCCTTCTTGAACGGCTGGAGGGTTCCTTCAATCACAATGAGGCGGTCAAACGGGATAACATAACGATCGAACACGTCATGCCCCAAACTCTTACTCCGTGGTGGAGGGAACATTTAGGCGACCAATGCGACGATACATACGCGGTGCTGCTGCACACGCTGGGAAACCTGACGCTGACCGGCTACAACCAAACGCTCACCAACGATGATTTTCCCACCAAGCAGAGGATACTCGGGCAGAGCCATCTTGAATTGAATGGGTATTTTACGGGCTTACAGCGTTGGGATGAGAATGGGATAAAGCAAAGGGGTAGAGAGCTTGCAGAACGAGCAGTGGCAATCTGGCCATATTTTGGCTCAGAGCAGCCAGCCGATCAAACCAACGGGGACGTCACTGGGCGCACGCCGCTCACGTTAGCTGTCCTTGGGGAGCAGTTTCCCGTTAAGACTTGGCGCGACGTTGCGGAGCGGACGGTCGAGACAATTGCACTGCTCGACCCTGACGCGTTCCGGAAACTCGTGGTGGAGTTTCCAACCTTCATAGCAACGGACCCCGCCAAATTTCGTGCCTATCGCACGCTCAAAAACGGATATTACCTTCTGACACATTTCTCAGCCAAAGCCGCCTACCAATTCTGCCAGCGAGCCGTAGAGGCCGCGGGCCTACAACAAGAAGATTGGAAGGTGCAATATGCAGAGTAGCAGTACCCAACTCGCTTATAATCCACAGCCTGACATCGGCTCAAATTGCGACAGGGGTACTGGCGGTAAGTTGGAATGCGGGTTCCCGCCGGCACGGGGCTTGACAGCACTTGCGGCTCGGCGATCATGGCGTTGCATAAAACGGCGGAAGGAAAGCGATGCCTGATATTGACTATTGGAAGCCAATGATAACAAGCGCAGCCGGCAGGCACCCCAAGCCATTGATTGCGACATATTACCTCGGCAAAACGTATCCTTCGTGCTCGCGACCGGTTCTGATGTCATGCTCGGACGGAAATGATTACGTTGTGAAGTGGTTCAATCCTCCAAGAATGCTTTTCAACGACCAGGTGGTTGGAATTCTAGGGAGGCTCATTGGTGCCCCGGTTCCTGAAGTGCGCTTGGTCAGCGTACCCGGCAGTTTAGCCACCGATTCTGCTTTGCGGCATATACAGGGAGGAATTTGTCACGGGTCTCAATTCCTGCGGCAGGTTTCGGAAAGCCGGGAGTATTTTACATTTACGACGGTTCGTGAAAACAGATCGAGATTTGCTCTGTTGGCGGTACTCTACGGATGGGCGTTTGTTGGATATGATCATCAATTTCTTTATGGGACCCAGCCGCCACGGCTGGTCTATTCACATGATCACGGCCATTTTTTCCCGCGCGGTCCGGGATGGAGCACCGCCTCGCTTCAGAATGCTCCCACCGCAGCTCTTGATTCGCTTATAATTGAAAAGTGTGATTTGAACGAGGACGAATTGCAACCTGCGATCCAGTCGCTTCATGAGGCCACCAACGAAGCGATTGCCGGCGCTGTGGCGGCACCGCCGGAAGACTGGGGCGTTTCGCTCGATGAGCGGGTGGCGTTGGCGGAATATCTGGCCTCTCGGCGCGACGTTCTGATATCCTCAGGCCCCAGAGACTAATAAGAAAGGAGATGCAAATGATGACGACTGGAACCTCGTATTACTGCGTTGCACGCTATGTGCCGGATCCGGTTCGTGATGAGGGGATCAACTTCGGTGTTTTCGCTTTTGGAACCAGTGGCGGCGGCGAAGACACCGTGAAATTTCTCTCTATTTCCAATTGGGCCCGGCTGCGGAAATTCGGCGGTGAAAATATTGACTTCCTCAAGGAGTTCTCAGAATCCGCGAAACGCATGCGCGCCGATGAAATCCGGCACATGGCGGAAAAATGGCGAAACTCCATTCAACTTTCGGAGCCGCGGGCTGCAACGCTTCCACCGGACGACCTGCTGCCCGCGATTGTGAAACGATTCTTAGTGGATATTGGCCCGGCGGAACTGGGCTATCGCCGGAAGGAGGATATCGTTCGGGTCGTCAGAAGAGATATTGGTGAAGCGCTGCTCACGCAGATCGGTTCATACGCGCGGGCCTATCTTAAGACATCGCATGAAATTCAAGGGAAACGTGGCAAGCACACCTTTGACCTTGGGGTGGGAAATGGACGCCCCTATTTCCTGGCGCAGGCCATTTCATTCGAGATTTCAGACCGGCGGCAGATCGGGAAGCAGGTCGATGCCACGGCATGGGCGGTTGAAGACATCGCACCAAAAGAAAATGGGCCGCCGGTGGGTGTCGTTATTTTGCCGCCTAAAAGCGCGGACGACGGTGAACAACGGGAACTGCATCAAAACGCTATCGCCATTTTTACCGACCTGGGGGCCCAGGTGGTCAAAGAAGATTCAATCCGTGAATGGGCGGGCAGAATGGTCAGTGAACATGTCCCGGCGGCGTGACTTTGGTTATTTTCCGCCGCCAATGCGCTGAGATACCCCAGCGGAGTTGATTCAGTGATCGTTTATACCCGTCAATTGACGAGAATATCGCATTGTGGAGCGTAACGACCAATGTTTTTAGCGGATGTTCCTACTCGATGAATCAATCACTTACACGTCGGGATGGCCGTTTCTTTCTCGTGGCTACTTTGGTCCTCCGGCTGGGCAACGATTGGGGCAGGCGGACGTTGGCCGCCGTCAGCAGTTGCCCGGCCAACTACCCACTGGGCCCTGGCGCACAGTTGGCGCTGGACTTGCCACCGATCCGCCGATCCATGGCGAAAATCGTCGTCAAAGTATTGAGCCCCGCCCGTACCGTCGGTGTCCGTCTTTTAAACCGCGTGATCCATTAAATAATGGGACATGGGAATCTGTTGCCGTCGCAAGCGGAGGGAAAAAGGCGATGGCGGTAAAACGTGGCGGTCATTCACGGAATCCCCAGCGGGAAGGGTGGCACCGGCGCGGCAGTACGCGCTTTGGCGTTGGGAGCGAAAATGATCGTTGCCGCTTGAAAGTGCACTGACCACGGCGGCATCATGTGGGCGGGGAATTGGAAAATCAGGAAAGGACCGAAGTCCCTCGACTCCATCGCCGGCGGGATTTCGGCGAGCCGGAACAACTCTGCTGCCTCCAACAGCCAGGTAATTTCCCCGCATGTACAACCAACCGCTTCGCCAAACCCGGCTCGCCACACCCCGCCGAGGGGGACATTTTAACCTTGGTAAAGTAGCGGAGATTTTGACTTTGGCTTGACGTCTGTCAACAAAACCTTGCAGCCAAACATGCTCCCGCTACAATAAGGCAATTAGAGTTCGTTTCCTAAAGGAGCCTCCCATGCCTGCATCCGAGAACATAGAGAGTCGCTGGTTGCGGTGCCGTATCGACCGGGGAATGTTCAGCGATGAGGTGGCCGTCACCTACCCCGCCGAAGGCGACGCTATTCGTTCGGTCTTCGTTCCAAGGTCGGAAACTGGCCCATGGCCGAAAGAGGGTCCCGGCAGGGCCGTACGCGTCAGGGTCCTCCGGCATGAGGGGAAAAATCTTGTTGCGGTTTTGCCCTCGGATGAAAGCACCCTCGTTGCCGTTCAAGAGCGTGATTTAGCAGAGGCTTCATGATCCTCTCAAATGTGGAAATACACGCAGCGCCTGACGCAAAGCGGCTATTCATTGAACCGGAGCCAACGCCACGTATTCCAAGTGGTGCGGTGCCCTGCCCGTACCAAACTTCTGCGGTGGATCTTCGCCTTGGCCGTGAGATTTCTTATTTTAAAGAAGGCCTCCCGTTCAATATAGATTTGAGAAAGGGCGCGTTCGCAAATCTGTTTGGCCCTAATTCTATCACCGAAACTTTAACCGAAGACCGACCCTTCGTTCTTCGGCCCAATCGCCTGGTGCTCGGCAGAACCCTTGAGCGGGTGAAGCTTCCGCTTTCGCCTGATGGCAATTGCTTGGCCGCAAGGGTTGAAGGAAAAAGCTCCTATGCTCGCTGCGGGCTGCTGGTACATTTCACGGCACCCACGATTCACGCCGGCTTTAGCGGAACCATAACCTTGGAACTCATCAATCTGGGGCCGTGCGACATATCTCTATATCCGGAAGCTCCCATCTGCCAACTTATTTTCGAGACCGTTCAAGGCGCTCCGATTGCCAACGACAGCCAATTTCAGAATCAGCAGCGCCCCGGCGGTAATCTACCCGCCTGACAGCTTGAAGTGTACTCCCGGACAACCTCCACGCGCTTTGCCAAGCCAGAAGCCGATCGTTCTCACCAAGTTGCAGCACCTGTCGCCACAACTCGAAGTGATAGTGTCCGGCTTTTTAAACCACGTGATCCATTAAATAATGGGATATGAGAATCTGTTGCCGTCGCAGGCAAAAGGAGAAAAGCGATGGCGATAAAACGTGGCGGTCATTCGTCGGGTCCCCTGCGGGAAGGGCGGTACCGGCGCGCGGGGTGGGATTTGGCTTTGTTCCAGAAACGCAAGGAGGAGAAGACATTGCATTTTTTTAGCGCGACGCTAACATACTGCCCGTTGATTGGCTGATTTTGCCCCGGTTTGCCGAGACACTGGACTTTCCTGTCAAAATTTTCTATAGTTTCAATAACAATTGAACGGTCATTTGGCCGTAGGTCAGGATTTTGGGATGGTTTTTCCGGCCCCGTTCGTGGAGAGCTTTTTATGGTCACACTGGCTGGCCCGATTACATTGCAGCTAATTGAGCCGTACCTGGCGCAGGTAAACGACCTTTTCGCTCGCGAATTGGCCAGCGAGCTGGATCATGTGCAGAAACTTTCCAATCATGTTGAAAGATTCCGCGGCAAAATGCTGCGCCCCGTGCTGGTTTTCCTTTCCGGCCTTGCGGCCCGCAACAATGGCCAGCCGCTGGGGCAGACCCATGTTACCATTGCCACGGTGGTGGAAATGGTACACGTTGCCACACTGGTCCATGATGATGTACTGGATAATGCGGAAATACGGCGGCGTGGTGCCACGATCAATCATCTGCACGGCAATGAGGCCGCGGTTTTGCTGGGCGATCTGTTAATCAGTCACGCGTATCATCTCTGCAGTTCACTGGACAGCCAGATTGCGTCGCGCGCCATCGGCCGCACCACCAACGTTGTCTGCGAAGGTGAACTGACGCAGAATTTTAACCGCGGAAACTGGGCGTTAACTGAAAAAACGTATTTTGACATTATTTACCGGAAAACCGCCAGTTTGATTGAAACATCGTGCCGGCTGGGAGCCTGGGCATCGGATGCGGATGCGACAACGGTTGAGGCACTGGGCAATTATGGCCGGGATCTGGGCATGGCATTTCAAATTGTCGATGATCTGCTGGACATTGCGGGACAGCAGAAAACGGTCGGAAAATCATTGGGGACCGATATTGAAAAAGGCAAGCTGACCTTGCCGATGATACATTTTCTGGCCACCGCCGCCCCCACCCACCAGCAATTGCTGATCAGCCTGCTTGAATCGGATGCCCCCGATCGCATCGACAATGCGCGGCAATTGTTAATCCCCAGCCCATCAATGCGGTACGCCCGCAACCGTGCGCAGCAACTGGTCGATCAGGCCATTGCGGCTATTTCGGATTTGCCGGAGTCGGAAATCCGGCAGATTCTCATTGATATGGCCCGATTTGTCACCGCCCGGGAATCGTAACCACCGCATATCCATTCGTCCGCCGGGCACATTGCCGTCACGCGTGGGATAAGGTGCGGCATTGTGCAGCATCAGCCCCCATGAACTCGGGCTTGCAGTGATGCGTGAAAAAACCGTATTGGTTCCAGGTTCAGAATTCCAATCCACTGGTTTCACGGAGACAGTATTGTCAGTATTATCAGTATTATCAGTATTGTCAGTATTGTCAGTATTGTCAGTATCGTCAGTATTGTCAGTATTGTCAGTATTAGCGGTATTAGCAGTTTCTTCAGTACCCGCAACCTGGAATCTCGAACCTGGAATTTAGCATTTGAAGCCTTGGCCCGGCGTGCCGGGGAATCTCAAGCAGCGGCGAGCAGGCTCGCCGGCTTACCTTCCAGATTCCCTGCCGGCGCGCCGTGATCAATTGTTCGTCTCCGTATCGGTGTCACAATCTGTGAAATTCTTCGCGGTCTGCGAAGAATTCCCAGCTCGGCACACCACACCTTTAGGCGGACGGTTACCGCCGGCAAAGCCGGCGGCTATGTGATGTTTAATTGCGGCTTCGCCGCGCCGGGTCATCCGTGAAATCCGTGGCCCGAACCCTTTTAGTCATTACTCACGGGTAATCTGCTCATGGTGTTCGCAAGCAATCGCAGGCATGTTGCGGAAGCGGCCGCAGGCCCGATATCCCGTAATATCACATCGTACGGTTGACCTGAAACGATTATGGCCGTA
>JAJZDN010000119.1 GCA_021805985.1 Planctomycetota bacterium | reverse complement strand
GGCTGCCATACGCCGGCGGGCCACGGACAATGCAACTGTGCGATTTGCGGCGGTGTCAAAACCGCTTCGGGGTTCCACCGATGAAAGCCCGGCATCTTATCCAGGTGCCAGCCGCTGTCCATATTGGTAACGCTGCGAGCGAGCAAGCCCTTGTTTACGGATTGCATCGCTTCGCCGCCGGCTGCCATTGCCTGTCCGACTGTGGCCAGTGCGAACGAAACGCATAGAACTGCCAGTATCACAACTCTGTGGACATTAACAGGCTGTAGTAAAGCTTTGCGCATCAGTATCTGCTCCAGAAGAGATTTTACATCGCCCCTCAATATACGCGTGTGACGTGGTAAGGGAAGTATCGATTTTCATCATTTGTTGTGTCGATTTTCGTCAACACCGCCGTTGCCCGGATATTGGCACATCTGACGCAGTAGCACCATTGCTGCGATTTGCTGGACGTTCTTCACGATCTTGGCCGGCCGGCGTTGGCAGAGTGGGCTTCCTCACGAATGGTGGCGCGGGGAAACGTGAGCATCCATTTCAACACTGCTTTGCCGGGATGCTTGCTCGGCATATAGGTCCGTACCACTTCAGCCAGACGGTCGCCCCGAATACCGGTATCAAATGGATCCCAGGAAATCTTGAAAATGCGTGCCACGCCTTATTGATGGAAATTTATTTGCATTTCTACTGGTGAGGGGTAAACTTTTTGTGTGGTCAGGTTCGTCGTGAGCTTGGCGGGACCAAGGGCCGTTAACGACGGCGGCGCGTCTCATTGCGCCACTATGGGATTGGTCGCAACAGGGATTACTCTAACAGCCGGTCCGGGCTGGTGAGGAGCAGCGGTTGACAACTGCCTCAAAAAAGGTGGGATCGGCTAGCGGAATCTGCGCCTGCTGGACCAGCCAGTCGGAAGAAAATCCACGGAAACGTTGCGAAATAGAAGTTTCTGATTTCAATATTCGGTCATCGGCTGGATCTGCGAACCCGACACGATAGTGCCATTATTATTGCGCTGTCGGTCTCCAACCGTGACTTGAAATGCTTTGAAGTCTGTTCTTTCATATTCCGGAGAGAACAGGCATTTTCGCGGAATCCAGTATGCCTTGGACCACCGAACAAGTTCTTGCGCTCGCCCCCGATGCTTCTTCCGCGAAGTCGGGCCAAGCCCTCGCTGTTCCGCGGAAGTGGGTTGTTCTGGGGGCTGAGCAAAATTGCGCCTGGGGAACGATACAGGGCAGCGGCAAGGCCCCATACCAAACCTGTATTGATTTCAGCGGGCCAGCCTTTAAATGCACATGTCCCAGCCGAAAGTTTCCATGTAAACACGGACTCGGGCTTCTGCTGATGGTGGCGCAGCAAGCTGACGTGATGGTCGAAACGCAACCGCCGGCCTGGGTCGTAGAGTGGATTGCCAAGCGAACGGAAAAAGAAGAAAGGAAGGCTGCGAAAGCTACGGAATCAGACAAACCAGCTGATCCTGAGGCCATCGCCAACGCAACAAGGGCGGCAGACAAACGTCTTGCTTCTCGGGAAGCAAGAGTGACCTGCGGCCTTGATGAACTGGGGGTGTGGCTGGACGATCTGGTTCGGTCCGGCTTCGCCGTGCTGCCGGGAAAACCTTCCAGTTTTTGGGCTGCTCCCGCAGCTCGGCTTGTGGACGCCCAGGCACCCGGTCTGGCGCGACGTCTGAGAATGCTGGATGGCATCACTGCCACGGGTGAAGGTTGGCCGGAAAGGTTGCTGCAGGAAGTTTCACTGCTTCATCTGGCAAGGGAAGCTTGGGCGAGGATGACTTCGTTGCCAGAGGGCGTGCGAGCTGACCTTCGCACTGCCATCGGCTTTACCACCAATCAGGAGGAAGTGCTGGCACAGCCGGGTCTGCGCGATTGCTGGACAGTTGTTGGCCGACGTGTCGACGAGCAGGAGCGACTGCGGACACAACGCACCTGGCTCTTTGGCGCAAACACCCGGCGTGCGGCGCTGTGCTTGAGTTTCAGCGCAGGACCAAACCAACCGCTCGATGCCAGTCTTGTTCCCGGTACGAGAGCGGATGCCGAGCTGGCTTTCTTCCCAAGCTCATGGCCATTACGCGCCATCGTGAAGAAACGTTACGGTTCTTTGCAACCGGTCATGCCGGTCCTGCCGCACAAAACGATTGCCGAGGCTAATGTCTTCGCCGCGGAAGCAATCACGGCCAATCCATGGGTTGATCGCGTGCCGTTCGCTTTCCCTGCCGTAACGCCGCTGCGCCGGACGCGTGGCTGGGTCATTCGCGATGCTGCGGGCCATGCCCTGGCGTTGAATATTGCGGAAGACAAGGCTTGGATGCTTTGCTCGCTGTCCGGCGGCCAACCCATTTCACTTGCTGGCGAGTGGGACGGATTGATATTTACGCCATTAAGCGTCTGGGTAGAAGGGCGGTTTCTGTGCCTATGAGATTTGCAGAACTGACCCAGATCGCGCTACTTGGAACAGATCGTCAAACGATCGCAGCTACAACGGGTACAACTTCGCTGTGTCAACTCGAATCTCAGGTAGGGGGCAGCCCGAGTGAGAGGGTGCTGCTTTCGCTGGCCGCTTTGCACGGATTGTATGAACGCTCGGGCACTCAGCCAATGGCGGATAACGCACCTTTGCCGCCGGCGAGTGCCGGGGAGCGACAGAAGCGCGCCGGAGAACGGACCGGTTCGCTGCTGCGGCGTCTGTTGGGAGGTGAATGTTCGGAATTAATTCCGGAATGGCTGGCGCGGGCGGCCAGGTCGGATCTGCTTGCGCCACTGGAAACGCTTCCGGCATTGCTGAACCTGGGAACATCGAAACCTGAATTGCGCGAAGTGATTGCGCCGGTTTTGGGCGAACGTGGACGCTGGCTGGCTCTCCAGAATTCAGATTGGGCCTGGGCAGGCTGTGCGGTCGATGATAGCGATGAGACGTGGCGGCTCGGTGAATATCCGGCGCGTTTGATGTTTCTGCAACGGCTCCGCCGAACCAACCCCGCCCGCGCCCGGGAACTTCTGGCCGACGTATGGAAAGAGGAAGCCCCGGAAGACCGGGCTGCATTCCTCGCCACGTTTGACATCGGCCTGGCAGCAGACGACGAGCCGTTTTTGGCGTCAGCTCTGGAGGACAAACGACACGAGGTTCGGCGAGCCGCTGCCGAATTGCTCGCCCGCCTTCCTGACTCCGCACTGGTCAAGCGCCAGATCGAGCGAGCTGCGGCACTGCTCAAATATATTCCGGGAACTGCGGCCAGTGTGCTGAAGCTGCGAAAGATCAAACCCGCGGCCATCGAAGTCACGTTGCCCGGCGAGTGCGACAGAGCGATGCAGCGTGATGGCATCGAGCCAAAACCGCCGGCGGCACTGGGGCAGAGAGTCTGGTGGCTGGTTCAAATAATTGAAGTTGTGCCGCTCAATGTCTGGACCCGCCAATGGAACAGCACGCCGGAGGAAATAGTGGCCGCTTCGCGACAGGGTGAATGGAGGAAGGAATTGGTGGAAGCGTGGATGCGGGCCGCGGTTCGGCAACGGAACGCCGCCTGGGCGGAAGTGCTTTTTGATGTTGCAATCAACGAAGAATACCGGGACAAAACCACGGTTCTAACAGGTCTGCTGGTTGCCATGCCGCCGGCGCAACGTGAAGAGCGACTGTCCGCTTTGCTGTCGGTTTATCATAAAAGCTCCCGCAACCCTGCCGGCGAGTTAATTCGCCTGTGCCGCCATGAGTGGAGTCCCTCGTTCAGCCGTGTTGTGCTGCATTTCATGCGAGTTGTATCGACGGGGCAATCCACCGACTGGCCGTTACGGAATCAATTCAAAGAGTTCGCTATGCATCTGGCCCCGGCAGTTCTGGAGGAAGCCAACGCCAACTGGATTACCGATTCCAAAGGCTGGGAATTCTGGTCCAAGGGCGTAGACGAATTCCTCGCGGTGATCCAATTCCGCGCAGATATGGGCGCGGCATTCAAAAATGACTCTCAGATATAAGGATTTTGAATTATGAGCAATCAACTTCGTCTGCACGCCGAACAACAGTACGCCGATGAACTCAAGGCATTGGGCCAGGCTGATACCAGGCCACGCCCGCCCAGTTGGAAGTTATCGCCTTGGGCGACAGCAACGTACCTGCTGGGCGGAAAGCTCGACGACGGCACGGTAATTATGCCCAAATACATCGGTGATCGACGGATCATTGAAATCGCCGTGGCCACGCTGGCCACCGATCGTGCATTGTTGCTGCTCGGCGTTCCGGGGACCGCTAAGACCTGGGTGGCGGAGCACCTTTCTGCGGCCATTTCCGGCGATAGCACTCTGCTGGTGCAGGGCACCGCCGGTACAAGCGAAGAAAGTCTGCGTTACGGGTGGAACTACGCCGAATTGCTCGCCAAGGGGCCTTCATCCAGGGCGCTCGTATCCAGCCCGATGATGCGAGCTATGCAGGATGGTAAGATCGCCCGGGTAGAGGAACTCACCCGGATTCCTGCTGATGTTCAGGATACGCTCATCACCATATTAAGTGAAAAAAACCTGCCGATCCCTGAACTTGGTGAGGAAGTTCAAGCCGTGAAAGGCTTCAATGTTATTGCCACCGCAAATAACCGGGATCGTGGCGTCAATGAGTTAAGCAGCGCCCTGCGGCGGCGGTTTAACACGGTGGTCCTGCCGCTTCCGGAGAATCTTGACGAAGAGGTGCAAATCGTACAGCAGCGTTCTGAGCAACTCGGCCGGGCATTGGAACTACCCGCGGAACCGCCGGCACTGGAGGAAATTCGTCGGGTCGTCACGGTGTTCCGTGAGCTGCGAGGCGGCGTAACGACCGACGGCAAGACAAAATTGAAGTCCCCCAGCGCGACGTTGAGCACGGCTGAAGCTATTGGCGTGATGAACCAGGGGTTGAGCCTCGCAGCGCACTACGGTGATGGGGTACTGCGTGCCGCGGACGTGGCTGGTGCAATGGTAGGTGCCATCGTGAAAGATCCGGTGCAGGACCGTATTGTATGGCAGGAGTATCTGGAAACGGTCGTGAAGGAGCGGGACGGCTGGAAAGATTTGTACCGAGCCTGTAAGAAGGCGGAGTGACCAGTGGCTGACCCGCAAGTTCATATTTTCGGCGTGCGTCACCATGGTCCTGGTTCGGCGCGGTCTCTGTGCCGGGCTTTGGAAGCCTTGAGCCCGGACTGCGTGCTTATCGAAGGGCCGCCGGATGCCGAGGAGGTGCTGCCGATTGCCGCTGATTCGGAAATCAAGCCGCCGGTGGCGTTGCTCATTTACGATCCTGACAAGCCACAGCGCTCGGTTTGCTACCCGTTCGCTGTTTTCTCTCCTGAATGGCAAGCTATTCAATTTGCCATGAATAAAAAGATTCCACTTCACTTCATGGATCTGCCGCAAAGCGTTCAACTCGCCATGCGTGCGGAGCAGGAAGCCAAGGTGTCAGCAAATTCGGCCCCGGAAGGTGAAAGTTCTGAACGTGAAATCAATAAAACTGATCGCGCCGTCCCGGCCGCCGCAATGGATGATACTGGAATCGCAAACTCGCCGGGTGATATATCCCGCGATCCGCTCGCCCATCTCGCCCGCGCCGCTGGTTATTCGGACTCTGAACGATGGTGGGAGCATCTGGTGGAACATCGGCGCGACGGCGGCGACGTGTTCACGGCTGTGCTGGAAGCCATGGCGGCCCTGCGTGATGCGGCCATTCAATCCTCGCTGCAGCAACTCGAACCAGAGAGCGAGGCACGCCGGGAAGCACACATGCGCCAGAGCATTCGTCAGGCGCAGAAGGAAGGTTTTGAACGCATTGCTGTTGTCTGCGGAGCATGGCACGCGCCCGCGCTGGCAAAAATGTCGTCGGCCAAGAATGACGCGGCGCAGTTAAAGGGGTTGCCCAAACTTAAAGTGAGCGCAACATGGATTCCATGGACTTACGGGCGGCTTGCGTTCGCCAGCGGCTATGGGGCTGGAATTGAATCTCCCGGATGGTACGATTTTCTATGGGCACGGGATCACGGCTCCAGCCATGATCTGGCCACCCGCTGGCTCGTTAACGTGGCGCGGTTGTTGCGCCGTGAGGATCTGGATGTGTCCTCCGCCAACGTCATTGAAGCGGTGCGACTTGCTGAAGCTCTCGCCGCGTTGCGTGGGCGTCCATTGCCGGGGCTGCCTGAGTTAAATGAGGCTGCTGAGAGTGTTTTGTGCTTTGGCGACGCGCTACCGTTGCGGCTGATCTCGGAGAAACTCATCGTCGGTGAGCGACTCGGCGCGATTCCCGACGACACCCCGTCCGTCCCGCTTGCCCGAGACTTGGCACGTGAACAAAAGCGACTGCGTTTCCCGCCCGAACCTGCTCAGAAACAAATCGATCTTGACCTGCGCACCGCCACTGATCTTGATCGCAGCAGATTGTTGCACCGCCTGAATCTGCTTGGGATTCCCTGGGGCGACGCCCAACGCCATCGCCGCTCGCAGAAGGGAACCTTCCATGAGCTTTGGGCTGTGCAATGGCAGCCCGATTTCGCGGTCGCTTTGATCGAGTCCGGGGTTTGGGGCAACACAATTGCCGCTGCCGCCGGCGCAAAGGTTCGGCACGAGGCCGATGTCGCGCCGGATTTGCAAGCTTTGACCGCTCTGCTCGACGCGACCCTCTTGGCGGATCTGCCCGAAGCCGTCGAACACCTGATGTCGCGACTTCAGGCCGCCGCCGCCGTGGCCAGCGACGTGGGCCATCTGATGCAGGCGCTTGCACCGCTGGCAAATATTCTCCGTTACGGCAATGTGCGGAAGACCGATACCGATATGGTGGCTGGCGTGGTCAATGGGCTGGTGGCACGAATTTGCATCGGCCTTCCCGGTGGATGCGGCTCGCTCAACGACGAGGCCGCGGAGGAAATGTTCAGAAAACTTCTGGAAACCCACGCGGCTATCGGCATCCTTCAAGATCCCGGCCACACGGCAGCGTGGAACGCGGCCCTGCGCCAACTTGCCGACTCGCCTGGCTTCCATGGTCTGGTTGTCGGCCGTGCCTGCCGGTTGCTGCGCGAAACGCAGCAAGTGGATGCCCCCGACGCGGCCCGGCGGCTTGGCTTGGCGCTTTCCACTGCCACGGCACCGGCGCACGCCGTAGCCTGGGTGGATAGCTTCCTTCGTAATAGCGGCCTGCTGCTCCTGCACGATGACATCCTATGGCAGTCGCTCGACGATTGGATCAGCAGCCTGACCGCTGACCATTTTACCATGGTTCTTCCCCTGCTCCGCCGAACCTTCAGTACATTTCAAATCGCTGAGCGCCGGCAGATGGGGGTTCGGGTGATCAGCGGGCCCACACGAACCCCGGCGGGTTCCCTGAACCCGACTGATTTTGACTCGGACCGAGCGAGCAAAGCATTGCCATTGCTGGCGCAGTTACTGGGACTGAATTGGGAGGTAAAAACGTGAATATGGTTGTAGACGAACGTTCCCGTCGCTGGCGTCTGATTCTGGGAGGTGCCGCGCAAGACCAGCCGGGCGGAGGCATACTGGGGCTTGATGCGGTCGATCTTACAATGGATCGGGCCCTGGGCGCGCTTTATGAAAGTGACCGCCAGGGCGGACTTGGTTCATCATGCCCCAACGTGGCTCGATGGCTGGGCGATATTCGGCAATATTTCCCCAGTTCGGTGGTCCAGGTGATGCAGAAGGATGCATTGGACCGCCTCGATCTCAAGCAAATGCTTTTCGAGCCTGAACTGCTTGGAACCATAGAGCCGGACGTGCATCTGGTCTCGCAGTTGCTTGCGCTGAAAAATATTCTCCCGAACAAGACCAAAGACACCGCGCGAATGGTCGTGCAGCGGGTCGTGGATGAGCTGCGGCGGAAACTCGAGCAGCCCACGCGGCAAGCGGTGTTGGGCAGTCTGAACCGCGCTGCACGTAATCGGCGTCCGCGCCACAATGAAATTGACTGGCACCGCACCATCCGTGCCAACCTTAAACACTACCAGCCTGAATATCAAACCATCGTTCCCGAAACCCGGATTGGTTTCGGACGCAAGCGGTCCTCCCTGCGGGAAATTGTCCTGTGCGTGGATCAGAGCGGTTCGATGGCCACGAGCGTTGTGTATGCGGGAGTGTTCAGCGCCGTGCTTGCCAGCATGCCTGCGGTTAGCACAAAGTTGGCAGTCTTTGATACGGCCGTGGTGGACTTGACTGAAAAGTTGGCAGATCCTGTTGATGTATTGTTCGGTACACAACTGGGAGGCGGAACCGACATCAACCGGGCTCTGGCTTATTGCCAAAGCCTGGTGGTGCAGCCAAAGGAAACGATCCTGGTTTTGATCAGCGATCTTTACGAAGGCGGGGATGCCAAGGAGATGGTAAAACGTGTCGGTGCGCTGGTGACCAGCGGCGTGCAGATAATCTGTTTGCTGGCACTCAATGACGACGGCGCTCCGATGTTCAGTCAGCACCATGCGGCGGCTTTCGCGGCGATGGGAGTTCCGGCCTTTGCATGCACACCTGATTTGTTTCCGGATTTGATGGCCGCGGCGATTCAGCGCAGGGACATCAACCAGTGGGTGGCACAGCAGGGAATTGCAGCATCACGAGCCAAGGTATAACCGCGATTCTCCAATCGGGAACTTCTAATTTATTTTGCCGGCCAATTTTCAATTCCGTTGCCGAATGGTAATGTTTTGCCGTTGAAATAGCGCGCTCGCCACAGCTTATCAAAGCGTTTTACAAATGCGCCATAACTCCAGTTGCCCAGATCGCTGTCAGGCCTGTTCCATTGCAGACGAATCGATTTGGCGCCGGGTGAAAGTATCAGGCTGGAACCG
>JAJZDN010000024.1 GCA_021805985.1 Planctomycetota bacterium | reverse complement strand
CTCCAAAAAATAGGAGCCAAAACGTAGACCGCCTAAAGGCGCGTCGGCCCATCGCCGCCGCATTTTTTTTCACCTCCGGCCTACGCCAGATAGCGAGGCCGCGAGGTGAAAAAAGAATCAAAAGCCCTCTGCTTGAGCCGGGGATGTCCGAGGGAACGGAAAAAAGACATGCCACGCGCACGCCTGGAACGTAGCAAGGCGCAGTGAAGCCGGAGCATGGCAAGCGCAGCGGTGGCTTTTTGTAGCGCACGACGACCGGGACCACGGCGATTTCCGAATTGATTACGGATTAATCACAAGGTGCCCATGGATGTGCGATGAACTGTTGATCGGGTTGTTATGAGTATTCGGCCAGCCGAACTTTCAGTGCTTCAAATTGTTGCATGAACTTGTGCGGATTGGACTTCTTGAGTTTGGTGAGATTCTGGAGTTTCCATCGGATTGCCGGTAACAGAGACAGATGAGGACACTTCATCAACTGCCAATTCGGTTCACCTGCAACCAATCCAAGCAGAAACTGCCGTTGATGCGGCGTAAGCATGCCAGGCAATTCATTCCTGAGTTTGCGCCTTACCTGCTGTAATTCTGACAATGTCACAGTATCCTTTGTCATGCCCACGAATTCGCCGTCGAAGGCGGATGTAATGTCCTGGTCGCGTGAAAACAAGACTTCATGCACGGGCCGGTTGTGGCCAGCCAGATAGCACACGAAACATTCGACAACTTCTGCAGTCAGGCCGTCTCGATCAAGAAGCCCGCGCACATCAAACAGGTCCCGTGGATGCTGGCGATCCATCGCGGCGACCAGTTTACTGCCATAGAGTTCCGACGCCGCCAAAACTGGTGCGTATAATTCCGTCGTAAAGAGAGACCGGGCCTCAGCCCCAAGCCGCTGCATTTCGACTGGCAGAACCGTGCCGCGGAAGACGTGATTAACCTCGACTTTTACCTGATGTCGCTGCCGACGGATGAACAATTTGATCTCATCGCCGCTTTTGGCGGGTGAAATCTCTGCTGCCAAGCCCCTTCTGATGAGCCGTTCCATTGCGGTTTCCAATCCCTTGGCAATGGATTCTAACGCCTTATCGCGGCTTGCTTGGTGATTCGTGTAAACCATGTCAATGTCCACCGACAATCGTGGCATGTTTTCGACAAAGAGATTAATAGCTGTTCCGCCTTTCATGGCGAAGTGCGGCGTTTCAAAAATTGCGGGAGCAACTTCGAGCAGCAGTCTGACCGTCTCAATATAAGTTTTATCCATCATGGCTTCAGTACAAGAATCGTTCCGTCTCTAAGGCGACCCGTCCAGCGGCTGTGACCGGATTGACCGTTCGCGGCTTTTCTTGCCATGGATGCCCATGGCAAGTTCAGTTCTTGGGACCAATTTACACACAGGCGCACGACCTTGACACGCCGACAATTTTTCAGCAGCGTTGCCAAGACTTCTGGCCGTAGCGATCCGGCACCTTCCATAATATTGCGGGCTTCTTCGATTCCTTCATGGATGCCCACCTCGCTTAACATCTCTAACAATGCTCTTTCCGGCACGGACACGGGAACTCCGTCGAACACTTCCGGCAGTGGCTGTAACCCGAAGTCTTTCTCCAACTTGGAAGAAAATGGATTTCGCACCGTATAACGGGATGGAAATCGCCTCCGAAACCACACTGGCAAGCCGCCCTTATTATCACCCCATAAGCAAAGCACTTCACGGACCGGGACGTTGTGGTGAATACCGCGCCAGGCTAATGCGGTCTTGCCGCCGACATGAAAGCCAGCCACGCGATGTGACAGAAATTTCAGGCAGTCTTCCTGGCGGAGTGTGTCATTGGGGAACGCAAAGACGCCCCGCCCCAGTCGCGTCAGCCATCCCGATTTCAAATAATGATGCGCCAACGCGGACGATATGCCCAATTGCGCCAGTTGCGAATAGTCAAAAGGCTCGCCCCGGCGGAAAGTGGTTTGCAGCCTCTTGATTAAGTTGTACCTTGCAGTTAAAACCATACTTGAACTATAGCTTCTAAACAAAGCAAATGCAAGATGGTTATTTGGTTCGGCCATATTAGGACACACTGCGGTGACCTGGCAGACCCGACCCGAAACGGTGTGGGTATCTATTTATGAACGAAAGTTCACTCAAGAAGATCACGTAGAGATTCTATAATGGTTTACTATGCGTAGTCAGGTCCCAGTTTTGACCAACGCCAATACCGCCAGCTTGATATGGTCAGGCAGTGATGACCAACGGCCCACGATCAAGGCCAAATCGGAATCTGGTTGAAATGCTGCGGATTTTGCTGCGGGTGATTTTGAAAACGCCGCTTCCTGCGGGTTTTCACGGGTTGTTCCGTTCCTGTCCCGAGCATGGGCGGAGAAACTTTACAAAGCCGCCGGCTTCGCCGGCGGTGCGGGGTGAAAGTCCTCTGAGAGTGCAGCGCAAGTGCAACTATTTACGACAGGTTTGCGCTCGTTTTTCTTGCAAAATGCCGATCTGCGCTCAATAATCCCGTATTGCGTCTGTTTTTCACGGAAACTGCCTGCTAATGGTGTTTTTTCACAACGATACGGGCGCACGTCCGGCTGGTTGCATTGCCACCAAACGCCGCAGCATCTTTGGCACCGCCCGCACCTCGCTACCAACCTGATTCTGCCCCGAAAAATTTCCACGCCCGTTCCATCGGCTCGGATTTGCAACGGTGCGTTGACTTGGTTATTCTTGAAGTTTGGCCAATACAATGTGAAAGCCGGGCAAATTGGCCCGACAAGTGGCCTGGCACCCCAATGTCTTGGCGGGCAAATGGATTTGCAGCGTTACGTCTTTCAGTTGCACAAGGCAACGTGACAGGAGCTGTGCGATGTCTACGATATCAGATCGTTCACGTAAAGCCGAAGTGCGGACCGGTTTGGGTCAGTCAATCCGCGTCCTGCAAGATCTGCCGCCGGCGGCTATCGGTTCACATTGCATGCGCCAATCGAAAAATGTGCACAAAAGTAAACATGAAAGCATATGTGTGGTCACGAGGATATTTTTCGTCGCGGCCGGCTTGGTTGCTATGAGAATGCACAACGCAGACGCGGGGGACGCACAAAAAAATGCAGATGCAGACAACGCCCTGCACCTGGCGGAAAAGCAATTGAATAATGGGCACTTCGTAGAAGCAATTCAAGAAGCCCGTAAGGCAGCCCGAGAGGGAAGTTCCGGAGGTATGAATCTCATCGGCTACCTCTATGAGAATGGCGAAGGCGTTCCACAGAATTTCCTGCGGGCTATGCAATGGTTTCGCAAGGCTGCCGATGCAGGCAACGTCAAGGGGATGTACAACGTCGCCATTCTTTATCAGACCGGGCACGGGGTCAAAAAGGACATCCCTTTGGCGATGGCGTGGTTCCATAGGGCAGCCGCCGCCGGCAGTATTATCGCGATGAATCGGATTGGCTGGCTTTACGAAGGCGGGTCGGAATATCCGAGAGATTATCCGAAGGCGATGAGGTGGTTCAGGGCCGCAGCCGCAAAGGGTAGTGCACATGCAATGACATGTATTGGCCTGCTGTATCAACGTGGTGAAGGCGTGCCGCAAGATGGTCAAGCCGCGCTAACCTGGTATCGCAGAAGTGCATTGCAGCACAACGCCGCAGCGATGAACGATATTGGAACGCTCTACCAATCGCGATTGGGTGTCCCCAGAGACTATCAAAAGGCCCTGCAGTGGTATAGCAAAAGCGCAAAAGCGGGGAACGGCAATGCGATGTGCAGCATCGGATTTTTTTACGAGCGCGGTTTGGGCATCCCCGTGGATTATCAGAAAGCAATGTATTGGTACAGAAAGGCTGTACGCGCGGGTAGTACCCCGGCGATGTTGAATATTGGTTGCCTTTACGAAAAGGGGTATGGCGTTCCGATGAGTTACCAGTTCGCCATCGGGTGGTGGCGGCGAGCCGCCGCCCACGGAAATTGCGACGCAATGTACAACCTCGGATGGCTCTACCATGTGGGATGGGGAGTGCCGCAGAACATGCAGGTATCGGAAAAGTGGTATAGAAAAGGGGCGAAAGGCGGGAACCGCACTGCAATGTTCGAGCTTGCAAGATTTTATCAATATGCCCGCGGCGGATTAGCGCAGAATTACGGTAAGGCCGTCGCATGGTATAAACGATCTGCAGCGGCCGGGTCAGGTGACGCCGCGGCAACACTCGCGTGGCTTTACGAAACGGCTCACGGCGTCAAGCGGGACTATCATAAGGCGATGGATTGGGCCCGCCGGGGTGCGGCGCTGGACAACGCCGACGCGATGGCTGATATTGGCTGGCTCTACAATGGCGGGCGAGGAGTCCAGCTCGATTATAAAAAGGCGTTTACCTGGTATCTCAAAAGCCTCGGTGCCGGTAATTCCAGTGCCGCGACCTCCATCGCCGATCTCTACCGGTGTCAGGATATTGGTGCTTCCGACGGCAAGAATGCCCGTGTATGGTATCGGAGAGCGGCAGCGCTGGGTGACCCAATTTCCATGTGCTGGATGGGAATGCTTTATCAGGAGGGCGACGGCGTCAAGCGGAACTATCGGCGAGCCATGTCCTGGTATCGCAGGGGAGCTAAGGTTGGCGACAGCGATTCGATGGACGGAATTGCTGAACTATATCTGAATGGAGAAGGTGTTCAGAAAGACAACCGGCGAGCCATGAGTTGGTATCGCAGGGCTGCGGCAACCGGTGATACAGATGCGATGAATGAAGTTGCCCGGTTTTATGAAAAGGGATGGGGAGTCAAGCAGAATTATATTCGGGCCCTGATATGGTACCGCAAAGCTGCTGCCGGAGGTCGAACCGGCAATCCGTTTGGCATGTTCAAGGTGGGAACTTTCTATCAGCACGGTTATGGAGTAAAACAGGATTACAAACGGGCGATGAAGTGGTTCAGGAAATCAGCCAATGCCGGGGGACGTAGTGCCATGTTTAATATTGGAGAACTGTATGCAGGTGGACTGGGGGTTTCAAAGGATAGCAACAAGGCAATGAAATGGTTCCAAAGGGCGGCTTCGGTCGGGAGTCCCCGCGCTAGAAAATTCTTGGGCTTGCCTGCGGAGAAGCTTCCGCAGCCCTTCCGGCGTTACCCTGAATAGCGTCATACGACAGATTTGCGATCGTTTTTCTTGCAAAATGCCAATTTGCGCTCAATAATCTTGCGTTGCGTCTGTTTTTCACGGAAACTACATGGCTAAGAGTATTTTTCACAACGATACGGGCGCACGTCCGGCTGGTTGCATTGCCACCAAACGCCGCAGCACCTTTGATTTTCTGACCGACGAAGAGATCGATCGAATGGAACGTGCGCTGAAGTCGCATTGGCGGGCGATTGCTCCACGATCTTGAGTGCCGCTAATTTTAAATAGCGATGCGGCACATTCGCTTTTCTTTGGCAAAGTAGTTGATGCTGGAACCGGCGGGCAGCCCTTTCTCACGCATGAGGCGCTTAATGATTTCAATGCTGTTGCCACCGTCGAAGAGCAGCAGGTCGATATATGCATTGACTGTCCCAGTTGCGCCGCCTAACAATCGGCCGCTGGCGGAACTCCTGAGAGCGGCATCGAGTGCATCTTCTATCCGTGCTCTTATCTCCACCTGTCGGCCCGGCGGTAGTATACTTGCTGCAAAAGCCACGAAAACATAATCGGCTCCCGTTCCTGCAAGCGGGTCTTTCATATCGCCCTCGGCGTTGGTGTACTGGTTAATGAGCGGGAAGTTCACGGTTGTTCCCGCCACGATGTCGCCGCGAAGCCAGCGGGTGTGTGGCTTTTCAAAGCTGTATCCTACCGTACGTTCACCGGGCGGAAAATTCCTCCATCTGTGTTCCGTTTTGACGCGCTCAAGCAGCGGCTCTAGCTCATTAAGCGGGAAAGAATCGCCGGGCCGCTGCGGAGCGAAGATGATTTTTCCTATCCACTGCTGCGTCCCGTATTCGCCAAGAACCGTGTCAAGGAATAGGAAAAGCACAGTCCAGCGTTCCCTCTCCGGCGTGTTATCAAATAGCGGATGCCAAACCGTGATGTTCAAATTTTGCTTATCCGGGTTGACCGCAGCCGTGACCAGAAGTTCCGCTGGATCAAATCGTTTGCCCCCAAAGTCTATTCGGTATCCTTTGATGGATCCTGCCTGCCGAGCCGGATAGAAGGTCCACCCCGGAAGGCTTGGTGCCCTCTCTAACCAATAAATCGTCAGCAGCTGCCGGTGCAGATTTCCCTCCCCGCTGACCGTTAGCGAGTGCCCGCCGCCACCAGCCCCTGGTCCGAACTCCCACGCCAGACCCTCGGCCATCGCGTTCACTTTTGCACTGATCTCGGTTGTCAACGTGGCGCACGCGCCGGCGGCAATGGTTTCGCTATAATGGGAAGCCGCTTCCACGAACCAACGCCAGAATTCCTGCACACGGCTTTTGAAGGTTTCCTCGCCGGTAGTCATATTGTTGCTCCTGAAAAGCGGCGGTGTCTAACGAAGGCTGAGGATATCCGTGAATATCATTTATTCAAGTTGGAAACTAACTGAAACTGGGCAGCGGCCTTCTAAATGCGCTCTACTGCGACCCGGTGACGCCTGCGACAGAATTTGGAGCTATACCGAATGTCTCCTTTGATGGGCCATTGATGGCCCAGGGAATAATGCCGCCCATATCATTGATCAAATAGAGCTTTCCGTGCCGCGCAAATAACCACTGAACGGATGGCTTTACTTCCTGTACGTGCGTGATAATCCCTGTGGATGGGTTCAGGCAGATCAGTTTTTGATGGCTTGCGTATCTTACCAGGGCGGCCGCTTCATGACGGCTTATCCAACAGTAGCTTTCGGCACTTACGGGCCACGTACGTTGCGATTTCAACCTGAAAACGTGCTTCGCCTCTATAGCTTTCAGCGGCAACTTGCGTGTGTAAGGAGCTGACAACTTACCTTGCGGACCAATCGAAAAGGAAACAAAGTTCCGGCCGTCGTAGGTGATACCAGTGGTTCGGCCTCCGCGCGTAGCGCATAAAAACGGCTTATCCGGTAACTTGGGAGCCAGGTGGAGTATATGCTTGCGCCCGTTTTCCATGATAAGGGTCGTGAGGAGTTCTCCGAAGTGGTTGTGCACAACGCCATTGCGCATCACCTGTTTGAAATGTGGATACGCAAAAAGAATTGCGGCGTGGTTTAACGGTTCCGGCATACCCCCCTCGCCCAAGTCCTTAACATAAAAGCGGCATTTTCCCAGCACCTTTTGTGTTTGCCAGTTCACCGCCGCCACCTCGATATAGCTAGGGTGCTTCTGGACCGGCCCCCGCCGTGTTTCCCACACGATCCCGTCCGGACCGGCCTGAATTCCCCGGCACACATGTGACTTGGTATCGTCTATAAATTGCCATGGGACATGAATTGTGCGTACGATTCGCACACCGAATTTCGCCTCGTTTAGCGAACAATGAATCTCGTAGATCGTGGTGGGCTGTGTGTTCTTTCGAGGACGGTAGCGTTCGGCGGCGACAAGGAAATTATTTCCACCTGGCAAATGCGTTATGGAAATTGCGTCAGCCCTAACCATAAAACGGCTGGACGCGCGGATGCCGCCGCCCATGATCGCGCGTTGCATGTTGATAAAATCAACCACCTTCTGTTGTTCCATCGACCAGGACGATTGTACCTTGCCGTTGGTCACTAATATGGGTGCGTAAAAAGTCTGAACATAGGCGAGAAAATCGCCCGCCGCCGCAGGAGCCGAGGTGCAAAAAATCACGAAGATTGCTGCTAAAATGGATCGCATAATGTAACTCCTTTATCCCATAGATCATAGCCGATATTCGGAAGGACGCACGCGATCAAGGCGGCTTATAAGGGGGCCTGTGTTCGCACCCCCGTTACCCGGTAGTATGGTTATGCCTCAGGCTCGGCGGTGACATTTCTATTTCGGTTAAGGGGTTTATGAGCGATTGTTGGAAAAAAAGCTCGCTACCCTGGGCGGCAGCGGCGATTGGACTTATCAGGTTCCAATGCGGAGCAATAGAATTATGCTTTTGCAATTAGCGCCGACGGTGAATTAACACACGGTCCGCCTATCAATGCCCGTGGATACGGCACACTGTGTCGGGAAACGGATGTGCGTTGCGCGCCGGTGCATATCATCGGCAGTGCCAACGACGTACATCGGATGTACTCCGTGTGTGCATAGGGCGTATATCCATGAAAAATCCGTTTTCAGTTAAAAGATCATAAGTTATGGTATATTCTTGGCTTATGAACTTTAATAATTCCGGCACGTGGCTTGTATTAACTAATATATCGCCCGCCGAGGGTGGCGTGCGGAGTTTCGGAGTTTGAAGATGACCGTTGCCCAATCCCCATGTGACAAACCCCAGATCATAACCGCCGATCAGACGCAGCAAATTCGTCAAGGGCGTTCACGTTTTATCGCCATGGCGGGCGCTTATTCGCTGGGAAATTTTAACGACAATTTTATGAAGCAGGCAGTGAGCCTCCTGGCGGTTTCGCATGGGCTGGCGCACTTGCAGGGATGGATCGCGACATTCTTTACGATTCCATTTTTATTGTTTTCCGCACCGGCGGGTTGGATGGCGGATCGCTTTTCCCGCAAACATGTGGTCATCGGCTCCAAGGCCCTGGAATTGGTGCTGCTGACCGTGGCAGCCGTGGGAGTTCTGACGCTGAATTGGTTTTTGATCATGGCGGTTATTTTCCTCATGGCGCTGCAGGCCACCATTTTTGGTCCGGCGTTAGTGGGATCCATTCCGGATGTCTATCCCGAATGGTACGTTATTAAGGCCAACGCCCGGCTCAAAGCCGCCACCACCGCCGCGATACTTTTGGGTGTCGTGCTGGCGGGAATCGCTCTGACTTGCCACGGGCATATCGGTGCGTATCCCCTGGGAAGAATCATTGTGGCCGCATCTCTGGTGGGTGTTTCCATGCTGGGTTTCCTGATCAGCTTTGCCGTGCCGGGTCGGCCTGCCGCGAACCCTGCCGCAAAGTTTCCACGGGGAGGGCCCGTGAATTCGATTCGGGATTTATGGTTCCTGCGCACGGACCGAATATTAATTACCGCCATTCTTGCCAACACCTATTTCTGGTTTATTGCGGCATTGCAGATTCTGGTGATTAACAAAATGGGGCTGGTACAATTTGGCCTCAACGATGCCACCACCAGTTATCTGGCCTTGGCGGAATTGCTGGGAATTGTGATCGGAAGTCTGGCTGCCGGCAAATTTGTTTCCAAAGACAACGGCCACCGGGCCACCGCACCGGCGATGGGAGCCTTGGCGATATTTCTGTGCGGCATCGGCGCTGCGCCGTTATTGCCGCACGCGGTCAAGCTCATTTATGTGCTCTTAGCCTTGGGCGGGTCAGGAATTGCCGGTGGGTTTATCATGGTGCCGCTGGAAAGTTTTTTCCAGGTGCGGCCGGCGGCCAATGTCCGGGGGCAGGTGATCGCCGCCGCGTGGTTTGCATCATTTGTTGGTATTCTTATGGGCAGTATGTTGTATATACCTTTACAGAACGGTCTTGCACCTACGCAGGTGTTCCTGGCTTCGGGGCTGTTGACGATTATCGCAGCGGCAATTATCGGCGTGGCCTTCGCGTACAGTGACCCCCAGCCCACCGGCGGCAAAACGAACTGGGCTGGGCGTTTGTGGTGCCTGTTGGCGCGGGTGATTTTGCGCCTGCGCTATCGCATAACCTTGAACGGCGTGACGGAGATTAAAAAGGCCGGCCAAAGCGGGATACTCTTTCTGCCCAATCATCCGGCGTTGATTGATCCGATTATTATGGTCGCGCATTTGCATCGATATTTGGCGGTGCGCCCCCTGACCGCGGAAGATCAACTTCGTCATCCACTGGTAAAAGCACTGGTCGGCACCGTGGGTGTTCTGCCCATACCGGAAATGTCCAGCATTGAACACGGCAAAGCTGATCGCGTGCAACTAGCCATAAGGCGGTGCGTGGAAGCGCTGCGCCAGGGGGATAATATACTGCTGTACCCGGCGGGGAGGTTGATGCGGGAACAGTTAACTGATCTGGGCAGTGCCAGTGCGGTTGAACGCATCTTGGCGCAGTTGCCGGATGTGCGCGTGGTGCTGGTGCGAACCACGGGTTTATGGGGCAGCAGTTTTGGGTGGGGTGCGGGCGCACCGCCGCGGCTTGGTCATGCGTTTAAGGCTCATCTTACAGATTTATTAGCCAGCGGAATATTTTTTCTTCCCAAACGGCAGGTGCGCATCACCTTTCATCAGCCGGTTGATTTTCCCCGGAGTGGCACGCGTGCCGAAATGAACCGGTATATGGAAAGCTTTTACAATCAGGAAGCGCCGCCGGCGCGGTATGTGCCATACAGCGTCTGGGACCGCAGCGGTGCCCATGATATTCCCGTATCTGCGCCTAAGCCGCAGCGCTCAACTGAATCGGTTGCGCCCGCTACGGAAAAAATCGTCCTGGACTATATGTGTGAATTCACCGGCCTGAAGACCGTGACGCGCGATCAATTATTGGCGCGGGACCTGGGCATGGACAGTCTGGCGGTTATGGATTTAATTGCGTGGCTGGAAAAGGAATTTGGTGTAACGGTGCCGGCCGTGGAATCGCTGGAATCGGTTCATGATGTCATGCTGGCGGCGTGCGGGCAACTGGGCGCCGCCAGCAAGGAATCCGCCGTTCCCATGCCTGAATCCCGCTGGTTTCAGGATCGCAGCAACCAGCGCGTACAACTGCCTCCGGGCATCACGATTCAGGAAGTATTTCTGGCACAAGCCCGGATGCACCCGGATCAGATTGCGGCGGCTGATATTCAACGCGGCATCAGAACCTACCGTGATTTAATCACGTCCATCTTCGCTTTACGCGAAGAAATTATGAAATTTCCGGGACAGCGGATCGGCATTATGCTGCCGGCTTCTGTGGCGGCTGATACGGTATTTCTGGCCGTATTGTTTTCCGGAAAAACGCCGGTCATGCTGAATTGGACCACGGGTATACGCAACATCACGCACGCCCTGGACGTTGCCGAAGTTCAGCGCGTGCTGACGGCACAGGCCCTGCTTAGCCGCCTGGCAGCTCAGGGGATGGATTTTTCAAGCTTGAATGATCGAATGGTGCCGCTGGAAAAACTCGCTGGGTCATTGGGAAAAGGGGCGAAGTTACGTGCCGCAATCAAGGGGAAGTTTTATTGGCGGGCACTCAATCACGTCGCAGGCTCAGAAACCGCGGTGATTTTATTTACCAGCGGGTCTGAAGCACTTCCCAAAGCTGTGCCGCTAAGTCATGAAAATCTACTGGTGAACATGCGTGATGCCTTGGCGAGTTTTCATATTCGCCGCAATGATTGCTTTTTGGGTATGTTGCCGCCGTTTCATTCCTTCGGATTAAATGCAGCCATGCTTCTGCCGCTGTTGGCGGGCGTTAAAGTGGTGCATTACCCCAATCCCAATGATGTCTCCGCGCTGGTACGTGTGATTGAAAATTACCGCGCGTCCATATTATTGGGCACGCCAACGTTCCTTTCCAACATTGTCCGCGGCAGGGGCCCGGATTCATTATCGGCTTTGAGAATCTGTGTAACCGGTGCGGAAAAATGCCCGCAAAGTGTCTATGACGCCTTAAAAAAAGCCTGCCCTGAAGCGTCCATTTTAGAAGGCTACGGCATAACCGAATGTTCGCCCTTTGTTTCCGTGGCACGGGAAAATGATATTCGCCCCGGCAGCATCGGCACGCCGCTGCCTTCCATTAAGTGGGCCATTATCAATGAAGAAACGCAGCAACGCTGTGCCCCGGATCAGCCGGGAATGCTGCTGGTGCGCGGGCCAAGTATTTTTAAGGGATATCTAGGCGATCAGGCACACTCTCCATTTGTGCAATGGGACGGTGAAACCTGGTATCGCACCGGTGATCTGGTTCGCGTGGATGCCAGTGGGGTACTGACGTTTACGGGAAGGTTGAAGCGTTTTATCAAAGTTGGTGGAGAGATGCTTTCCCTGCCGGCGATAGAGGAAGTTCTGGAACGCAAGTTTCCCGCCCCGCCCGATAGTTCGCCCGCTTTGGCAGTGGTGGCGACCGCAGAGAACGACACGCCGGAGCTGGTGCTGGCCACCACGCTGCAGCTGGATAGATCAGAAGTTAATGCCGCAATCCGCGAAGCCGGCCTCTCCGGACTGCACCACATCCGCGCCATCGTGCACCTGGACCAATTACCAGTTCTAGGCACCGGAAAAGTCGATTACCGTTCACTGACCGAATTGGTTCGCAAGCCATCATCTTTGCCGTCCCTGCGGTAGCGAAAGTAGGCGCGCCACAGTAGTAGGTGCGTCACCCCCAGAGAAATTCCCCACCCGGGGTACTCGCATCCTCGGCTTGATCCGCAGTCCGGGTGCGCGTATAGTTTATTCATCGGTTGGGTGCACGTGGAGGTATATTATGGCTACGTATTCTGTCAAGGAAGGACGAGGCCTTTCACTGGCTGGGGCGGTGGGCAGCCTCGTGGTAATCGCCTTTGGAATCCTTTGGACCATCTTCGCCTACGCCCTCACGGGTGCCGCCGCGTCGTCGGCCCAATCCATGAACAACTTTGGCGCATTCCCCGGTTCATCCGGTGGCGCTCATGTTGCCTCCACCGTCCATGTGATCTTTCCTCTTTTCGGGGTTGTGTTCATTCTCGCAGGCATCGGCAAGCTGATCTGGGACATCTACAACACAACCGCCCAAAACCGCATGTCGCTGCTGGACGTAACGACCGGCGGCGAAGAGCCTGATCCCATTTCCAAGTGGACCCATGCCGGTAACGAACCTTTGGCTGATCAAGTTCCGCCCGTCGTCGCCGCGCCAGTTGCATCGAGCGTCTCCGAAGGAGGTTCGGCCACGGGTCCTACTGCCGCTGGTCGTGATGCCGAACTGGGACGTCGTCTTACCGAGCTTCAGGGACTCCGCGACCGCGGCTTAATAACCGCTGCTGAATTTCAGCAGCAACGCGGGCGGATATTGGACTCGATCTAAGCGCTGCGGGGGGGTGTGAATGGGCGAGCGTCCACACACCATTGCCGCGTTCAGGTCCACTCAAGGTAGCAACACGCCCCGTGTTGCGCGCTCTATGTCTTTCGCGCCTACTACCACGAAGGGAATGAAAGCGAAATGGGGACGTAGCTAGTTGTTGGCTGTAAGGGTTCTTCGAAAGACCACCCTGCCCGCTCTATAAACACTGATTTGTGACGGATCGGAGAACTGGAACGGTTAAACTCGGAGCATACGGTGCATTTCGAACCACGTTCAAAAAAAGGCGCAATCTGGGGTCAAATATGACAAAACTAGCTACGTCGCCGTTTCATTTCACCCAAGGGCCAAATGGCGGATTTCATGGCTGGCCAAATGGTCCTAAGGCGTGGCTGGCCCCGCCTCCTTCCTCGCAGCTCAGGGGTAGGTGGAGGATCTCGGAATTGATCCGGTGATCGAACAGTGATTGTGATTGCAAAAGGGAATACAAAGGAGCGTTGTCTGGAATGGGATTGCTGAAACTGAATCGTGCCACGACAGCCCGAAGCCACCACGAGGCGGCGCGCCGGGAGGCCCGGTATTTTGAGCACCTAATCCGAAGCGGATTCACGCTCGGCGACCTTCCCTATCGGGTTTTTACATTCGACAGCTTTCACGACGGTGAAGTTCTGCTCCGCGGCGTCAGGCTGGCGTCGCGCACGGTGACTGTATCCTTCCGAAATGTCTACGCCATAGATTCAACCGCCCGCGCCAGAGCGGAAGCAGGCCTGCCCCGAGCCAAGCTTCGGCGGCAGGATTTCCGAACCAGGATCATTTTCCACGGGGTCCGGCGTATCGCGCTGCCAGATGTCCCCAGCGGTAATCTGTGGTACCACTGCTCAAACCTCTTCCGCGAAAATGGAGGGTACCGGCTGGCGATACAGGTTTGGGGGCGCCGCGAGTACGGTGTTCTTTCCATATCGTTTGCGGAGATTGAGGTTGAGGACATCGCGCCCAAGATCGCGAAGTACCTGCCGGTCGGGACAGAGGCGGCGCGGCACCTGGGCTACGCCAAGGAAAGCCCCCGCTATTACGCCGAGCTTCGTCGCGCTTCATTAATGAGGTTCGAGGCGCGAAATCGCCAAGTGTAGTGCGCAGCGGACCGGCCGCACTGCAACTGTTTTGCGGATGGTTTGTATTAAGAGAGACGGTGGTGGCAATCTGTTTTGCCTGGATTGCTCGCACCCTCATCGGAACGAACATCCCATCATTTTCCAGAGCCATGATGCAGAGCCTGCTACCCGGAGTAGTTCCTGGGCCGCAACGCTCTGTGAATTTATTGAGGATTACGTCGACGAATTTCTGGCGGAAGAGCTACCTGCAGTCTACTGCTCTACTCACTACTCTCACGCCGATAGGATCTTATGTTTGCAATGTCCCGATAATATCCTGCACTCGGTTATGGCCTTTGCGCTGCAGATAATCCCGCAGGCCGTCACAAATTGTATTGGGGATCGCCGGATCGATAAACAGGGCCGTTCCAACCGCCAGACCCGTCGCACCCGCCAGCAGAAATTCCACCGCATCCTGCCAGGTTTGAATGCCGCCCATGCCGATGATCGGGATCGCATGAGCTTTAGCCACCTGTGTATACACGCGATGCACCATAAACACTGCAATGGGTTTTATCGCCGGACCGCTTAAGCCGCCTGTGCCGTTGGCCAGCATGGGCCGCCCTTTTTCAATATCGATAACCATCGCGGTAAACGTATTAATCAGCGATAAGCAATCCGCACCGGCTTCAACGGCGGCGCGGGCGGTGACGGCCACGTCGGCAACATTGGGTGAAAGCTTTACAATCAGGGTCGTACGCTTCACCCGTTTGCGCACGGCGGCTACCAGTTCCGCCAGACGCACCGGATCGGTTCCAAAACTCAGGCCGTTTTTTACATTGGGACAACTCACATTCAGTTCAATACCCTGCACGACCGGTAATTCCTGATCCAGCCGCTCTGCAACATCAGCATAATCTTCCACGCACCAGCCGGGAACATTGACAATGACGGGTATGCCCAATTTTTCCAGGATGGGTATTTTTTCACTGATGAACCGTTCCAACCCGATATTGGCCAAGCCAATGGCGTTAAGCATGCCGGCCCGCGTTTCAACGACGCGGTAACTTTCATTGCCCTTACGTGGCGCTTTGCTGATGGATTTGGTGACAAATGCACCAAATTTTGATAAATCGGCAAAGTCGGCATATTCGTCGGCATAGCCGCAGGTACCTGAGGCCGTCATCATCGGATTGGCCAGTTGCATCTTACCGATTTGCACTGATAAATCCGGCTCGACAAGGGTTTGCGTGTTTAAGGTCAAATTATTCATACCGAAAGTGTCGCAAGGATCGTCGGCAACGTCAAACGCGCCATCGGATGGCCAATGCAAACAATTCAAAATAGACTGTAAAAAAGACCGCGGATCACGCGGATTACGCGGATAAACACCGGGCTTCCATGCTCCGAGACTTCCCTACGCGTTTAGCACAGCGCTATTTGATAATTGCCATGGCAACCAGAACTACTTCAATACCGCAACGATCCACTGGTATCCGCGTTATCAGCGCAATCCGCGGTTCTCTCCTGTTGTGATCGTAGGTAAAATAATCGCCCCCGTGTCCTGTTACCGCAAGAAGTTGGGGTATGCAGCGAGGTCGTGTGGCAGGGGGCGGTGTGGCAGGGGGCGGTTTGGTTTGACGGGGTCCCCACGTTAAAATCTTGGTGTGGCTGAGCGCTAGCGCCGCTATTTTGCTCCCCGGCGACTCCGCCGTCATGCCATGTAACGCGGCAGAAGCAACTCACGGACACTCACGGACAGGCCGCCGCTTGCGTCCGTTGCCGGCTGGCCGACTGATAAGGTAAAATGGGAAAAAAGAGATAGCCGTCCGGAATGGCTCCACGCTTACCGGCCCGCTGGAATCAGCACCGTGGAACGATGGCCTGTTCCAGGAACTGAATCAGGCTATCACCGGAAAACTCGATTCAGGAGACAGTTATGTGCCGGGATCGTGATAGCACGAGGGGTATGTCCGTGCCGCCAGCAGGAGGTGACGCCAATGTTTCGCGGCGTCTACCGCCGAGGGCGATATGGCCGGCTCGGGCGTCTCTCGTGGTTGGGGTCATTTTAATCTTGCGCTCGCTTCCCATGAAAGCAGATTTTAACCCCTGGAATAACACCCCCTACTCAACTTATTCGGGCATCTTCGGGATGACCCTTTTTTTAGTAATCTTTTATCCCACGATTCCACTGGTGGCCTGGTTCTACACGGGACTGCTCACATGCGTTATTAACGCGCTTCGCCGAGGGGGTCCCGGGCGATCTTTGCTGGTTCCGGTCTTAAGTGCTCCTCTTTGTGCGAGTTGGGTTTTATATATGCCTGCGGCCGCATGGCGGGGAAGGGACATGCCTCCGCTCCATGGGTACAACGTATTTGCCGTCGGCTGTACCTTGGTGTTCTTTAGCACTTTGCCCGGCCTTTATTATTGGATTAAACTGCGATTACCACGGAAGAATAAAAATGGGACTTTTTGACGGGAGGCACTATGTTGGCGTTGCTGCCTAACCTGCCGCAGGGCAATTCGCGAATCCGCGAGGGTCGGCAGCACAGGGGAGCGTGCCATGCTTGAACCAGTGAAGCAATTAAAGCGTGCGCCAAAGAGTGCGTCTTGGTATCGGCTAAGACTTTGGGCGGGGTGGGCAGCTTACACCATTGGCTGGACTGTATGGTTCATTTCACTCTTGATGCCTGCTGCCTATGCTTCACGGTGGGCGGCGGAACCGATAAAAGTTTGGCTCTATATTGGGCTGGCATTTCTGGAACTACTTGGCGGCATTGCTAGTTTTTCGTTTACGCTTACCACCGCGATCTTTGCGGGCTACTTTCTTGGATTGGGTTCGGCGGCTATTTCGCCCGGCCTGCGTCGGTGGCGGCCGTCTCGGTGGGCGGCGAGGGCAGTTACTCTCGGGTCGCTGATTGGTTGCTATCCGGGTTGGCGCTACCTCCGGGAATATCGGGGCTGTGACCGCTTCTGCCCCGGCCTTCCAACGCTTGCCGCCGCAAGTATCCTGGTCTGCCTTGGCGTATGGCTGATTCCCCCGCGGCAAAAGCGTAAAGACATCGTTGCTCTTGATCCGGCATCGGAGCTGCAGGCTGGCTCCGCATCCGGAAACGGGATCGGAGGCGGATGATGGTGTTACTGTTAGCAAATCTAGCGGTCCCGCTGGGTTCCCCGATCGCCAGCTCGGCGAACATTCTCCAGAATTTCTGGGAGGATGTTCTGCCCAGTCCGTTGGACTCAATATCGGCGGAGGTGCAGTGATGAGAAGGCTGGTTGAGCGCAAGAGTCTGATGTTAACAATGTGGGTTGGTGCCAGAAAATTGATCGGGTTGGCGTTCGTGGTGGGAGGGCTGGTTTCACTGCTGGCGTACGAGTTTGGCGGCGGTCGGTCAATTGTAGGTATTGACGGTCATAGCCTTCCGAACTGGCGGGCAGACCTAGGATTAACGCTTATGTTCTGGCCGATAGGGGTTTCGATCTGTCTGGCTATATTTTGTCTGGCCCTCGGCGGTTTCTGGTCGGTACTTTTTGGCAGGGCGTGGCTTATCTGGGCACTGCGAGCTATTTCCGTTCCATTGGTGTGCTATGTGGTATGGATCCTGACCAATGAGTTACAAACCGGAGATCCCTTTGGCTATTGGGGAGCGTTCGTGATGTCGGCGTTTGTGCTGTCACCTTGGATCATCCCCATCCGGCGGCGGAAATTACCCCAAGCCGCCGCCAGCCCTGCACCAAATACCGGAGCCGCTTCGTCATGATGTTCACGCGTCCGCCAGTGGTGTTTCTGCGTGTGATTCTGTTTCTCTGGGCCAATTATTGGCCCTAGTCGGTTGCGAAGGGCGTATAGGTGCCGCAGACATCCTGTCTGATTTGTCGTTTTTCCGATGCAGGCAAGATGCCTGCGGTACAAGGGGTTCCATATTGCGAATATCAGCTGCGGAGCGGTAAAGCGTTACGTTATTTCGGCCCTGCCGGGAAAAATTGCCGCGCTCCGATAATCGCCCAGGAGCCTGTCCGAGTAATCGTCCTAATCCCGGCTATTGCTCCAACAGGCTCCTGTGCGCTAAATTGATGAAAACCCTTGGGGGGCATGGCAACGTATAGAATAGAAGACCGGGTTTTCGGAAGGAGGTTTGCGGCGAATGGAATCCCGCTTAGCCAATTCAGTAACAGGGGCAGGCAGTGAGACGCTGGCTATTGTGCCGGCGACACCGACGGAGGCCTTGCGCCTGTATGGAACATGGTTGCGGGCCGTCGCGGTGGCCCGGCTCAAAACTACGCAGGGCGCGGATGATGTGATGCAGGAAGTGGCGGCCGCGGCTGTCAAGAATTGGTCCACCCTGCATTCGCAGAGCAATGCCAAGCCGTGGCTGTATCGCCTGACTGTGCGGGCGGCCCTGATGCACCGGCGATCTTTGGGTAGAGCACGCAAGCGAATTGCCCAGGCGTCGGAAGTGGCGGTGATGCGGTCGGACGCTTCCCGGCCGCCTGATCCGCTGGAAGTTCTGTTAAGTTCAGAACGTGCCGCGATGCTGCGGCAGGCGATGGCCCGATTGCCCTCACGGGATACGGAAATGCTGATGATGAAACATGTAGATGATTGTAGCTATAAGGAAATCGCCGCCCGTATGGGCGTAACGCCGGCGGTTGTGGAAATGCGGCTGTTTCGGGCGCGCCAGAAATTGCGACAGCTTCTGGCGGCCCGGACAGTGGATTGAAAAGGTTGATTGAAATGGATGGATGTTCTTGTGCAGAGACGGAGTAAAAACAAAATGGCACTTTTTTTCTCACACGCTGATGATCCGCACGGCCCGTTGGGGCGGGTAACCGGGCCGCAGGATTCGGACTTGGCTATGGATATGCTTGTCGATGACGAACTGCCCGAGGATCGGCGACGGGCCTTGCTTGAATCCATTGACCGCAACCCAGACGCCTGGCGAAGTTTGTCGCTGCACTTTTTAGCCCGGCAGGTGGAACGCCGGGCGGTGCGGGATATGCTTGACGTCCGACCGGCGGCGCGGCCTGCGACTATTTACCGCATTGATTGGGTGCGCGTGGCCGCGTTGGTGATGATAACAGCCGGGATTTTTGGAGCCGGGGGGTTGTATCTTGGCCGAGGCGGTAACGGAATGGTACAAACAGGACCGGCAGGTGCCGGCAGTCCGCAGGTTGCGGTCGCGCCGTCAGCAACACAGCCCCCGCAGGGCGCCATCCAATATATTACACCGGGACTTCCGCCGGGCTTTGGCACGCAGGAATCGCCGTCTTTCAGCCCGTCGTATAACCCTTCAAATGTTCGCACCACAGCCTACTCGGAGGCGAACCATATTGTGCTGGTGCCGGAAGGCCCCAATAACGTGATGGCTTATCCGGTTGTACCGGTGAATGGTAAGAAACAGACCATTTATTAATGGCTATAAGTAGTGAAAATATCATGGTCAATGGCCCAACATTAAAACTTCTTGTCGCCATCGCGATCGCCTCTGGCTTCGCGACAGTAAGGTGCCCAAATGCCGTGCGTGCGGCCGCCGAGGATACCTCCACCACGGCGGCCGCCGCTTCGGCGACAAGTTCTGTTGCCGCACCGGCGGCCCAATCTCCGCGCTGGCTGGGCGTGGCGATGGGAAAAATTCCCCCGATATTTAGCCATTTATTGGGGCTTAAACCTCAACAGGGGCTTATGGTCCTGCAGGTAATTCCCAACAGTCCGGCGTTTAAGGCCCATGTGCAACCGGGTGATCTTCTCATTACGCTTAATGGTCACGCCCTGGAGAATCCGTTTGAGCTTATTCGTGCGGAGAATCGACCCGGCTCCAAGGCACCGGCGCTGAACATCACGTTGATTCGCGCCGGTGTGCGGAAAGCTGTTACGCTTACACCGGTCAATCGTCCGCATCATCTGGTATTTCTTTTCAACCGGCGTCTGGCGCCTGTCGGTGCGTTACCGTCAGGCACCGGATCGCCTAATCATATTCAAGCCACCAGTGTTATGACCATCGGGCCGGGCGTAAGACTTCACATGCCCGCTGCCGCTATACCGCATGCGGGCATGATGGGTCATCCCGACTTATTTACGTTGCGCCAGTACATCGGTCCACGCGGCGGAAGGCATCTGCAAATTTTATGGCGAAGCCACGCTTACAACATTCAGCCCAACCGCCTGGATCGGCTGCCTCCTCCGGTCCAGGCGGTAGCGCGGCTGATATTGCAAAGTCACAGCCAATCCATAACGCCAACCTCCTCACGGTACATGCTGATCCAGCAACGCCTGACAGAAGTAAAAGCGATGATTCATAATTTGCAATTACAGGAAAAGTCTCTGGAAGCCCAGGCGGTGAAATGTGCGCCTCGGGCGTCAGCCAAATAGTGGTACGATGTATGGGCCGATGCAATGTGGGATTCGGACACCAAGAAACGCTACTCCAAGGGGTAAAACGTCGAATCAAACGCCACGGGGCAAAATGTCTTGCGTCACTCAACCACGCTTCGCATCCAGCTCAACGCTGCCGCATTGAGCTAATTGCCCATTTTGCGGTTGGGGAATTGCCTGCGTTCGGGCGCGGCGCCCGTGATACCAACCGCCCAACAAAATGCAGCACCACCTCGGGTGGCAATCCCATTTTTAACCGGGTGCTCCCGCATTTTCGCGATCGAAAACCACCGGCAAATCACTTTCGACTCTTGGGTCGCATGCCCGGGATCTTCAAATGGCATCGCCGCGCCGGCGTTTGCGCAATTGATGGACCGCCAGCAAGCCAATGGCGCCAACGCCAGCCAGTGCCAGGGGCGAGGGAATGGGTAATGGGAGCGTGAAATTGAGGCTGCCAGTGCCGGAAATGCTCTGGCCATCCAAGGTCGGTAGCGCAGTAAAGGGGGAGTTGGTTGCACCCGGCGGCGGTTCATCGGGGTAGTTCAGTTGGTCTAAAGGGATCAGGCTATCTGAAATGAAATAACCAACGTCGGAAAGCGCTCCGCGGCCGTAATTACTGTATGTGAGATCTAATTGCGGATTGGAGCCATTGGTAAATTGCTCCTCAAACCAATATCGGGTGCCCGGCGAGCCATTAGACGAGACATCATAAGTGATAACCGTCCAGGGATCCGAAAGGTTCGACGGCGGGGACGCTGTCAACGGTAGCGGTGAAATAGAAGTGTCTGTGCTTCCGTTTCCCCAGTATGCGCCGGTGATGTCCGGGGCCAGAAGCCCTTTCCAACCAAAGCCGACGGTGGCGGTGGCCGTGCCGCTACCGCTCACGGACGAGCCGGTGAAGGCAATGGTGGTGCTACCGCTTGCATAGTTGGCGGAGGAACTGGTGCCGAGGGAGTTTTCATAAGCCCCGGACAGGCCAAAATTGCTGGCGCTCTGGTCGCCGGAGAGCACCAAGTTGACGCTGTCCTGTGAACTGCTGGTACCGTTGGTGAATTGAAAAGCGTAATAACTGGCGGACGAGGCAAACGTGCCAAAACAGTGCGGGGTGCCAATTACCGCTCCGGCTAACAATGCTCCCGACGCCATACCGGCTTGCCATTAAAACTTTGAAGCGAACATAAAAAATCTCCCGAAAAAGACTCAATTCCTATAACGCGGTACACCCGAGCCTCACCCGCGACCATCGGCCAAACCGCCGGTCAGTCTGATCAGATCTTTCGCCGTCGCCGAACCAGCAGCAGAGCTGCACCGCCAATGCCCATCAGGGCCAGCGCGGCCGGTTCGGGTGCAGCTGTGGCTGGATTTAGAATGAAAGGTTGAAGCCAGTTGTACAACCCCGGCGTGATGGGAACTCCCTGCCCGCCATACCCTCCGCCAACCAGCTTCAAATTTCCGCCATTAAAACTGCTTCCCAGGACATGGACCGCCGAAATGCCATTGCTGAAGTCGATAGGTACGGTTTGGCCCTGTCGCCCGTCCGCGGTGCTTGTGATGGTGAGCGCCCCAGCCGCGCCTGCGGTGAAATAGGGGCTGCCGGAATCCCCAGCAAACGCCGCGCCCTGCCCAAAGGCGTCAGGCGCTGAATAGGTAAAACTCACGAGCGGTTCAAAATAATCGCCCTTCGTGGTCGGTGCCGTATAGGCAACAACACCATTGTTTTGAAAAAGCCGCTGGCCAAGAGCGCCTGTGGAAACGTACCCCGGAATGTTAGGTCCGCCGGCATTCGCGCTGAACTGACCTTGCAGTCCGTATCCGACTTGTGTGAAACCAACCGGATTTAACACCGAGCCTCCCGCAAACGGCCCATTGCCGGCCCCCGGGTTGGTGACTGTGGCAACATTTGCGCTAAGTAAATTGAATATTTGTTGCGGTGCCCCAGCATTTACGTTTTGCGTGTCGATGCCCTCCATCACAGAAACATCCTCGGGAAGATTGGTAGGATTGTTTAGCGGATCGACAAGCGTGTAGGTTTGCAAACCCATAATATTAAACGCTGCGGAGAAGGGAGCCTTTGCGCCAATATCAAAAACGCCTCCGGTCGCGTCTTTGGCGACGTGGTTGGCCGTCAGTATCGTAATCAACCCCTGATTGCCGCTGACTTTTGCGGAAATCACAGTTCCAGTGCCTATTCCCGCAACGTAACCCACAGAACCCAAGCTTAACGGATTAGGCGCGTCGGGAAGAAACTGGTCGTTTGGGCCGATGGCCGCGGCGTGGTTGATTACGCCCATCAAGCCACCCATAATCGCGGCGGATATTGCCATGGTCCAACATAAGCCCATCCTTGATTGTGCGTTTCGCATCGTTCGTCCTCCCAGAAAAATGTTTGCCACCTCCGCTAACCGGCGGCTCCGAATCATCGGAGCCAGAACACCGGTTGGCGGCGCCATCGACAATCTTCCGCACCCTTGCGGCCCCACTTCGCCCCCTCATTACGGCAGCGGGCGTGTCCGCCCGCCGCCGCTTTGCCCAATCTCTGCGACCCCTGTTGCTCCACTTTTCAAACCTCCCATCCGCGCCCGTACTCGGTCACTGTTTGACTTCAATATTTTGGAATCGGACGTTTGCCGCCTTTTTCGTCCTATCAGCAACAAGACTCCGGCACCTACGCCCATCAGAGCCACAGATGCGGGTTCGGGCACCACTTGCACCAGGAACTGGTATCCATTGGGTCCGTTAAACGTATCGCTGAAGGGGCCGGCGTGATAAACCTGCGAGGTCAGCACCGGCGTTCCGGGGAAATACTTGGAGTTGCCGAATACGGAATTTGGCGCATCAGATGTGGTAAAGGAAAAGCCCGTCAGGGTAGTTCCGGCGGTAAGATAATTGCTCGAACTGCTAGCTTGAAATTCAATGGAGGCACCCTTTTCTCCAAAGGCTCCGCCCACGCTTTGTGAATCAGGTCCGTTCTCCCAGCCGGTGGGGGCCGATACTGTAATGGGATTGGAGGCCAGATAGCTCTGGTGGGGGATCCATGCAAACCAGAATGTGCCCACAGTGCTGCCGTCGGTGCTGGTGTTGGTCAGGGAAAGGTCATACGTGTATTGCGTCTGGCCGCCGACAATCGAGCTAGATGCCAGAGCAATGGTGGCACTGGCGGTTTCCGAGCCGTAGGCCGGTGCAGGCAGAGCCGCGAAAATCCCCAAGGCCAATGCGGCGGCTGCCGAGGCAGTAACAAGGTGAAAGCGTTCGATCTTACCCATTGTATGTTTCCTTTCTCAAGAAACTCGACCCAAGTGAATGGTGGCCCCGAATGATCTGAGCTACATCGCCAGTTCATGGTGCCGTATTGGTCAATATTCGCCCGCATCCTGATGCAGGCTGCCGCTCCCTCATTATGGCGGCGAGCGTGTCCGCCCGCCGCCACTTTACTCCCTCTCTGCACCTCTCGTGCTCCACTTTTCGTTTTCCGGCGCTCCCGCTTGTTTTGTGGCGTGGCGACGGGGGATCAAAACAGCTGGCTGGGCCGCAAGTATTTGCGCCGCGCCAGCGCCAAGCCCCCCAAACCAAGGATCCCCAGTGCCGACAACGAAAGGGCGGAGGGTATCGGCGTAATAGCACTCTCGGCCCACACTTCGTTTATTGCAACTTGCTCACCTGGGTTGCCGCCGTTATTCCAATAGAAAGACAAGTACCCGTTTCCGTCAACGGTGAGGAGTGTATCGATTAATGACGAAGGAGCATTAGGATCAAGATAAGTCATGGCACCGGTAGTGCTGTTAACTCCGGTTAGTGTAACCATATGTGCCGTTTGATTATTATAATCGAGTGATCCATCCACATTTAAGGGTGCTTGGCCAATGAAACCGATCTCGACACCCGCTCCAGCGGCAAGCTGATCGTAGAGAAAAGTTAAGGTGGGAATTGTATTTTGGATGTCTGTGGCGTACGCGTATCCCCCTGTCGCGCTGAAGGAACCGGGGTCGAACTGTGCCGCAAACGAGGTGGTGTCAGGAGCCTTAGCCCCGATGTAATCGACCATGCTGTTCCAGATCGTTTCATTATCGGTGGGTGCCTGGTAAGCGGGACCGGTGCTGGGCGTAATCGTTTCCTGACTTTCAATTGCTACGATATCGTCACGCGTCGTAGAGGCATTTCCATCAATTAAGCCGGTCGATCCGTACACCCCGGGATTTTCATTTGCTAAGAACTGCAATGAATTCGCAATAGAAGTTGCAGCACAAAATCCGCCCGTGTTATTAGTGGCATGACCATAATCTGCGTAAGCGTTAGAAACTGAAGCCGCCTGGGCTGCGGATACTAGAGTCACTGCGGCCACGGCCGCCGCCAACACACCACCACGATAAGATTTCGTCTTGTACATATGTGCTACTCCCATAACAGACTTCTATGCACCGCAAATCGGCGGCACCGAATCATCGGAGCCAGAACGCTGTTCGCGGTGCTCAATGATCACGGATCACGGATCAATCGCTGATTTCCAAAGCCATTGACCGATGAAAAATTACTGACGTCCTGTTTGCAAATCTTCTGCTCCATGTTTCTGCGCAACGCGAAAACATGACCCCATCCCTGCGGTCAGTCGAACAACTATTCAATTTTTTACAACTACACAATTCTAGAACTTCGAGACATGAGTCTAAAAGCCCGTAAGCTTTTAAGCTTATCCGACGTTCCGATCTCTCCAACGCTGAGCTGCTCTGGAAAGGTCAAGCATCTATATACATCGGCTCCGATAAAAAGTCAAGAATAATCCGGAAATCCTGTGTTTTGAGATGCCAGAATCGATTATAAGTCATTAAATTATCTAACGTTACAGCGGCAAAGAAAAAAATGCCTTGGCTTTTAATACCGCGATGTACGGAAGATTTCGGTAGTAATGATTGTAGTCCATGCCATACCCCACGACGAATTCATCCGGAATGTCAAAGCCCATGAAGTCGGCCGCCAGGCCTTTTTCAATCGCCTGCGGCTTGCGCAGCAGGGCGCAGGTCTTTACAGATTTTGCACCACGCCGCCGCATCAGCTGCGCCACCGCCGCCAGGCTCTGGCCGCTTTCTAATATGTCATCGATAATTAATACCTCGCGCCCCCGGACGGGCAGCGATCCGCGAAAGGTGATCAAGGCACCGCGGCTGGTCGTGCTCTCATTGGGATAGCTCGAAACTGCTACCACATCAACCCGCATTTTCAGCGGGAGCCGGCGTATCAGGTCAGCCATGAAGATCATGGATCCCGTCAATACCGGCACAATAACAACTTCACGATTTCCGTAAGTGGCGGCAATGTCGCGCGCAATTTTTCCAACGCGCCGTGCGATGGCGGTATGCGTCAGGAGGATGCGGTCAATATCAGCGTTGTACATATCGCCCAGAATAACCGCACGGGTCTGCATAGGACAAATACCCACGCATCCGAATTTGATCACCGCACGCCAATCGGGAAATTATTTTGGTGCTGTTGTCTAATTACTGGTTCCCGCCGCGGGTTTCAAATCATTGGAAAGCCGGGAGGCGTCGCTATCAAGCTTGGCTAAATTATGTTTGAATGTTGCCGCTCGTGATTTCGCCTTTCCCAAAAGCCCCGAAGCGCCCTGAATTCCGCTGGCGCTTAGATCCGTGGCGAGATACTTTTTCATATTGCCCAGGTAAGCCATCAGCGCCCCGCCGGAACTCTCGGTGGTTTTGGCACGGGTAGTAAACCGGGAAAAATCCGTCTGGGCATTGGAGTAATTGGACTTAGCCACTGCCTGAATGTTCGAATTGCTGATGCTTTGGATCTGTTTGTCCCACGTTGCCATATATTTTCCCTGGTTACCACTGACATTGCTTATTGCACCCTTAAGATCCGCATAGCCGCTTTTTAATGAACTGAATTTGTTGCTGAAGCTCTTATAATCATTGGCAAGTGATCCCGATGGCTTGTTAAGCAAGGTGTTCAGGGCACCCATCGTACTGTCAACACGAGCGGCAACGTTCAACCCGTTTTTTTGCACGCTCATGGAATGACCACTGATGCTTTGCGCACTTTGGTAAGGCAAGTGCGAGCATCCGTTAAGAGCCGGAAGTGCCATCAACAATGTCAACGCGGTGGCGATGCTCATCTTGTGAAACGTCATGAAAGTGTCTCCGAAGTTAGTCAGCGGCCCGTTACGCCAAGCCGCGAAGCGTCAGTTTGTCTCTCTAAAGCGTTTGTAGCAAAGAATTTTCAAAAAGGCAAGTTGCTTTCACGGTGGTGTTCTGATTTTTGCTGCCGCCGAGTTGTTTATGATCACTAAATCGCTTACCTTCTTGGTTGTGTTAATGGAATTGTTCGGCAGGAGTTAAAAATATCATGGCCAGAATTGGTGTAGCACAAATGCGTGAGGGGGATGTGATTGATCAGCCTTTTCTGATCTCCGGCAAACAGATGGGTAATACCGTCAGCAACAAGCTGTACCTTAAGGCCACGTGCGCGGACGCCACGGGCGAAGTGCATTGCCGTATGTGGAATATATCCAAGGATGTTTATGAAAAACTTCCTGCCAAAGGATTTGTTCACGTACGGGGACGCGTTGAAAGTTATCAGGGCCACCTGCAACTGGTGGCTGAAAGCATTGCTCCAATTACAGACACCAATAAGCTGGACTTGGGACACTTTATTAAAAAAACCCAGAAAAATATTCCGACCATGGTCGCCAGACTTCGGGAAATACTATCCGCCATTAAAGACAAAGACCTTGTGGCACTGGTTAACAGCTTCCTTGATGATAAAGAATTTATGACGCGGTTCAGCGTTGCCCCGGCAGCGCAATCCATGCACCACGCCTGGCTGGGCGGTTTGCTGGAACATACGCTAAGCTTGCTGGAATTGTCAGTGGTGATCTGCCCACGCTATCCGGATATTGACCAGGACCTGATTCTCGCGGGGCTGTTTCTGCATGACATTGGAAAAACCGCGGAACTTTCTTATGAGTTCATGTTTGATTACACGGATATGGGTAAGCTCGTGGGCCACATTGCCCTGGGAACGCTGTGGATTAATCAGCGGGCGGCGGCATTATCAGAAAAACAGGGGCGGCCGTTTCGGCAGGACCTGTTGATGGTCTTGCAGCACATTATTCTTTCGCATCATGGGTTGCCGGAGTTTGGTGCCGCCGTTCTGCCCAAAACCCCCGAAGCCATTCTGGTGAATCTCATTGACAACCTGGATGCAAAAACACAAATGGCCTTGGATGCGGTCGCCGCCCCTACTGAAGATTCCACCTGGACGGAATATAAAAAAGCCTTCAGCACCAGCTTGTATCGGCCATCCATTACGCAACAGTAATGGGTAGCCACTCCATCGGCTTGCCGGACCATGCGGAAATCAACTCAATGCTGCCGCATTGAGCGAAGGAAATGTCATGGTTGTAATTGGGACGACGTGGACCGGGCGTTATGGAAGGCAGGGTTTGGCGTGGCCGCCGCCCGCGCACTGCGATGCTCTCTTGATTAACGCCATTCCCTTGAAGCTCATTGCCGGAATCCAGTGTGAACCTTTGGCCGCAAGCCGCACCAGCCGCCCTTCGGATACTGCCAGCTTCAACTGCGGTATTTCCGCCGCATGTTGGCTCTTTTCTACGGGGGTGGCGTTCGCGGCTAACACTTGGGCCTTAGCGTTCATCCATGTCCCAGCGGAGTATAAGCGGCGCATCATATTCCGGGTTGCTTGCCTGATGTTATCGACTATTTTTCTGGCGATGCCCATAGTGGCTGGGGCACAGGTGATAACCCGCGCGTCGCAACGCGCTTTACCCGCCCTCGCCGCTGCAAAGACCGGTGCCCTGCACACCCATGGCAATAAGTTGCTTTATGCCAACAATAAAATTGCGATCCTCCATGGTGTGGTCATGGCCGCTAAGCCGGGAACACCCAGTTGGTCGCACCTTCAACAATCTGCCGCGGTGGCAGTCAAGACCTGGAAAAGTCGGTTAATTGGTTTGCCGCTCTCACAGGATGCCTGGTTTGGCAAACTCCCGGATTCACGCCACCAGGGCGCAGTTTATAGGCATAAAATTGATTCGGTCGTGCAATATTGTGCCACGCACGGGGCTTATATTGATTTAACTCTGCAATGGACCGACATAGGCCACTGGGGAAAATATCTCGGTCGCCATTGCATGCCGGATGGTAATTCTGTGCGCTTCTGGCGAGCTGTGGCCAGCCGATATAAAAATTATCCCAATGTGCTTTTCGGATTGTTTGCGTCGCCCAGCGGCGTGGATTGGCACACCTGGCTTTATGGCGGCGTATGCACGCATGAATCCGCCACGCGCGTTGTGGCGTATCGGGCGGCGGGAATGCAGGAATTGTATAACACCGTGCGGGCGACGGGTGCAGAAAATATTGTGCTGGCACCGGGATGTCGCGGTGGGGCAGATCTCTTCGGTGTGATCCACGGCTTCGCTGTGCGGGGCCGAAACATTATGTACAGCACGAATATTTACGCATGGGTGTCATCCCATGTACCCATTACGCAATGGGCGCGGCAATGGCGGCAGCATTTTGAGTTGCCTGCCCAACACGTGCCGGTGTTGGTGGCGCAATGGGGTGGCGGACGCAAAGGGGCGGCTTACAAACATCTGCTATTAAAGGCAATGAAAAAAAGAGATATCAGTTGGACCGCAGTAAATTTCAGGGTCGGACCGCCGTGGCCGGCACTTATTAAAAATTGGCAATATCAGCCAACGAAATTGGGGAACTTGGTGAAACACGAACTGGCGAATGGGGCACTGGCTTCGGAGGCAGTAAAATGAAAGGCAACTCCGAAATTACTCAAATCGCACCAATGAATCACAACACACGATCCTCAATCGGCAGGGTGTCGTACTTCGTTTTGGTAATGCTGGCAGGCGTGTGGTTAGTGGTGGCTGGGCGCGCATCGGGGGCTGCCCTCTCCACGGCTCCACATATTGTTACCTTAACGTGCCCCTATCGTATCAGCAATATGGCATTGCACACGCGGGGTAATAAACTGTTAAACGCGCAAAATAAACTCGTGGTGCTGCACGGGGTGGATTTGCCGAGCCTGGAATGGACCAACCGCGGCGATCATGTCCGACGATCTATGCGTGCGGCTGTCACGCAGTGGCACTGCCAAATTATTCGCATTCCCACGTGCGTCAATCGCTGGTTCGGGCAAGCGCCGGGGCAAAGCCATGGGGGGCGGGTGTACAGGCATATTGTGGACCAGTTGATCCAGTACGCCGCCCGGCATCATGTGTATGTGGTGCTGGATTTGCATTGGAATGACATGGACCGCACCTTTGCGGATCTCGGGCAGCACCGCATGCCTGATCATTCCTGTGTGCGGTACTGGAGATTAGCCGCCCGGCGTTATAGGGATTATCCCAATGTTTTTTATGACCTGTACAATGAACCGCATGGTATTAGCTGGATTACCTGGCGGGATGGCGGAATTTGCACGGGCGAAACAAAAACCACAGTCGTGACCTATCGTGCTGTGGGCATGCAACGCTTATATGATGTGGTGCGGCATGCGGGTGCTCCCAATATTGTGATCATCGGGGGAACCAGTTGGGCCTACGACGATTTTGGCATTACCCATGGCTACGCTATCGCGGGAAAAAATATTGTGTATGATTGTCACGTATATCCATGGAAGCCGCGATGGATGCACAGCTTTGAACTTGCGGCCAAAAAGGTGCCAATGATTTTTGATGAATTCGGTGGCACGGGGAAACAATTGGCGTTTGGCAGAAAGGTTATTGCGTATGCGGCGGCACATCATATCAGTTGGTGCAGTTGGTCGTTTCACACGCAGGCCGGTCCGGTACTGATAAAAAACTGGCGCTATCAGCCCAGCGCCTTTGGTGCGTTGATTAAGAAGGCGTTAACCAGTAGTCATTGATCACTGATCAATAAATAGGAAAGTCCTTAGATTTTAATCCTTGCTCATTGTAGATTGTAGATAGTGAAACAAAGGGGTATGCACATGGAAGAAAACAGAATCGAAGCGACACACCTGACTCGGCGGCAGATGCTGCAGACGGCGGCGGGGGCTGGCGTAGTATTGGCACTAAGCGGGTGCAGCACGCCGGGCGGGCAGCAGGCGACTACTGCCCCGGCGGAAGTTCCGATGCCATCGATGGCGGTGGATCTGGCTGGTGACACCTGGACCATGCATGAAGAGGGCCAATCGGAAAAAAATCCCGCCATTGTGCCCGGTGCCACGTACACTGATTTAATGCGTGCCAAGAAAATTCCCAACCCCTATTACCGTGAAGACAACGGTAAGGTTCAGTGGGTGGCCGAAAAGAACTGGATTTATGAACGCAGCTTTAATATTTCCCCGGAAATGCTTGCCAAGCCGCACGTGGAACTGAAATGCCACGGGCTGGATACGCTGGCCACTATCTGGATTAACGACAATCAAGTGGGCTATGCGGACAATATGTTCAGGTCCTGGAGTTTTGACGTTCGGCAGCACATCAAGGCCGGCCATAACACCATTCGCATCCGGTTTGATACCCTGACACCGTATGTGGAAAAAAATCGCGCGGCTTACAAGAGCGACTACGGCATTGACTTAAGCGACGCGCGCTGCTGGGTGCGTAAAGCACCGTATATGTGGGGCTGGGACTGGTGCCGGGCGGTGCTGACGCAGGGCATCTGGAAAGGCATTGAAATTCTGGGCTATGACGCACGAATCACGGATCTGGGAATTTTGCAGCATCACGATGCGTCCGGTGCCGTGCATCTGGATATTCAAACCAGTGTTTCCAGCAGCAATTCCGATGCCCAGGTGTCCACGCGGGTCTTATTTGATAATCAGGTCGTGGCAACCGCTTCGGCTCCGGTGAACGGCGGCATGGCACGATGTCACGTTGAAATCCCTTCACCCAAGCTCTGGTGGCCCAACGGAATGGGGGAACATCCGTTATATGTGGTGGAATCACAACTGCACGAATCAGCCGGCAGCGTGGTGGATGTGTTGGCGGCGGGAACCCCGTCGGCTGCGAAGGTCATCGATACCGCGCAACGGCGCATCGGTCTGCGAAAAATTGACGTTGTAGCCCCCAAAAACGGGGTGGCGATGCACGTAAAAGTTAACGGTGTGCCCGTGTTTGTAAAAGGCGCGGATTGGATTCCCGCCGATAACCTTCCCACACATGTAACGCCGGAAATTATCCGCTGGTATATGAAAAAAGCCATTGAATGTAACTTTAATTTTATCCGCCTCTGGGGGGGCGGATATTATGAACAGGATGAATTATTTGACCTCTGTGATGAACTGGGCATCATGCTGCAGTTTGAATTCAAATTTGCCAATGATACCTATCCGGTCAATGACAAAAAATGGATGGCCAATTTACAGACCGAGCTGGATCAACAGGTCATGCGTTGCCGCAATCACCCCTCCATTGTGATCTGGAGCGGCAACAATGAAATTCAGGACTTCAAGGGGTATTACCATCTGTTCCGTGACGTCATTGGGGGAACGGTGCATAGGCTTGTGCCGGGCGCGTTTTATGAAGTCGGAAGCGGAGCCGCGGGCAGCGGCGATATACATACCTGGGCGGTGTGGCATGCCATGGCACCCTTTGAACAGTATCGCACGGTGGAAGGCTTTGTCACGGAATTCGGCATGCAATCATTCCCCGATCCCTTGACTGTCGCGTCCTATACCGACGCCGCCGATCGCAAGAGTATTCATTCTCCAGTGATGCGTTATCACGAAATGGACGGCAGCGGCCACGGCATCGGCATTATCATGCACTATACCAATATGTATTTTGGCAAAGCACCGGAAAATTTTGACGACACCCTCGTGCTGACGCAAATCAATCAGGCGTATGGAATCCGTTACGGCGTAGAGCACTGGCGGCGTGATATGCCGCGATCCATGGCGGCAACCATCTGGCAATTTAACGACTCCTGGCCCGGACCCACCTGGTCCATGATCGATTACTATCGCCGATTAAAGGCTATTCAATATCAGAGCAAACATTTCTTCGCACCAATTCTGGTCAGCGGCATACCTGATCCGAAAACCGGCAAAGCGGAACTGCATATTACCAGTGATCGGCAGACGGATGCTTCCGGTGAGTTGCGCTGGTTGGTAACCGATATGACCGGTACTGTGGTGATGCATGGTGAAATGGCAGTTCACATTCCCGCCCGCACCAGCCGCCTGGCGCACAGCTTAGACTTGGCGGACCTGATCAAGAGCCACGGGGCTAAGAATTTAATCATCTGGCCGGAAGTACGGGTAGGCAGCCGCACCGTAGCGGATAATGCGCTGTTCTTTGGGCGACCCTTGGACCTCAAATGCAACAAGCCGCAACTGGCGGCTCATATCAGCGGAAACGGGCTGCATTATGACGTGCGAATTGACGCCAATGCACCAGCTCTCTGGGCTTTTGCCAATGTGAAAGATACGGCCGCCACCTATTCGGATAACTTTATTGCTATCCGCCCCGGACGCACCGCACTGATTCATATTACGCTTGATGAGCCACTGGCACCCGCTGATTTCCGCCGCAAGCTTGAGGTCCGAAGCATTTATGATCTGGCTCCGGATATGCGGGCGTAACAACCGGGCATGACCAACAGGCGACGGACGTTGTAAAGCAGGCATCCTGCCTGCATCGGAAGCACAACCAAGCAGGCCAGAGGCCTGCGGTACGTCTGCGCTTGCAGCCGGGTATTGAAACTCGCGTGGCCAATGAAGCGATGCCTGCAGATTCGCGCATCAGGCTCCCAGCGCTGCCAATGCTGCGCACACCTCTGCGTGATGATCCGGCACCTTTACTTTGGGGAAAATTTTGGCAATGGCCCCGTTGCCGTCGATGATAAACGTGGTGCGTTCAATGCCCATATATTTCCGGCCATACATGGATTTTTCCTTCCAGACGCCATACCCTTCAGCCACCGCGTGATCGGTATCAGCCAACAGAGCGTAGGGCAAGCTGAATTTTGCCCGAAACTTTTCATGGCTGGCAACGGTATCCGGGCTTACGCCCAGAACCACGGCCCCGGCCTTTTCCAAGTCCGCAATACCGTCGCGAAAATTGCACGCCTCTGTGGTACAGCCCGGAGTGTCATCTTTAGGATAAAAGTAGAGCACCACTTTTTTCCCCTTGAGATCTTTCAAACTTATCGTTTTGCCATCGGTGCCCGGAAGCGAAAACGCCGGAGCCATGTCTTTTTCCGTAAGAGCCATAAATTAGTTTCCTTTGCCTGTAATCAACACCTCACACTATACTCGAATTGCCCGCCACGCGAAGAAGTTACCGGCGTAAAACCCTCTGAACGTGCGTGCCGCGCGTGGCACCGCGCACGGGGCTGAAAAACATGGAAGATTCTGAACTCTACCAGGCCTGCGCGCAGCCGCTTACCCTCATGCGACTTCGAGGGAATCTCGCTGTGGGGCACCCGCTATATGCAGCGGTCGCGCAACGTACTATGGCGTTGCCGCCGTCAACGCGGGGATACGCTTACCGCATCATTTGTCTCCGATTGCGCGCGAATCGTCGGCCGAGGGCGGCCAGGGCCAGTAGCGTTCCACCGCATAAAGCCAGTGGCATAGAACCGGGCAGCGGAGCTGCGGGGTCCAGCGCGGCGGGCTGGACGGGCAGAGGTTGTGTAGGATTGGCGTACCCGCTTAATGCGAAAATGCCAACATCCCCGCCCGCCGCAGCGCTGAAGCCGATGGACGTAATGGCATTGTTGGAGTAGCCGAGGCTTTGCAGGTTAAAATCTGTTTCGTACATTTGGAAATCGCTTGCGCTACCGACGTCCAACTTCGACGATGTGTTTAATGTGGGCGTGCTGCCAGCGGTACTGCGGTCAACGGGATTCGGAAGAGCCATATTGCCGGAGGCACCAGCGTATTTGCTCCAGTCAAAAACGCTGTAAGGAATTAGCGAACTCGTTGACCCATTGGCGAAAGTCAAAGTCATTCTAACTGGCACATAACCGGCTCCGGACCCCGCCGAGGCGGCCAGGATTGCGATGCTATCGTAAGCAGTGGCTGTGGTAAGCGCCAATGTGGCTCCAGGTGAACTGCTGGTGAAAAGATTAACATTGTTGGAGAGAAAGGGCTGAAATTCAAATTCGGTATGTGATCCGGTGACGGAGTTCGTGGCCGCACTGGTGAAGTTGGTTGGCTGAGAGGGTGTATACACGGGTGTGAATGAACCCATGGAGGCTGGTAAACCTGCATTTATATTGACGTAGGTGCCCCCGTAAAGGAATGCATCGGCCGCATCCCATGCGAATTGGCCATCAAATGCCACCGCCGTGTCGGCACTGGAGCCCGACGCATACACCACGTCTGCATTCCAGCTTGAACTGGTCAGCGATATTGGCGTATCCTGCACGGCTGCAAAAGTTTTATTCGTGGCCACTGGCAACCACAGTGTGGCTGCGATCACCATCCCGGCGATGCTACGCCCCTGCATGAGAACCCAAGTTTTAGTCACGGTAAAATTCCTCCAAAGCACTGTTAAAATCACCTTGCACAAGGCGCAACAAACCCCTCATGCTGAAAAAGCACGTAGTCGGCAAATATGTATTTACAAACAATGGGCGCGCAGTAATCCCGTCCTGCTGACCGAGAATTTTCCGGGCAACAAATCGCTGATCGCGGCTAAGCCACTGCAATCCCTGAATTATTTGTTTAGGAAGAAAATCCGATTTCTCCCTCTCCACACGACGCAGTAGAGAATACGCTCGTTTCTTAGACTGTCAACAAAAAAATGAAAAAATAATCAAAAATATTATTATCGGGCGAAACATGCTGCTCCCCGCGCCTCGGGATCGCCGATTTTCTTGAACGGCCGCGCCCAGAGTGGATGGGGTGTCTACCAATCAGGTCTACTCCACTGGGAAATTGATGATACTCGCTTGGGAAGACGGGCGCAGCGTAGGTACCGCAGGCATCCCCCTTGCTTTTGTCGCATTTCCCATGCAGGCAAGATGCCGGCGGTACAACGGATTCCAACGCCCGTTGGTCCCATCGAAAGGCGTCCAGAGTATATAACGGATGCGCCCATATCGGAGCACGCGCTGCCGCATTTCATGGTTTTGTATTATTATGAAGCCGGTGATTTCAGGCAGGAGAATTTATCTATGCAGTATCGCAGTTCACGTCGGATTGGGGCCAGTATTTCGGAAATTGGATTAGGTTGCTGGCAGCTTGGTGCCGCTGATTGGGGGGATGTGCCGGAACAGCGGGCGATGGAGATTCTTCAAGCCGCCGATCAGACCGGTGTTACCTTTTTTGATACAGCGGATGTTTACGGCAGCGGCCGAAGCGAAATGCTGATCGGTAAATATCTCAAATCACGGCCGGCTGGTGCAAAGCCTTTATTTATTGCCACCAAACTTGGACGCCTGCAAGGATATCCTGATGGCTACACGGCCGATCTGCTGCGCGAGTGCACCTTGCGCTCCATTGAAAGGCTGGGCATTGCGGCACTGGATTTAACGCAGTTGCATTGCATACCCATGCGGCACCTGCAAGCGGGGCATGTTTTTGACTGGCTGCGAAAATTAAAGGACGAAAAACTCATCCGGCATTTTGGTGCCAGTGTAGAAACTGTGCAGGAAGCAAAAATATGCCTGCAACAACCGGATTGTGATTCATTGCAGATTATCTTCAACATTTTTCGACAAAAGCCGATTGATGAATTATTTGCCGAGGCGAAGGAAAAGGGCGTCGCCATTATCGTGCGGCTGCCGCTGGCCAGTGGATTGCTTGCCGGCAAATACACACGTGATACCACTTTTGCGCCCAGTGACCATCGCACGTACAATCGCAACGGAGAGAAATTTAATGTGGGCGAAACGTTTGCCGGTTTGGAATTTTCGCGCGGTGTGGAACTTGCGGATCGGTTGAAAGCATGGGTGCCACAAAATCAAACCATGGCAGAATTCGCCATTCGTTGGATCCTGGACCATGACGCTGTAACAACGGTTATTCCCGGCGCGTCCAAGCCACAGCAGGCGCTGAATAATGCCAAATCCAGCGATCTTTCTCCCCTGCCGGCTTCGTTGCATAAACATTTGCGGGAATTGTACGCAACGGATATTGCCGCAAACATTCGCGGGCCTTATTGATAGCCCAGGTGATAAGCCAGCTTGGCTATCGCGGCATGGGAATCACGGCCCCCGGCCTTGCGCGGTGGCCATTGATCGCCAGTAAATCAACTTCCATAATGCGCCAATTCCCTGGTCGGAGGTGATCCTGCCAGATAAATCGCCAGGAGGTAATTACCGGGCCGTAATCGCGGGTGCTGGTCCAGATAACCATACGCGTAACGGCTTGATCACCCCGCATCTCCACGGTCATGGATCGAATAATGTTGCCAGTGATATGGGCCGATTTCAGTCGATCCGCCAGGCCGGATTGAATTTGGGCATAGTTCCACTGGCCAAAGGTAGCACGTCGTGAAATATAGTGCATGATGGATGGAACATCATCGTGTGCGGCCGCGCTGATGATCGCATCATTGGCATTCACCAGACGTTCATGCGGAGTTACCACCAGTGCCGCAGTGACAATCCAAACGATAGCGACAGCTAAAATGATGCCTCCGATATTGCGCGGTACGGCCTGTTGGGTATTAATGCCCCGCCAGATCACAGCGGCGGAAACCAGAAACATTGCAGCCCAGATGGCCCAATGATTTTCAAAAATGATCGCACTGACTGACTTGGGAAACTTGGCACCCAGACGGATATATGCCAGCGTGCGGATCGTATCGTGTGGATTGAGTATTAAAGCAAACAATGTACACTCCAGTGCCGTTGGGCAGTTCGTAACTCTTGTGGAGTATTGTATGGCTCTGGCCTGCGGTGGGGCAACGAAGGCATCGCCGAAAGGATCGCCAGTTTGGATTGTGGCGAGAGGGGGATCTTGGCGGCTAAGATATTATGGTAGAGTATCTTGGTAAGACATTATGGAGTTTTATGCCCGTGGAATTTAATATTACTCAAACGGATTATTTGTTTTCTTATAAACTCATGACCAATTTGATCGTGCCGCGGCCGATTGCGTGGATTACCAGTATAGATGCGGCAGGAGTTATTAACGCGGCACCCTTTAGTTTTTTTAATATGCTTGGCGCTGAACCGCCGATTCTGGCCGTTGGGATCGGGCGGCGACCCGGAAGCCATACCCCGAAAGATACCGCGTTAAATATTCGGAGCACCGGTGAATTTGTGGTGAATCTGGTAACCGAAGAACTGGTGGAACAGATGAACGAATGTTCCGTGGATTTCCCCAATGGCACCAGTGAAGTGGAAAAAATCGGTTTAACGTGTACCGCAGGAAGAGAAGTGAAAGTGCCCCATATAGCGGAATCTGCGGCAAGTTTTGAATGCCGTCGGGTGCAAGATATTGAGATCGGAGAAAATATTGTCTTCATCGGCCAGATCGTACATTTGCGGATTGCCGATGAAATCTACGATGCGGACAAAAAGCATATTCGTACCGAAGCGTTCCACCCGATCGGGCGCATGGGTGCTCCGGCAACGTATGTGCGCTCCCGGGATCGCTTCAATATGCCGCGGCTGAACTACCAGCAGTGGTTGGAGAAGCATTAATTTTCCAAATCGAAAAATATTGCCCTTGCCACCGCAGCGAAAATCTGTGGCGAACTGAGGCGAAGGCCGGATTAACCCATAAGCCAAACTTCCCATATTCGCGCCGTACCACAATATAATGTGCTGCCAACGCTTCGCTTTTAAGCCGTCGCATTTCTATGGCCGTGGGAATTCCCGGTTCGGGAAACCAGCTTAAGGGCATGGTCATGCCTTTGGGCATCCATGGCAAATAGCCGTTGGAAAGTATCAACGTGTGATGGCCCCGCACCTTCCGGCAGACGTACTGCCATTGTGCCGCTTGGTTGGGATAGGCCCATAAATATCCGGTTTGCTGGTCGCGCGTTTTGTTTTGCCAACACCAGAACGTCAGGCCTGCATTGCGCACCTGACTGCAAAGCGCCATAATTCCCACTGCCAACGCGAACTGCATCTGTCTGGCCCGGCAGCGGGTGATTACCAGAGTTGTAAACAGAACCGGCAAATAAGAATAATATTCCCAGGCATATTTCCATCCGTAAAAGCCCAATACGAAAGCAATATGCATGATGCCGATAGAAAGCGCTGTTTCCATGAAACGGCTGGGCGCATGGACCCAATCGGTGATCAGGCCGCCAACATAATGCCTCTTGCCGATATTTTCTGGAGGGTTTCTTTGCCGCAATCCGCGTATCAGCAGAACCCATAGCAGTATCGCGGACATCGCCAGCCAAATCCCCGCCGGGGTAATAATATAGTAATACCACGGGTGAAAAGCTGGCGACCAGAACCGCAAACCGCTGCCGGAAAAAAAGCCAAAATGCGTATCTTTGTAGGTGCGCATTCCGGTGATCGGCACGATGGTTAAAAGCAGTGATTGAATTCCAAATCGCCAAATCATCGCTGCGGCCATCAGTACACCGGTTACCATCGCGGGGGCGGTGCGGCGCAGCAGCCCCGACCAGCGGCACTCATGGCGGTAACACTCTATAATCGTCCAGATCAGAAGCAGCAAACCGTATACATAGGCCATGGATGGTTTAACAAATACGCACGCGGTGCAGATTGCCAATGCGCGGGGCCGCCGGCCGACAGCTTGTTCCGCGATAGCCCAGAGCAGTAGTAATGCCTCGAGCGGGTGGGTGAGTGTGAGATAGCACGGCATAATCGCTATGGGCAGTGCGATAAATAAAAATGCCAACGCCGGGCGTGATAATTTCATGGCGACTGCGAAGCGTGCGATCATCACAGCCATGAGCACTTCCATGAGCGCTGTCATCAGCAGATAAGCCGTGGGCGTGCGGCCGAGAATCACAAAACCCCAGTGGGCCACCATTAAGCTGGCTAAACCGTGGGTGTAGCCAAAATCAATCGCCGGCTTCATTCCCATGGAAATCAGCAAATCGCCTTTCAATGCGGTGCCGGGATCAAAGAATGAAAAAAACGTCCAACCGGCAATTCGGGGCAACTGCCAAATCTGCAGCAGCACCAGTAGAATCGCGAATCCGGCAGCCAATACCAGTATCCGGCGGCGCGGCGATGGGCGGTGCAATGGCATAATGCCGTGATTTTGTTTATCTGTGCCCGTAGAGGAATTTGTCACTACATCCTTCATGGCCGGAATTCTAACGGAAATATACTCGGGACGGCCATTATCGCATCATGTCATTGCCGCATCCTGTCGCTTGACCGCTTGATAGGTATTTCCTAGCATACCAACTTGATTCCGCACCGCCGGTTGGTGGTGGGATAATAGTATGTTCAGGAAGCAGGAAGAAACATGGCAAAGAAAACAATCTCCCAGTTGGATGTTAAAGGTAAACGGGTATTGGTGCGTGTGGATTTTAATGTCCCATTGGATGGGGCCGGAAAAATTACCGATGATCGCCGAATTGTTTCAGCGATGCCGACCATTGAAAATATTATCAAACGCGGCGGAAAAGCGGTTTTGATGAGCCATCTCGGGCGGCCCAAGTCCGGCCCGGAGGCGAAGTTTTCTCTTAAGCCGGCGGCGGAACATCTCGGCGTTTTGTTAAAAAAGAATGTGAAGCTTGCACCGGATTGCGTTGGCCCCGCAACGGAAGCAATGGTTGCCCAAATGGCCGACGGCGATGTGGTGGTGCTGGAAAATACGCGATTCCATAAAGGTGAGGAAAAAAATGATCCGGCCTTTGCGGCCCAGTTGGCCAAGTTGGGAGATCTGTATTGTAATGACGCCTTTGGTACGGCCCATCGGCAACATGCCTCTACGTATGGTGTGGCCGAGATTTTGGGGTCGGGTAAGCGCGTCATCGGATTCCTGATTGAAAAAGAGTTGAAGTTTCTTGGTGAGGCGCTGGATCATCCCAATCGCCCCTTTATTGCAATCCTCGGTGGCGCGAAGGTTTCCGATAAGATTGCCGTCATTGAAAATCTGCTGCGAAAGGCCGACACCATCCTCATCGGCGGCGCGATGGCCTACACGTTTTTTCTGGCGCAAGGTAAGCTGATCGGCAAGTCTCTGGCGGAACGGGATAAGGTAAATCTGGCGGCCGATCTGCTGGCGAAGGGTGAAGGCAAACTGGTCTTGCCAATGGATACGGTCGTGGCATCGGAAATTTCTGATACAGCCGTCACGGCGGTGGTGGAAGGCAAAATACCGGATGACAAAGAAGGTCTGGACATTGGCCCCAAAACAATTGCCGATTACAAGAATCGGATTCGATCCGCCCGCACAGTGGTATGGAATGGCCCCATGGGGGTCTTTGAGAAAAAGCCGTTCCAGGCGGGAACCCGGGCTGTGGCGGAAAGCTTGGCGGAAATTACGGGGCATGGAGCCACGACCATCATAGGCGGTGGTGATTCCGCAGCAGCCATCGAGCAGTTTGGCCTGGCTGCCAAAGTGTCGCACGTGTCCACGGGCGGAGGAGCAAGCCTGGAATTTATGGAAGGTCGCGGATTTCCGTGCATCGACATTCTAGATACGGTATGATTCAATAAGGATTGAACAGGGAAGTGGGCCCTTTTCGCGCACTAGCGCCGCGGAAAGGTTCCGTGTGATGCCCTAAGTAGAGAAAAGCGGATCGTGCGAACAAGATTGTTTAACTGAGCCGCTTCGATCAAGCGTTTTTTGTTGGCAACATTGGGATGCCTGAAGAATGAACAGCGTGTTTTTGCGTCCGCCGCACTTGCCTCTGGTAGCGCCTTCCATTCTGGCGGCTGACTTTGGGCGTCTGGCCGAAGAAGCCGCCGATATTGAACGTGCCGGTGCCGATCTTCTGCATGTGGATGTAATGGATGGCCACTTTGTCCCCAATTTGACGATGGGGCCGGATATTGTTCTGGCTTTGGCGCGGGCGTGTCATCTTATGCAGGACGTGCATCTGATGGTGACCGATCCACAGGATTTTGTTAAGTCATTTATTGAAGCGGGAGCCGGCCATATTACATTTCACATTGAAGCGCCGGGACTCACGCGTTTCGGGGCGGTGGATTTAATAAAACGGATTCATGATCTGGGGGCGACGGCGGGTATTTCCCTCAACCCTGAAACCCCGCCTGAAGCGATCAAGGCGGTCCTTAATCAGGTAGATCTGGTGTTGGTGATGAGCGTGCATCCAGGCTTTACCGGCCAGAGCTTCATGCCTGAAGTGCTCAATAAGGTCCGCTCACTACGTAATGAGCTGGAACCGCGTCAGCGGCTGTCGATTGATGGCGGTATTGGCATACGCACCGCGCATGACGCCCTGGAAGCTGGTGCGGACGTGCTGGTGGCGGGGGCGGCCGTGTTCCGCGCTTCTCACCGCGCCTCGACGATTCAATTGTTACGCGGTGATTACCCGCGTTAATAGTCTTTAAATTCGGCGGAAAAACTTTCAGATAAAGGGTGTTATACGATGTCCATGCTGGCGGGAAAAAAAGCTTTTATTTTTGGCGTGCTCAATGAATATTCCATCGGTTGGCACATTGCCGAAGAACTCCATAAGGCGGGTTGTGAATTGGGATTTTCGTATCTGCCTGGCGAAAAAATTCACCGCCGGGTCGTCAAAGCCGTTGAACGCTTTTCCCCTAAAGTTCTCGCTCCGTGTGATGTCAGCAAAGATGAAGATATTAAATCTGCTTTTCAGCAGGCCGGTGAAGCGTTCGGCACGTTTGATATTCTTGTGCACTCTCTGGCCTTTGCCCCGGCCGAGTCGTTGCACAATCCTTTTCTGCAAACCACCCGTGAGGCCTGGAAAATGGCTCTGGATATAAGTGCGTATTCCCTTTTAGCCATGGCCCGCGAAGCGCAGCCACTGATGAACCCCAATGGCTCCATTATCACCATGAGCTATCTGGGCGCGGAGAAATATATACCTATGTACAATGTCATGGCCGTTGCCAAAGCGGCTCTGGAGTGTACGGTGCGCTATCTGGCGGCGGAGATGAGCCGGCACGAAAAACATATTCGTGTCAACGCCATTAGCGCGGGAGCCATTAAAACCATGGCGGCTCGGGGCATTGGCGATATTGATAAAATGATGGCCCATTACACTGAAAAATCTCCGTTGCCATGGAATGCAGATGATGCGGCGGCGCATGTGGGCAAAACCGCACTATATCTTTGTTCCGAATTATCCTCCGGGGTTACCGGAGAAACCCTTTATGTCGATGGCGGATATAACATTGTCGGGTGGTAACGCGGCATGGTCCGCGGCCCGTTGGCCATTTTAATATTCCACGTAAAGAATTTCTGCCGTGCTGACCCGCATTGAACCCGCTGATTTCGGCCTGCAGGAAGCCGCTGATTTAATCCGTCGCGGAGAGCTTGTCGCCTTTCCCACGGAAACGGTTTATGGCTTAGGTGGCGATGCAGGCAACGCATCGGCCATTGAACGAATTTATCAGGTTAAGGGCCGCCCCGGCAATAATCCGCTGATTGTACACGTGCCGGATGTGTCAGCAGCTCGCGACTATACATCCGAGTTTCCCGCCATAGCGGCGGTCCTGGCGCAAGCATTCTGGCCAGGCCCCTTAACGCTGGTTTTGCAGCGTAATGACCAGATATGCCCGGCTGTCTCCGCGGGGAAAACTACCGTGGCTATCCGTTGCCCCAATAATCCCGTTGCCCAAGCGCTATTACAGGCAGCCGGCCGGCCCATTGCTGCACCGAGTGCAAACTGTTCGGGTCACACCTCACCTACCACGGCACAGCATGTCCTTGACGAACTGGCCGGACGTATTGCATTGATTCTAGATGGCGGCCTATGCAAGGTCGGTTTGGAATCCACGGTGGTGGACGTTACCGGAAGTTCCCCGGTGATACTGCGTCCGGGGGCCGTTACACAGGCCATGCTGGCCCAATGTCTTACCGATGCCGGATTTTCCGTGCAAGTCACCGTGGCGGCCAAGTACGCCGGAAATTCCGCCAATGAGCCGTTGAAGAGTCCGGGGCAATTGGAAAGTCATTATGCCCCGCGGACCGTGGCGTATCGCTTTTACGCCTCGGATCAGCCAGGATTAAACGCCTATTTGCTAACCCTGCGAAATCAGCGCATCGGAATGCTATGCTTGGAAGGTTTTGCCGTTCCAGCGGGGATGGCGAAAATACTTATATTGCCTGCCGTTGAGCAAGCATGTGCCAGAGCCTTGTATGGTGCCCTGCGCGAATTGGACGCCGCCGACTGTGATGTGCTGCTGATACAATGCCCGGAAAATAATTTTGGCGTATGGGCGGCCATTGAAGACCGTTTGCGCCGTGCCACGAAAGAACTGCCTCTATGATAGCCCAGAATGGAATGTTGGAAATTTCCGCTGCCCGCTTACGCAGCAATGTGCAGGCGTTTAGATCCCGCCTGCCCGGCCATGTGCTGCTTGGTGCCACTGTAAAAGCCAATGCGTACGGCCACGGGTTGCAACACATTGTTCCCCTGCTGCCGGCGGCCGGCATATCCTGGTTGTGTGTGTATTCGCTTGAGGAAGCAATCCATGTGGTTGCCCTGGATGCGAACTTGCCGATTTTGGTTTTAGCCCCGTTGGTTATAACACCCGAATCTTCTGATTTGCCGCCACATGTGATGCGCGTTCTAGCTTCAGGCCGCGTGCGGCTTACTGTAACCGATGCGCAATCCGCCTCGTATTTAAGTTCTCATCTGCTTGCCATGGGGCGCGATGGTCCCCTGGCCGTGCATGTTCAGGTTGATACCGGCTTAACCCGGCAAGGGGTATCGTTGCAGGAACTGCCGACATTAATTCAACACGTGCGAGCTTTATCCGCGATACGCCTGGAGGGCATATTTATGCACTTCTCCCATGCGGATCAGCCGGGTCATAGTGCTAATGCGCTGCAACTTAATGAATTCATCCGGGCGACAGCCGCGGAAAAAAACTGCGATCCGCAATTAATTTTGCATGCCCATAATTCCGGCGGTGCCTGGCACGATGGCTTGAACGCTCTGGATATGGTGCGATTGGGGATCGCATTGTATGGATTGCAGCCGTCATTGGCGGCACCGGTCGCCGCCATAACTCCTATTGCCCGGCTAACCGCCCCGATTACCGCGATTCATCCTTGTGCCACCGGAACGGGGGTGGGCTATGGCCACACATTTACCACCGCCCGAATCAGCCGCGTAGGCGTGGTGCCGGTGGGATACGCCGACGGTTATCCGCGCGAACTGTCCAATCGATCTTTTGTACTATTGGGTGAAAAGAAGCTGCCGGTAGTGGGGCGGGTGAGTATGGACCAGACCCTGATTGATTTAACCGATAGCGACAGCCAAGTGGGCGACTATGTAAGCATCATTTCTGACGATCCACTTTCCCCCATCAGTATGGACCATCTGGCAGCGACGTGCAACACCATCGGCTACGAATTGGCCACCCGCCTAGGCCCCCGCCTTGAGCGCCGGGTGGAGGACGTCCCTCATTAATAACTCCAGGCGCATGCCCGGATAATAAGCATCTCACAGGGCGGCCCTGAAATGCCCCGCGCGCCCGGCCGGGACGTGGACTTTTTCCATGAACGCGTTTGGCATCCAACCGTGGCACCGCTATGTGTTTTAGACAGCATTTTGTGTTTAATCATAATGAATGTCTTTGGCTCAATGCGGTAGCGTTGAGTTAGTCGCGGAAGCTGGATGTCCTGAAACGATGCGTTTCGCCCCGTCGCACTTGATGCGGGAAAGCATTGATTTTACTGCGGATGCCGGAGGAGGGAATCGAACCCACACTCTCTTGCGAGAACCGGATTTTGAGTCCGGCGCGTCTGCCAGTTCCGCCACTCCGGCGATTCAGTGGCTGGAATTATACGCGAAGAATCATGCTGTGAAAAGTAGCCATCAATGTGGCCGTCAACGAACGACGCAATTGCGGATTCACCCCCACCCGGCCACCGGAAAAACCGAAACAAACTTTCTATTTTTTTCTTGACCCGCGGGGCGGTAATCTATACTCCCGTCCGACCGTTTCGGTCGTTTGGGTGCTTGCGAAGTGCGTGACGTGGGCGGGAATTTGTGTCTCTGGTTGCATACCTTCTGTCGGCCATGGGCCTTACGATTCTGGTCGTTTGGCCGGAAGGCGGCCCCGGGGCGGCACAACCATCTGGGCGTTTGATACGCTGGATCGTAAGATCAGTGAAACCTATCAGGGTGGATCAAGCCGAGAATTTGTTTATGATTTTGCCAATGATGTGGTAACATACACCGATGAAAATGGTTCGGTGTTCTCCAACACTTGGGATGCGGGAGCCTGCTTGGGAGGCTAGCGAGAGCCGCGTCCGGCATCCAGTCGGCCAGATGCAAGGCAGAGCGACGAGCAATATTGAGACGTAAATATGGCGAGAAGCGATAACACCGCAGATGGCCGACTGGATGCCGAACCCAGGGGGACGCGGTCCTCTCGGCCGCAGGCGGCGTCGCTCCGGCTCTGCGACCCGTCTACATCAGGGTCGCGATCGCCGTCACTTCTTGCCTGCAACCAACATGCCCAGCGTCGCGGCCTCGCTAGCCTCCCAAACAGGCTCGGGAGCCGAAAGACCCATGTCGCCATTACCCCGGCTACGGGCATCGGCGGCACCACCAGCCAGACGTTCCAGTACGACGGCTTGAACAGGCCCACACAGAATCAGGATATCAGCAGCGCCGGCACGGTGCAGGTGACAAGCTTCTATGATTCACTGGGCCGCAGTATCGAAGAATCGCCTGTCACATTAGGTACAGGCAGTCGCTATGTGACAAATACCACGTTTACCTCCATTCCCGGCACACAGTTTGAATATCCCAACAACCGCCTGGTCAACAGCGGCTACGATGTGCTGTACCGCAAAAAGCAGATTATCGAAGCGGCCACCAGTGCGGTGATTGCAACTTGGCAGTTCTACGGTCCGGGCAGAATCGCCGAAGTCGCCCTGGCCAACGGCCTTGCGCAGAGTTATCTCAATAACGCCAGAACCAATTCCGCAGTGCAAAGCCCAAATCCCGTCAATCCGCCATGGGGTAATAACACCAGCGACCGGCTGGGTTATGACGGCGCAGGGCGGAATATTACCAAACGCTATTTATCCAGCACGCTTAATGCACAGAACGGCTATGCCAATACCACGGCATTGGTTGGCAACACCACCGCTTTTGACCGCACGGGCGGTAAGTTCTATGAAAGAGCCTTGCAGACCGAAGAGCGGGATAATCTGTATCAACCGGTCAGCAGCACCGGCAATGTCGCCTCGCCCACGCCGGGCTATGACAGTGTGAATCGGCTGTTGCAATACCAGAGAGGCACATTAAACAGCACCGGCGGCTATCAGCTTGCCGGCGGTGGCAGCGTCACCGCGGCGATCACACTGCCCAATACCGATCAGAGCAGGACGTATAACCTCGATGGTCTGGGCAACTGGAAAACAAGCACATTCACGCCCGTGGGTGGCAGTCAATCCACTGATCAGAGAAGCCACAATTACGTCAATGAAATTACCCAACGGACATTGACCGGCGGGAGTGCCGTTGCATTCCAATATGATGGCAAGACCGGCGGGTCCAATGGGAACCTGAAAAACGACGGCACCCTGATTTACGCCTATGACGCGCTCAACAGATTGATTCAGGTCAACCGTGTATCGGACGGCCTTATTATTGCAACGTATGACGCCATGAATCGGCGTGTCAGGAAGACAATCTTCAACGGCGGCTTGACTGGCAGTATTCCCAACGGCACAACCGATTACATCTGGCAGGGCTGGCAGTGCATGGAGGAACGAAACTCCAGCAACGCCCCAATCCGCCAGTATATCTGGGGTACATATATTGATGAGTGTATCCAACTCACCACGGTGACGATACTGGGGCCGCAGAATTTGCCCGCCGGGGCGTATTACCTGCTGCAGGATTTACTGTATCGTGCTGTGGCATTGACCAATTCCAACGGCAGCATTGTGGAAGCCTATGATTGTGACGCCTACGGCAATACGCTGATCTTCACCGGACCCGGCACAGATGGCGTGTGGTTCACCGATGATGACGTGCAATCCAGCTACGGTGCCAACGAAATTATTTATTGCGGATACAGATTCAATCCCGAGGCGAAATTGTACTACGTGCGGAATCGGACATATTCGCCGATTCTCGGTAGGTGGATACAGCGTGACCCGATCGGATACGCGGGTGGCGTGAATTTGTATGAGTATGTGGAGGGATTCCCGAGCCTTACCCCGGACCCACTGGGACTGCTAGGCCTGTACCTCGACAAAGCTGGATTACAGAAACTAGCGCGGCTTATTGAGGGGAGGCTGGAGAGCTTGGGAACGCAGGCCAGTATCAGCAAGACACTCTTACTTCGTGCCGAGCTGTTCTCCGGTCGGGTACTATTGCTAGGCCAGATCGAGTTTTTTCTCGCCGTAGGGCTACTAAAGGCCGCACTTTCGATTGTAGAAGACCTTTACGAAGAGCCCACGATCGCGGCCCTATCCAAGAAGTTTGGTAAGAAGTTTGTTGAGGAGGCCATCAAACATTGGTACGACTACCTGAAGAGGCAGCACGACGGGGTCGTCGTGATCCAATCCGGTGATTACGGAAAGAAAAAGTGCCATGCCGACATGGTTGTCACGTACCAGCCGTCCACTCAGCGTTTTGAGGCCACGGTCACGGGACTCGTTGGGAAGATCGGAGAGCCGACATCGACGGGCGGGCAGTTCACCTGTGACTGCAGCGCCGACCCCTTCACGTTGTACGTCACCGGTAGCGTTATCGAGGGGAAGGGCGTCAACTTTAACTATATGGACATCACCAACGTCAATGTGGAAGGGCCATGATCGTGGTATGGAGGAACCATAAAATACGAGCCTTAGCGGTGATGTCAATCGCCTCGGTGGGAGTATGCCTCGGCGGATGCACGCTTACAGCGAGGCTGCCGGCGGGCCGGGTGGGACAGAATGGAAGTCCGTCGCGCCCATCCCCTTCGGTTGCCGGAGATTTTTTGCGCGATGACTTCCGCTCTCTTTCGGAAAGATTCGGCGACGTTCCAAAACTCTGGGCCCTTCAATCGTTTGTCATGAACGTTCCACCACAAATTTGGGAGAGACTTGAGTACCGCCGCTTGCACGCTTCCCTCTGGTCGGCCACAATCCAGCAAGGCAGGGTCCGCATCGCGATGCCGCCTCACTGGCACGCGGTATCCCAGAAGCCTTTGGATCGCTACCGCACCTCCTACTGGGTTGAGTCGCTTCCGCGTGAGGACAGCTTCAGAATGGTAGTCGCCATTCCATCATGCGTGCGCAAAAAAAGGGCGAAGGAGCGTACCGGTAGCGGCGCGGCGGCACGCACGGTGCATCGCACTAATGGCCGGTCGAATTCCGAGCCAGATCTCTTGCGTGCGGAGCGGTGGGCGAACACCACACCGATGGACCTCTTTCCGTTGCTTGGATCTCAGAAGGGGCATTTGAAAGAGTGGCAGCTGAAGCGTTACAAGATGTTTTCTGGTTTGTAAAGCCCGATTTTCTATTTTTTTGCTTCATAGTGTTACTCCATAAGAAGCTGACGTTTTTAAGTCGCTGTCGCGGTGGCCTTCGTG
>JAJZDN010000118.1 GCA_021805985.1 Planctomycetota bacterium | reverse complement strand
CCACTTGGAAATTTCACCGTTTCTGTCATACTGTTACCCATGGTGGCGTACTCCTAAAAAAAGATAAAAGACACCCTTTAGGTTACGCCGCCTCCTTTACGCCGTCCACAACTTTTAATAGTACCTCTTGGGCGCGGCGGATATCTGGTAGGGCGAGTTGGATCGGGGCCTTGGTGCAGCGGGGGCGGGGCGCAGCGTTGAACACACATCGCCGCATTATTTCCATCCATTGCGGTTGACAGTTCTCCTGCGGAGAACACGAAGCGCGTAGCATGGCGATCCGGCCGCGTCGATGTAGGCGGGGCATATCGCATTCGCGATTGCCTTCCGGCAGGTTGTCGGCTGCATCATCCGCTGCTTGCGGAGTCCCGGCGGCCTTACGGTCGCTTGGCCAGCAGCAGAACCACTCCATGTGCGGGAACCATGGTGGAATATCTTTGTTCAAATGTGCCGATGTTTTTGTGTGTCCACAGATTACGAAGGGTTTCCTTGCCGGCTAATCCGGCATCGCGCCAGTACAGCGTAACCTTCGCAGTTTTTGAACCACGATTAAACAACCCGACCGCCGTGCCATTCTCAACCGCTTTTACCCAAACTTCTTTCCCTCCACCTTCCTTGATTCTTCGCGCCGGGCGTCCCAATGGGTCCTGGTCCACGGCAATAACTTCGTCATTGGTCAATATCGATAGTGTCCGCGCATCGGTATCCGGCAGGTTGTCACCGAGCATGAGAGGCGAGGACCCCAGCGACCATAATGAGAACAACGTATGTTGCTCATTTTCGGTAAAGCGCGTTTCCCTGTTTCCGCCGGCGATGGTGTTTTTAATGCCGATATGGCCAAATGGAATCATATCCGCATCCGCCCAATGGCCGGGGCCAATATATTTCTGCCAGCGGGCCAGCAAATCAAATTGGCGGTTCAGATCATTCCAGCGATCCCAGAAATCTCCCGAGATGCGCCACATATTTGCATGGGTCGAAACATGCTGCGCAGCCCACATCGGTGTGGGGCCGGCGGATGTGCTTAACACGATCGGATGCCCGCAGGCATAGATCGCCTTACGGATCATTGTTATTTCATCTTTGTGATAAGGACTCGACAGATCGTCCACTTTCACAAAATCGACCCCCCATGATGCCCAAAGTCTGGCGCATGAATTGTACCAGGCCTGTCCCGCCGCATTGTTCCGAACGCCGTACATGTCAGGGCACCACCCACATACACTTTTCGTGTCGGCGGCCTGCCGTGCGGTGTAATGGCTGCCGGCAATTGGCGTATTGGATTTATAATCCTGCCGCGGAATGCCGCGCATCATGTGAAAGCCAAACTTGAGACCCATGGCATGCACCTGTGCGGCAAGTGCTTTAAACCCGCGGCCGCCGGAGGCGGAAGGGAAACGGTTCGGCGCCGGTAACAGGCGGCCAAACGCATCGGCATATAGTTTGGCACCGGCTCGCTGGCGGTTGAGTTCCCGATCATTCAAGGATGAGGTCCGGTCATACCACCGCGCGTCAATAATCACATATTTCCAACCGTGAACCCGAAGATATTTCGCCATGTACCGGGCATTCGCCAGCACCTCCTGCTGATTCACGCTGGTTCCCCAGGCATCGTAGCTGTTCCATCCCATCGGTGGCGTGGGTGCCCATTTCCAGAACGCCGGCCCGGCTGCGGCCGTTACCCAGTGCGCCGGGAGTATCAAGGCAATCAGCATCGGGAGGCACATTGAATAGCGTGTCAATATTCGCATTGGATTTCTCATGCGTCATAATCTCCTGTGGGTATCAAGATCTGTGTGGCAAAAAAGACATTAGGTTCTCACCGGCCGTTTCGTGGGGGCGATGGAATCATTCCGGGTGGTTCAAATTTTGATTCCGTTTCCGGATTCCGCGGCGGCAGCAGGTCGATATACGTCGGAGCATTGCGATTCACTGTCAGCACGTCTTTACCGGCATGGTATTTGAGCTCGGTAACCTGAATGCAACTGCGACGATTATGCTGCACAAAATAAAACAGGTACGCCCGGCCACGTGATAAAATCACATCGGGGTGATGACCGACACCCTTGTCTCCCGCGCCAGTTCCCGCATGCCGCAGCATAGTGCCCACACGTTTCCAATGCAGTGCGTCGGCGGAGCGATACAGAGCTAGGGCATTGCCAATATCGCGGAAAAGCCAGTACCGACCCTTCCAGTGAAACGCCAGAGGTGCCTCGCCGGGCACATCGGAAAGTCCCGGCACCCGCCCGTGATTCTTCCAATGGTAAAGGTCCGGGCTGTCGGCATAGTCGCACGAAGAACCGGTTGCTTCGTCCTTATACCACAATCGCCACGACCCGTTCGGGAGGTGCAACAAACCCGGATCAATAACTTTTGGATTCGCCAGCGGCAGCGTGGAGACATAATGCCAATGAATCAGATCCGTGCTGGTCAGGTGGATGATGTAGCGCGGTCCGGACCAGTTGTTGAATATGCCGGGCACGTATGTCACAAACATGTGATATAACCCGTTATGTTCCACTACCGCCGGTGCCCAGTAGGTCGGGTGAGATACCGCCGCTTTATAAATAATGTCGGCATTGCGCAGATACTTCCATGTCGCACCGCCGTTGTCGGACGTTGCGATGCCAATCGGCGTGCCGTAGACCCAGGCCACGCCGCGACCAAGCCCCGGCACGTTGGCGCGCCGGCTTGTATAGAACATGAACCATTTTTTGTAGGTCGAACTCCATATCACGGTCGGGTCCGCAGCTCCGTCCATCACCGGATCGCGATACAGCGGCTTGGCCGCCAATTTGCCTTTCGGTGTCGCACTGGAGGCGGTCGCTATTGTCGCCGGCGTTACCGCATAAATCATTGCCAGTACGATGACCACCAGTACGGCTTGCCATAGCGCCGGAAGCTTCGGGTGGAGCATCGCAATCGTACGGGATCGTTTGGTTTTGAGCATGGCCTCTCCAAAGATTAATACCGATCACTCAAGTGATCGAAGTTGCGTGAGCATAGTGGTAGGTGAAGAAATCACAATCCACATATCCGGCCTCTGATTCATTGTTGTATGTAAATATGCCGATTCGATCGCCACGATAATCACCCCAGCCAAGCTGATACGGATTCCCAAATGGTCTGAACAATTGTCCGTCGAGACTGTAGGAAAATCGGCTTTTGCCGTCGAGCCCCCAAATGGATCGCAACCAGAGTTTCCGGGATCGGAGTTCCGGTCCACGCATGATCGTATAATTGTGTGCCCATTCCAGATGGATCAGCCCGTGTTCACGCCGAACTCCGATTGTGCACCAGTCAGAAGAGTAATGGCATAAGCCCGCGAGTTGACCATTGGCCATGCCGTCCAGATCCAAAGCAATCGTAACAATATTGGAGCTGGTACGAAGCACGCGCTGAGTCAGTGTGTTTCCGGCCTTTTTCAGGTTATTGCGCTGCAATGGTTTGAAGGCATGCAGTCGCAGGAATCCTGGACGCTGCGTGAGCGACCATTTATCTGCGCGCGGCTGATAATTCCATTCCCATTGGACTTTGAGCTTTGATTCGTCGAAATGGTCATCGGTCTGGGGCGTGACAATGGGTGTGCCAGCCACCGGCATGCGCCCGCTCCAGACCATTTCGCCAATGTTATTGCGTCCCACTTTACCAACGATCGGCCAGCCTTGCACCCAGGTTACCGGCAGCAGGCTTGCACAGCGGCCTTCCCAGTCGCCATCGCCATGGTGCGTGAAGAAATACCATGCCCCATCTGGCAGCTGCACAAGGCCTCCCTGATTTGGTTCATGCGCCCGTCGTTGAGCATAACTGATCTGCCGCTTCTCGTACGGGCCGGTAATGTGTCTCGAACGCTGCATCATCAGATAGCGGCCCACATGCGGATTGTACTGGCTGAACAGGTGATAATACCAACCGTTGATCTTGTACAATTTGTTTGCTTCCCGGCCTTCACCCTCGTCCAACAATTTTTGCCATCCCTTGATTAACCCCCGGCCGTCGGGCGTGAGTTTAAACAGCCATGTCTTGTAGCCCGTTGCAAAGCAGGTCCCGACCAGATATCCCTGGCCGTTGTCATCCCAGAACGGGCAGCAGTCATCCCAGCCGGCCCCTCGCATCACGCAATGCAGCGGTTCCCATGGACCGGCGGGATCGGTTGCCGTGGTCATAAAATATCCCTCGTGCGGGGCGCTGAAATAGACCCGGAATTTTCCTTTATAATACCGAATCGCCCCCGCCCAAATACCCGTGCCGTATCGATTCATCCGGTCCCAGTTCAATTCGGGCGTGATTTGCGTCAGATCGCTGACCGCATGGCTCAGTATGCGCCAATTTACCAGATCCCTGGAATGAAGGATTATCACGCCGGGCGAATATTGAAAAGTTGATGAAATGGCGTAAAAATCCGACCCCACGCGAATGCAGTCCAAATCACTGTAATCGGAGGGAAGAACAGGATTGCAATAGGTTCCATTTCCTTGATCTCCCCAATGAACCCAGTTGCCCCAACGCGGCGCTGGAATGGTGCGATGAGATGCCTGGACACCGGGACCCAAGGTCATCGCTGCAGCTGCGCCGGCAGCAAGGGCAAACTCCCTGCGGGTCAGAAGTACCTTGTCATCGTTGTTCATTTGAAACTCCTGTTAATCCATGCGTCCGGGCCGGATCGCCATAAACGCGGAATTCCCAAAGCCCGGGATGCCCCTTCAAAATGCTCAGTTTCAGATACCGGGCGCGAACCGACTTTTCATCGCGATGCGGCGAACAGATAACAACCGTGTCATGTTCGCCGTAAATATGCCAATGTTTGCCGTCAAGCGACCAATCGATACGATACGCCTGGCCGGCGGTGGGTTTGACAAAATATGCCTCGGTGCGGCGGATGTGGTGAGGTTCACCGAGGTCCACCTCAAACCACGGGTGCCTGTCGCCGGCGGCAGCCATCCAACGCGTGCCATTGGCTCCGTCCACCGCGTTGGCCGGCGAGTACGTTTCCACACGTTTGAGTTTCCGATACGTTTCAAGGCGCACACGATAGCTCGGGCGCGTGGACGATGCCGTGGCCCTGCAACCCAACGCCAGATTCGGAGCGTTTTCAGTATTTGCACCCAAGGCACCCACGCCGGTTTTGGTCAGCTTGATGGGCTGAATCGAACCATCGGCGTTAAAATTCATTTTGTCGGCATAAATTTGGCGCGTCGTGCCTCCGCGCCCGAATTCAAGGTAGACAAAATACCATTGCTTGCTGCCTTGTGGATGGAAGAAGCAACCATGTCCCGGACCTAAGATGTTCGCTGCCGGATTGCTTCGGGCGATGATGTCATGCTTTGGCGCCTGCCATGGCCCCATTGGAGAGGTGTGGCTCATCATATAGGCATATTTATACGTTTCGCCGCCGCCAAGTGTGTAAAAATAGTAATAAATGCCATCGCGCTTCGTGAGATACGGTCCTTCGGAATACCCTTGACGCTTGGTGGGAATGGTGACGGTGGGACCGGCAAGCGAAAGCAGATCGGGCTTGAGCTTTGCTTCTCGCCGACGCGACCAGACCATGTAAGCCTGCCCGTCATTATCAATGAACACTTCCGCGTCAATGGAGCTATTCTGTTGGATGGGAAACGGATGGACAGTGGCTTTGGTAACGTGTTGACCATTGGGTGCCAGAAATGGTCCCAGCGGTGAATCCGCCACCACGGCGGTGATTTTGCCATCCAGCGTGGGGAACGAATAATAGCGCCCGTTCCGGTACACAATGCTGCTGGGTGCCCAATACTTCAAATCAAAGTCGGAAGGAAAACTCCATCCTTTAAAGCTCCAGTTGAGAAAATCCTTCGATGTCCACACGACCGGCGGTCCCGACGTGGCCAACCCCCGTCCCCAACCGTCCGTGGTCGCATAGCAATAAAATGTGCCGTTGATTTCCGAGATGCTCGGATCAGCCACCATATCGGGAATTAACGCGTCGCCAAAGGCGGGCTTGTCATTGTTGCCCGGCAGTTTCACGGCAGGGACGCCGGTCCGGTCAACGCCGGCCTCTTGCACGGCTTTCGGCAATGCTATTTGAGCCGAAAGCATTGCGCTGGAGGCAACGGCGGCCGCCGCGATCAACCTGGACGTCATCCCCGACCATTTCATAACGCTCATTTGAAAATCCACCAGTCAAATCTTAAGGCTTCTTCGCCGGTAAAGATGAAATAAAGGTCATGCACGCCGGTTGCGTGTTCGACCCGGCAGGATGCGGTTGTCCATTGTGTTGCACCTCCGGTATTCGGGACCATGCAGACTCCAATTCGCGCACCGGTGGGGCTGTCGAGGCGAAGCTCAATTTTTCCACCCTTGGCCGCTGCCGCAACCGAGGCTGTAAAGGACCTGGCGCCGTTGCCGAAATCGACGCCCTTCACCTTGATGAACGCATTGGCACGTGTCGGATAAACACACATTTCCCCTTGACTGCCGGATTCGGACTTTATTCCCTCGCTCCAGCAGATCGTCGCAGCGTCGGTGCGGACGTAAGGGTTCAGCGTGCCGATTTGTTCCACGGCTTTGGCGTTATTCCACCAGGGAATCTCGCGAATCGTTCCGTCAGGGTTATAATGGATCTCCGCCACACAAACCGAGCGTCGCTCGCGGTGTTTGTCGGTCCGGGCGAAGTTCAGCTCATAATCAAAGCCGAACACATAAGACCTTCCTTTATAGTCAATGATGCCGGGGTGATTCCCGCTGGAGCGCCGATCAGGCTTCATGATGTATCCCTTGAATTTCCACGGACCGGTGGGAGTGTGACCCATGGCATAGGCGATTCCTTCGGGACAACAGGTGGAAGCATAGACCATGTAATAATGGCCATTGCGTTCGTAGGCCCATGGTCCTTCCTGATAATGAAAGGCATCCGGCTTTCCCGGCTTCTTGGCAAAGGAGGCGTCTTTCACGATCTTCCCAGACAGAGAGATCATGTCATTATTGAGTTTAGCGTACCAGAGGTTCGGATTACCCCAATACAGATAAGCTTGGCCATCATTATAAATAAACACTGTCGGGTCAATAAATCCGTCGCCCCTGACAAGCGGATGTCCAAGCGCGTCGGTGAACGGTCCGGTTGGCTTGTCAGCCACGGCAACCGCGATGGCATTGTGGGGGCGTTCTTTCATGAATACTGCGGCATAAAAATAAAATTTGCCGTTGCGCGCGATGACCTGCGATGCCCAGGCACCATTGTTCTGCTCCGCCCAGGAAAAGGTCTTCAGGGAAGCGAAAGCTCCGTGATCCGTCCAGTTCACCATGTCAGTCGATGAGTAACACAGCCAGTTACGCATCAGAAAGCCGTACGCGTTGTCCTCATCGTGGCCGGTGTAGAGATAGACGATGCCGTCATGCACCAGCGGAGCCGGATCGGCAGTGAACTTCGTCTGCACGATGGGGTGGTCGCCTCCATTGGCGTTCTGCGCCGGCATTGCGTTGCCATATGTTCTGTTACCCCGCTTGCCCCAACGCGGCGCGAGGCCTGTGCGATCAGCGGCTGGAACCGCGGGGCCGAAGGCAATCGCCGCAGCTGCGCCTGCGGCAGTCATCAAAAACTCTTTACGATTCACAAGGACTGGGCTTTTGGTTTTCATGTAAAGGACTTTCTAATCCATGTCAGATGGCAATCGAAAATGTATCGCGGGTGCGGCTGCGGTTAACCACCACCTGCACACTCGTTTCAGCATGCGCCGCGACAAATATAACCCGTACCCATAAATCCTTCATCTGCTGCAGCTACGCATTGCTGCCGGTTGCGTTCAAGCGATGCTCGCTTGTTGCGATGGAAGGTAACTTAGTTTACGCATGGAGTAAATGAAAGACCAACTTGCGACAAAATAAAGACCATTGTTTACCGACCATGTGGCGTGGTCGTTAACAGATTCCGGGCCGCGGATGATTCATTTAAAGAAAACAGCCGATCACCACATGACGGATGAACGGCTGCGCACAGTAGGCTTATAAATGGACCGAAGCCGGTTAAGCATATCAGCAAATCTTGCGGCGTCGAAATCCGCAGGCCAGCAATCCCAATCCACCTGCCGCAACGAGGCCCAGAGACGCCGGTTCGGGGACAGGTGCCGCAAGCTGGAAAACGCCGTTGTTGCCCGAAGTGCTGTATGAAAAGTCACTGGTTGCGGCCAAAGCGCCATTCTGCTCAATGGCACCGGAGGTCACCAGCTCGTCGAAGAACGCCTGCGAGGCCGCGGTGCCCGCCGCAGATACCTCGAACTTGCCGCCGCTCCCGGTAAGGAAGTTTATATGCGAATCGGAAGTGTTGATGTTAAAATCTGGTGCGCTGGTGCTGTTGAGTCCCGTGATCAGCAGTACCCCGTTGCCCGAGCCAAAGGTGATGGTACCGGTTAGGCCGCTTCCGTTGGTCCACGTGTTGTTTGTTCCGGAGGTGCTGCTGAAACTACCGCCCATTCCGAACTGGGCGGTGGTGAGCGTAACCGCGCCGCCGGTCAAATTCAACTCGCCCGACACGGCACCGCCAGTGCTGTCGCGAGCGATGATAACCTGGTTGGCATTGACATTCAGCGAGCCGCCGCTGATGCTGAAATCACCATTGCCACCGTGATTGGCAATGGCAAATATCTGCTCGCTGCTGCCTTTCGCAGTCCAGTTTACCGTACCGCCGGATTGTGTGTAATAATTGTTTGTGCCACCGTTGGTATTCTGCCCGTTGTAAGATCCCCATTTGGTCGAACTGATATTAAGCGTGCCACTGGAAACAGTCAGCGAGCCTCCCCCCGTGAGTTCGGTCTGCGCGGTACTGACACTGGTTGGATCAGTTGCGGCGTTGGTATACGTCATGGTGGCATTATTGGCCCATGTACCATTTTGATTACCATTGACGACCAGATCGGCCCGGGCGCTGTTAATACCGGCCAGGCACACAGTCAGAGCGATCGCCGTGGCGGTTGCGAACGTGATTGTAGCGGATTTGTGC
>JAJZDN010000117.1 GCA_021805985.1 Planctomycetota bacterium | reverse complement strand
ACTTTCTCACATTACAGCAATCGATTCACCACCAGCAGTACCAGCAGCATCAGAAATACCCATGCGGCATAGGCGTTGACCACGCCGGGCTTGTGAATCATGGCCAGGAGTTTTGCCGCGTAATTAACGGCGGTTGTCAGCGGGCGAAGAAAAAGCCGATCCACGATATAGCCGTCATCTCTTTGTCTGGTGATAGCCGTGCGAAAATGGCCAGCCACCTCGGTATCGGAATCCTCACGCACCGCCGGCCCGAAAATCGACCGGAAGATCACGCGCACCGGATTGGAGAATCCTGTGGCGCTGTAGGTCATATCCGGTGCGAGGTGCCGCAAACCTCCTGCCCATGGTTCAGAAACTGTGGAAATTCGTTTGCGTGTTCCCACCCGCACCACAAGCCAAGTGAGAAAAATGATCAGAGCCAGCACGCCAAACATGTAAAACGTTGACATGGCATAAACCACCGGGTTGCTGCGGCCTCCCTGGTGGAGCACGACCAGCCCACGCGCAGGAATCGCTTTCTCTCCGGCACCAGCTCCAATTTTATCAAAGCCCTTCATAAAGCCGGATGTGAATTGCTTATCGCCGTGCGGGTGCGAAAAAAAGGGAGGTACCAGTGCATCAGTGGCAAGGCCGTGCGTCAGCGGTTCCATGGCTTGATCGAGTTCGGGGATGACCCAAGTCGGGCCAATACCCAGAAAAATGCAGAGAGCCACCAGCAGGCCCATAGAAATTCGCGTAGAGTTTACCGGTTCCACGGCACGGGCGGATTTTTCGCTACGGGCCGGGCCCAGGAAGCTCATGGCGAAGGCCTTGACGAAACAGGTTACCGCCAATGCCGCGGTCAGAGCCAGACCGGCTCCGCAGAGCGCGAAAATCACACGGTTTAAGTGAGATGTAAAGGCTTCGCTTCGGAGAATCGTCTGCAATGTCAGCCATTCACTGACGAAGCCATTCAACGGCGGCAAAGCCGCAATGGCCAGACAGCCAAGCAGAAACAGCGCCGCCAACATGGGCATGCGCTTAAGCAGTCCGCCCAACTGGTTCAGATCACGCGTTCCGGTTTGTTGGTCTACAGCACCGGCACCGAGAAATAATAACGTCTTATAGGTGCTGTGATTGATCATGTGGTACATGGCAACAACGTACGCGATCGCAGCGAGCACGGGCAGTTTGCAGGTTGTGAAAACCATTCCCATACCCACATTGGCAATAATAATTCCGAGATTTTCGGTGGAGCTGTGCGCCAGCATCTTCTTGAGGTCATTGTCGATGGTGGCATACAATATCCCGATCAAAGCCGATGCAGCACCAACGACCAGCACCACCAGCCCCGGACCAGCGGAAATTGGGGGCATAATGATGGCGTCGAAGCGAATTATGCCATAGACACCGAAGTTCAGCAGGCAGCCGGATAAAACCGCCGACATATTCGCCGGGGCCACCGGATGAGCCCGCGGCAACCATGAACTTAAGGGTACGAGACCAGCTTTTACGGAAAATCCGAAAAATAAAATCAGAAACAAAACCCAGTGCTCGGTCGGGGATATTTGGCCTAATGAGGCGTGCAGGAGCCTAAAGCCGATATGGCCTCCGGCCAGGGCGACCATCCAGAGAATTCCAACTGTAGCGGTGATAATGCCCGCCTCATTCATCGCCAGAAACAGGTAGCTTGCACGACGGTTCTCATTCAGCTTGTGTTCCAATGCAATTGGAAAACTTGCCAGAGCGGACATAACGCGCCACAGCAACAAAAAGCTGATTACATCACCGGCGGCGAGAACCAGGGAACACACCGCAAACAACAGATGAAAAAACATGCCAAATGCCCGCGGATCATGGTGCGACTGATATCGGAGCATATATCCGTCGGAAAACAGAAACGCTGGAAGGAATGAAATGCCCAGTGCCAGAAGAAATAAGGCTGATACGCCATCCACATGCAGGCGCAGCATACCAAGCACCGGAAACCGCCACAGGTGTAATTCAATGCTTCGGTGACCAAAAAGCACCAGGCTGGCGGCAGTCAACATTGCCGCCGTGGCGGGGGAACCGAAAACAGCCAGAACCCGACCGGTCCACTGACCCGGCAATAACACCGATGCGACCGCGCCCGCAACGCACAGCAGCAGCGAGACCAGAAACAGTTCTTCCGCAACATTCATTTTTTTTCCTCCACGCCAGTCGTCGCACGAGCCTCATCTATTTCCTGTTCACGACCCGTCAACACCAGTAATCCATGAAGAATAGCCAACGGCGGTGGCGGACATCCCGGCACTTGGACATCCACCGGAATAATGTTTGATACAGCCCCCCCTGACATAAAGCTCGGCGCAAAGACACACCCGGAAATAGCACAATTACCCACGGCAATCACCCATTTAGGGTCGGGCATGGCGTCATAGGTTTTTTTTAACGCCAGTCGCATATGACTGGTGACCGGTCCGGTGACCATCAACACGTCGGCCTGGCGCGGTGTAGGTGTTATAAAGAATCCCAATTTGTGCATGTTGTAATACGGTTTTGCGAGTTGCTTGACTTCTTGAATAACCGCGTCGCAGGAGCCGGTGTCGATGAGGCGAATGGATAGTGATTTCCGGAATGCCCGCCCGGTGGTCGTGGTGCCGCCGCAGCCTGATACGGCCCAGTTATAATCATTCTTCCACTTCATCGCCGCTGTTCCCCGTACGCACGACAAGCAGTGCACACATCGCGATAGATCCACTTCTGCCGTGCTGTCAACAGCCCTGATGGCCCGCACTGGACACATGTCGGCGGCACGCTGCGCCTCCTGGCCGTCGGCAAACGCCGTGGCCACGGGTCGGCCGGGTGTAGTGCCGGGGCTGGAATCTGATTGATGCGGATAGGTAGTCGTTCTTATTCGCGAGGCGGCACCCCTGAGAAACCATCCAAACATCTTGAGTACTCCAATGTATTTCAGTAAAAAGTCTCTATCGATCAGACTCAGCAATGGACAAACCGAAGCTTGCCATCATGATCGGAAAATCCTGGAATGCAAAGTTCTCCGCCGCCAGATGAAATCCGTGCCAGTTGGTGAATGATGGTGTGGTGAGTTGCAATCTCTCCACACCGCCATTTTCACCGATTCGTACGTAGTGAAATGCCGCTCCCTTGGGCGCTTCCACATATCCCAGAGCCTCCCCGGCGGGCACGGCCTGTTCCGGGAGCATCACTGGCCCATCGGGCAGATTGGCCAATGCCCTCTTGATTATGTCCGCAGAAGCAAAAACCTCGGCAAACAGCACCCGGATACGCGCATAACCATCGCCTTCACTTTCCAACGCCTCGACTGCCAGCGGACAATGGCGGTAGAACCCATACGGCGCATGGATTCGCAAGTCGGTCTTAAAACTCGACGCACGGGCAATCGGCCCTACCAGCCCCAGCCGCCGGGCATTGAGCATCGGCACAACACCAACTCCCTCAAAGCGGTCCAGAAAGCTGCTGGTAAACTGCAGCCGTTCGTAAAGCCGTCGCGCCGCATGCGCCAGGCCGGTTATTCCATTGCTCAGCAATGCCAACTCCGATGTTGAAAAATCGCGAGCAACACCACCGGGCGATACAAGTCCATAAAGATATCGGTGTCCGGACCATTGGGCGCTGAGACGTAAGGATTCTTCCTCCATGACGTCGATGTCAGCCGAGGGGACAACCATACCGGTAGAATGGCAGATATCCGAAAGCAGCGAGAAATGATGGCGAATTCGCTCAAGTTCTGCCCCAATAAGCCGCAATGCCTCACCACGCGGCGGGACTGCAACGAGCCCGATGGTCTCAACGGCCCGGCAGAATGCCGTTGCGTGCGCCACTGCCGACGTGCCAGAAAAGCGCTCCACCATCAGCAGCACATCGAGGATACTGCGATGCTCGGCCAGCTTTTCCACCCCGCGATATTTGAAAAAAAAGCGAGGAATCATGCGCACGACATCTTCGCCGACAGTCTCAAGGAAGAACTGCGCCGACTCGGCGCAATCTGAATAGACCGGACCAATGGGCATAAGAAATGCCCCGGGGGTGCGCAGTATTTTCTCCGGATGCCATCGCGGATCCACCTCTTTTTCCACCATGGGCTTCACGGCGTCAAATTCCGGGCGCATCGGATTGACCCCTTCGCGCCATTCCTCATGCAATACAAAATCGCCTAATTTCGGGTGGCCGGTAAAAGTCATGCCGAATAAATCCTCTGCCTGCCGCTCATGCCAGTCAACGGCGTGGACGTGTTCGCTGATGGAAGGTACGGTTCTGGCCTGCCCCGAAAGGCGCACGGACAACTTTACCCATGGGCCGGCGTCCGGTTTGTAAAACCAATAATCCAGTAAATCACCCGATGGCAACGCCTGAACAACCAGCGTTGCAAAGCGATATTTTCTCCGGTCCACCAACCACGCCACCGCGCTGGAAAGTGTGTCGGCGCGACACGCCGCTGCAAGCAGCCGCCCGGATTCCGACTCAAGGATATTCGATACGATATCCCCCAGTTCCTTGAGCATGGAGATCATTATGTTGTCATCGGTTGGGTGCGTTCGCTGATTCATGGCCGACCGCCTCCTAATGACGCAGTCGCGGCAGCCAGCCAATGGGCCAGCGGCGCGGGAATATACAACCCCAGCACCACCACCGGAAGTGCCGCAACAACAAGCGCGATGATACAACTGCGCGGGATGGCCGCCGGCGAGCCACCCAGGGAGGGCTCTTCGGCACCGGGTTTGCCCAACACCATCCGAAACAAATGATATGTGATGGCACAGAATGAAATGATCATAAAACACGCCAGTAAAGCGGCCGGCCACAGCTTTGGGCTGGCCATCCCTGCCTTCAAGATCGCAAGTTCACTGGGAAATATGTCAAAGGGCGGTGCGCCCGCGATGGCCAGTCCGGCACCCATCATCGCCGCCCCGATCCACACCGACCGGCTTAACAGGCCGCGCACCTCGCTGATTCGCAGGCTACCGGTAAGGAAAAAGACAACCCCGGCGGCGTAAAATACCAGCGGCTTGGTAAGGCTGTGGCTGATGATCTGCCATATCGCCGCGCGTTCAATGGCACGTGAACCCATGGCACCGGCGGTCAGAATGATACCAGCGTTTTCGATGGTGGAATACGCAAATAATCGCTTGTATTCGTGGGTTTGCAATATCAGAAGACTCGCACCGCCAGCCGACACGAGTCCGAACAGTATAAGCCATTGATCCACTCGCGCGCCGGGCGCGGGTTCAACGGCCGCCGCGATGCGCAGAAGCACATACGGAATGGCCGCACTTTCGAGAATGGAGAGCATCGCGCATATTGGAAATGGTGCCCGGCTATAGGTGTCGGGCAGCCAGGCATGAAACGGGATCAACGCCGCTTTGGTGCCAAAGCCGATTAGGATCAGCAGAAATGCGACATTCAAAATTGCGGGCGACAATTGAGGGGCCGACGCTTTCAATTGGCTCCAGGTAAACAACGTGAGTCCGACCCGGCTTTGCGCCCAGTAAAGCAGCAGGATTCCCAAGATTGCAATCGCAGCGCCCAATATCGTCAGCAACGCATATTTCCAAGCGGCCTCCAAGGCCGCGGGCGTGTGCTCAAAACTCACCAGAAAAACCGAGAACAACGTAGTAAGCGTCAACGCCAGCCAGATCAGCGCAATTTCCCGCAATAACGGCACGGCGTACAGCGCGAAGAGAAAAAGGTTAAACCACAGCAGGTAGCGGCGTTTGCGGCCCGTCGGAGCGGCATGATTACTCAGAAAACCTGTCGAAAATATAAGCGCCGTAAGCGCCCCGACTGTTTCCACCAGCAGGATCAACGAGCCAAAAGAGTCGATCCCCACCCAATGCGCCACGGCCACCACGGCGCGGCCATGGCTTGCCTCTCCGGCCAAAATGACTGCAATGACCACATCCAAAAGGGCCGTCAATACGGAAATCCATCCCGCCAGCGCAATGCTTATCGGCATTGCGGCGATCACCAGCGCCAGAAGAGGCAAGATAAGTATCAGCCAAATCAGCATGGCGACTAATCCTCCGTAAGTTCAGACAGCATACCGACCTCGGTGCTGCCGGAAAGGTGGTGTATCTGTGTGCTCAGAACCCCCAGGATCATTACGATGATCAATATATCAAAAGCCGCGGCCAACTCCCCGACCAGGGGAAAGGTTGGGGCAACGGCAATACCAGCAAAAAAAGCGCCATTTTCGATCGCCAATAGACCGAGCATCTGTGGTAGGGCTTCACGCCTTACCGTGATGGTGTAGACGGCTATAAGTACGGAGGCAAATCCAATAGGCAAATTGACATGAATTATAACCCCGGTATGAACCAGCATCGGACCGACCAGATAATAAGCCAGCACCGTCAGCGCCAGCGCTATCAGCAGCGACATCGGTACGTTAATAACCTGCTGCAACTCACGCCTGGCAATCATGGCCTGCCGGGCGGTGCGCCGCAGCAAAAAGGGTATCAACAGTACTTTTGCAATAAGGTAAATTGCGGCCACAGCCAGCAGGTCCCAACTGTGGTAATCCAGCGCCAGCAAGACACAATCGATGGTCAGTAGCAGCGATTGAATCACATATATCCGCATGCAACCAAGCACCTGCGCTGCCGCGATCAGCCCAAAACTGCACAGCAGAAAACATCCCGCATCCAGCAGGCTCACTTCACGAATCCAAGCAACCTTATCCGGAGTCATCGCTGTTCCTTTAACCGATCAAGCCGTCAGCATCCGCGTAAGCACCGCTGCTACCGCCACGACAAATGCTACTCCTAAAAACGCTGTTATCCGAAATAGCCGCAGTTTTGCCAGCGAACTTTCCACAACCACAAGCAACCCGATGGCAATGAGAATCTTGGCAAATATGACCGGGATAGCCAAAAGGACATCGTCCAGTCCGGTTCCGGATGCCAAGCCCCATGGCGCGATAAGAACATTCAGAAAAATGCACAGCAGCACAAAGAACTTCATACAACCGGCCCATTTCATCAATGCGGCACCGGATCCGGAATATTCCAGGGACTTGGATTCGTCAATCATGGCCAATTCAAAATGGCCGGATGGATTATCCACGGGTATTTTCCCGGTCTCAGCCAGAATCAGCATGAAGAAGGCCACCGCCACGAGGATATGCGACGGATCAAAGAAATTCGATTCCGGATGCACCCATTTTTGCTGGACAATGTAAGGGATTGTCGAATTGGCCACGAAACAGACAGTGAAAAATACGACCATAAACACCGGCTCGGCCAGAAATCCGACCATGCGCGTCCGGCTGGCCCCCATGGGGCCGTACGGATTGGCAGTATCGACCGCGGCGATAGTGGCAAAAAATCCACCCAGCGCCAGCACAAATCCGCCACCGATCATGTCCCCCATAAACGCCATAAACAGCGGATAGCTTGTGAGCACCGGGATCAGCATGGTCACCAGAATCGGCGCCGCAAAACAGACATAGGGTGTCAGCCGGAATATCCAGGTACTTTCACTGGAGAAAATCTGATCTTTATGAAAAAGCTTCCATATGTCCCGGTAAGTCTGAAAAATACTGGGACCCTTTTTCCCCGCCACGCGTTCTTTGAGCCGGTTCAAAATACCCACCGCCAGCGGGGACAGAAACATCACCACCGCAACCTGGATAAGATTAAAAGCGATCATCCGCAGCATATGAGCTTAAATCCTGTCCGATGCATCCGGCTCAGCGGCACATTTGAATGGATTTCTAAATTCCGCTTTGGAACCCAAATCCAGTTCCACCTCCAGAAGACGGTTATATTTTGCCACCCGCTCACTGCGGCACGGCGCACCGGCCTTAATTTGTCCGCCGCCCATAGCCACTGCGAAGTCCGCAATAAAGGCATCCTCCGTTTCACCTGACCGGTGCGAGATAACAAAATTCCAGCCCGCTTTTTTACACAGATTAACTGCTTCAATGGTCTGCGACACCGTGCCAATCTGATTGAGCTTAATGAGCACCGCGTTACTGGCTTTGGTATCAATGCCACGCTGGATAAATCTGGTATTCGTCACATAATTGTCATCGCCGACAATTTGTATTTTCTCCCCCAACGACGCGGTATGCGCCTCAAATCCCTTCCAATCAGTTTCCGCGAGGCCGTCTTCGATTGAAACCAGCGGATACTTCTTGGCCCATAATTCATAAAGTCGGCACATCTCATCGGATGTGCGTCGGCCCTGCCCAGAGCGGCGCAGGTCGTATTCTCCGTTGACGTAAAATGAGCTCGCGGCCGGGTCAATGGCAATCGCCAAGTCCGTTCCTGGTTCGTAACCCGCTTGCGTGATCGCTTCCACCAGTACTTCGCAGGCTTCCTCGTTGCTTTTAAGGTCAGGCGCGAAACCACCCTCATCGCCAACTGCCGTGGCATACCCCCTATTCCGCAGAATGCCCGCAAGGGAATGATACGTCTCCGCACCAAAACGCAACGCCTCGGCAAAGTTGGGAGCTCCCAATGGAACAATCATGAATTCTTGGAAATCAACGCTGTTCGCAGCATGCTTGCCGCCATTGAGCACATTCATCATCGGCACAGGCAGAATGCAGGCATTTTCCCCGCCAAGGTGCCGGTACAGCGGCTGCCCGGATTCCGCCGCCGCCGCTCGCGCCACAGCCATGGAAACACCCAATACCGCGTTGGCACCGAGACGGCTGTAGTTATCAGTGCCATCCAGTGCCCGAAGCGTCCGATCCAGCCTCGCCTGATCATGTGCGTCGAGGCCTGCAATCGCGGGAGAGATCTGGACATTGATATTTTCGGCCGCCGTCAAAACACCCTTGCCGCCATAACGACGCGCATCGCCGTCACGCCGTTCGACGGCCTCGTGTTCTCCGGTAGACGCCCCCGACGGCACAGCCGCGGCTCCGGTGGCACCTGACGCAAGCGTAACATAGGCTTTCAAGGTGGGGTTGCCGCGAGAGTCAAGAATCTCAATTGCGTGTGCGGATTTTATTTTTCCGGCCATGGCAGGTACTCCTT
>JAJZDN010000116.1 GCA_021805985.1 Planctomycetota bacterium | reverse complement strand
TTCCGACCAGATCGTTCTGTTGCAGTTCGTGACGTTCCTCCGCTTTCATTCCATACGCTCCAGAGTCCAAGGAAAAAAACAGCCCGACAGTATAGGCGTTTCCTCCGATTAACGCGAGCAGCGGCTGCGGCCGGCAAGAAATTGCTACTGCATTCATTGGCCATCAGTCCTGTTGCACTGATGGCCAATCCGGTAGATACGCATCAATTATTATAATTAGCGGGAATGACCGGCAGCCCCGTTGGTGCCGGGTTGAATCTGTTGTATTCGTGCTGCAATCTTACGCTGCAGGGTTCGTACACTGATACCCAGTGCGTTTGCCGCCCTGGTGCGATTGTTTGCAAATCGGACCAATGCGGACGAGATAGCCTCGCTTTCGAGATTTTCAAGGGTTGGGAAGTCATCCGTTCCGGCACTGCCGGGGCATTCGAGCATTCCTCCCAGCGGCATCAGGCCAATTTTGCCCCCGGTAGCGAGGCAGTGGGGGATATCATCACTACGCAGGACATTTCCGCTGCAAAGAACGGCTCCTCGCTCAATGACATTGAGGAGTTCTCTGATGTTTCCCGGCCAGTGATATTTACGAAGCAGTTCCCAGGCGGATGAGGCGATCTTATTGACCGCAGTGCCGTTCCGGGCGTTGACCCGTTCTAAAAAATGATATGCCAGAGCCTCAAGGTCTTCGAGACGCTCGCGCAAGGGCGGCAGGCTGATGGCAATGACGTTCAGCCGGTAGAACAGATCCTCTCGAAACAGGTTGTTCGCAACCATGGCCGGCAGGTTTCGATTGGTGGCCGCGATGATGCGGACGTCAACAGGTATCTCACGGTGTCCCCCGAGCGGCGTTACCACGCGGGTTTCCAGTACGCGCAAGAGTTTTGCCTGAAGGGTCAGCGGAAGATCGCCAATTTCATCAATAAAAAGCGATCCGCCCTCGGCGGCTTGGAAGCGTCCCACTCGCGATCCAGATGCACCGGTGAATGCCCCCTTTTCATATCCAAAAAGTTCCGCTTCAACCAGTGTTTCGGGAATTGCGGCGCAATTGATGGCCACGAACGGTCCGTCGCGCCGGGCGCTGCATCGGTGAATTGTATTCGCGGCGACATCCTTGCCCGTTCCAGATTCGCCGACAATCAGCACCGTTGCACTGACCTTACTGGCACGCTCGATGAGGCGCAGAACTTTCTCCATGGAAGGCGACCGGCTGGAAATGTCGCCGATCGCAAGGCATGGTTCCGCATGACCGTCAGACCGCAACATCGATTCATCGATGTTATCGCCAGAGGCAACGGCAACTTTATTCATTTTTTTAACTCCTGATTTCCTCATGGCCGCAAGCCCGCGCTTATTCGACATCAAGCTTACTCCCTGCCGCGTGGCCGTTGGGCGGCCATTCATCGGCATTGGTCCCGTTCTGAAATACACCTGGACGGTGTAGTCAGTCAACGGAAGATAATAGCAACGGTCACGTCGCCACGGTAGTAGGTAAATGCCCCAGATTCACCAGGAATTTCACCCCGTGGTTGTTGCAGTGGTCGCAGCGGGGCAAGCAGGATCAATGGGCATCGGAAGCGGGATGATGTTCGATGATTTTCCGGCTCATGGCGTACCGTGTCAGCCCCGCGATATCGTGAATATTGAGCTTATCCATTAAGGCCTGGCGATGTTTTTCAATCGTCTTGATACTTATGGAAAGTTCTGTGGCCATTTGTTTGTTCGTCCAGCCCTCGGCAATGAGCTGCAGCACCTCCCGTTCGCGGGACGTCAATGTATTTCCGCGTCCCGCCGAGCCTCGGGACCTTTCGATGCCGCTTGAATATTGTCTCGCGAAGTATTTGGCAATGGCCGGGCTAAAATAGGCGTTGCCATTCATTGCCTCCCGGATGGCCGAAATCAGTTCGCTTGCGGCAGTATGCTTCACGAGGTATCCGGCGGCCCCCGCCTGGCATACCGCGAGAACATACTCTTCGTCACTGTACGCTGACAAAGCCAGAACGCGAGCCTCCGGAACTTCCCGTTTGAGCTGCCGGGTGGCTTCAATTCCATTGAGGTTGGGCATTGCCATATCAAGAACCACGACATTGGGCCGGTGCCGTACCGCCAGCCGAACTGCGGCCCGCCCGTTGTCCGCTTCGGCAACGACCGTGAAGTCAGCCTGAGTCTCAAGCAGCCGGCGCAGGCCTTGTCGCACAATCGTATGGTCATCAGCCAGTAAGACACGAATCGGAGTCATCGTACGCTCCCTATGTCCGGAATGCACATGGCCTGTATTTGTTTTCTAACGCCGCGTGTTCGTTCGGCGTGTCGCAGTGGTATTGTAACCTTGACTTGTGTCCCCCTCTCCGGCTGGGCGCGGATCTCAAAACTCCCGTTGACCAGCCGTACACGCTCGCGCATCCCCAGAAGTCCCAGTCGCGGTTTGGGAGCTGCCCCGTCGGCATCTTGATTGCGAAAAGATCGTCCATCATCGGCGACAACCATCCGGACGCTGTTTCCCGTCCGGCTGATCGTTACTCTAACGCTTCGCGCATGGGCGTGCTTGGCGACGTTGGTCAGACATTCCTGGGCGACGCGGAACAGGGTAATTTTTTCATCCGCGGGGAGCAACTCGGCGGCGCGGGCGGCGCGGAACCATACATGCAAACCCGTGCGCTTCGCAGTGCGGTCCAGATAGGATCGCAGCGCCGGCAACAACCCCAGTTCGTCGAGCACAGACGGCCGCAAATCGCTGGCAAAATCATGAACTTTCACCATCGCATCCTGGAGCAGTTCCAGGGCGTCCGCCAGCAATGCCGCCCGGCCCGGCCGGGCCGTGTCACTGAGCCCTTGCAGCGCCACGCTGGCAGCCGTAAGGGCCTGACCGATGTCATCATGTAATTCCCGGCTGATGCGCAGGCGCTCTGCTTCCTGAGTGTGAAGAATCTGATCGGAGTAGCGGCGCAGATTTTCCTCCATCCATTTCGCTTCCACGAGCAACTCATGCATGCGAAGTTCTCTATTGCGGAGGATTTTCTCGGTTTGTTGCCGTTTGTTGACTTCAAGGCGCAGAGAAATATTTTTCTTCTTAACGTCCTCGATGAGACGCTGTAGCTGGAGATTCGCCTCGCGAAAACCACGGTATGTCATTTCGAATGGTGACAGCGCTTCCATTAAAAAACACTCGCTGGCCCGCATGATCGTCCCCCGGGCAGTTGTGACCCCCGATTCGTGCAGCAGCAGACTCATTGCCGCCTGATGAATGCGCGCCATGTCGAGAAGGCCCAGGCCGCCAGCCATTGCGGCCCGTCCCAGGCCATTCGCTCGCGCTAGAACGGACTCCTGGGATTTTGCGACATAATGTCGCAGCATTGAGCAATAGCGATCCGACAGCCGCCGCCTGAGTGTTTTCATGGCCTCACCCCGGTATACCTGGCGGCCAGTACCATCGCGTCATCCGTTCCTTTGCTGAATCGCTTAAGAATTTGCTCCGCGACATAAAGTGGTGGTTGGTTTAAAAAGCCCAGGGTGCTATATTCACTTTCAATGCCGTCGGTGGTCAGAATGAGCATGTCGCCCAGGGAAATCGATGTGACCACCGGCCGCAACTGTGGAATTTGGTAACCGACGACGCCCGCCCCAAGCGTTAATTGTTCGGCCTGACGTGAACGATCGGCTCGGCAAAGCCGTCCCTCCACGTTTCCGACACCCAGCCATGTCAGGGTTTTTTGCTCTTCGTCCAACGCGGCCACGGTCATAACTGCGCCGCGGGTTTCTTTTAGAGCCACATGGCAGAATTCCAGTATGGATATCAGGGGAGCATCCGTGTGTTGCTCCATAATTGATGTCGCCATTTTCGCAGCTTTCGCCGCCGCATCACCGTGCCCCGCTCCGTCCACTACGGCCAGCAATGTGCCTCTGGCCGTAGGCCGTACCACATACCCGTCCCCCGAAACGGACTCTCCCTTCATCGGATGGCCCGCGACGGCAAATTCGATGGGCAACTGCTGGTTCTGGAAAATCTGTACCATATCAGTGCCTCCATTTTCTCATAGTTATTGTCGTGCCCTGACCTGCTACAGATGAAATATTGAATTCGTCCATTAGTAATTTTGCGCCCGGCAGCCCAATTCCGAGTCCGTTTCGCGTAGAATAACCATATTGCATGGCCTGCTCAACATCGGCTATACCGGGGCCGGAATCGTGTGCCACAACGCAAATACCGCGCTTACCGCCCTGATTGCCTCGCGTGATGATTACTTCGCCGGACTTGGCATGATCGATGATATTGCGGGCCACTTCCGAAATCGCTGTTGCGATGACGGTAAGGTCCGATCCGTCAAAGCCCAATTCCATGGCAAGAATCCGGCCCTTTTGACGCGCGGTCACAATATCCGCGGTGGTCCTGATCGGGATGCGTGATTCATTGGCCATATTCCAGGCTCCTTTGGGACGCGTGGCCGGGATGGTCGTTTTCATCTTCGTCACGCGGCCGGGAGGAGTGGTGTTCGTGGGAATGACGCCCGGTGCGGAGTGGGTGGCCTAATCGGTCTTCCTCTCGCGAACCGAATGAGCGATGTTCGTGCAGACGGTGGGCCCGACCGCCCAGATACTCCAGGCCCTCTTCAAGATCCAGTGCGGTACCTACACCGGCCAAAGTCAAGCCCAATTGCACCATCGCAAAGGCCACATCGGGCTGGATGCCCACGATCACCGTGTGCGCGCCGCGCAGTTTCAACATGTGTGCGATGGCACGCAACGTTCTTGTCGCAAAGGAGTCAATAACATCCAGAACTGTCACATCAATAATGACGCCACGCGACCGAAATCGCCCCACGCGATCCGCAAGATCATCGCGCAATAACTGCAAGTCGTCGTCCGAGAGTACAGACTGCACGCTCGCGATCAGATAATCGCCCTGTTTTAAAATCGGTACGCGCATAATCCCCTCAGGCCTGCCCTTCCGGATTCATCGACTGGCTGGCGCGAATAACTTCATATCCCAGAAGCCGCTCGGCTTCCTCGATCCCCCCCTGCAGATCGCCGACCGCGTTTACTTTGCTGAGATCCACACCTATTGTGACCAGCGTCTGCGCGATTTCTGACGACAGCCCGGTAATAATCACGCTGGCACCCATAAGTCGTGAAGCCTCGACAGTTTGCACCAGGTGGTTGGCAACCTTAGAGTCAATCGTCGGGACGCCCGTAATATCCACCACGACCACCTTGGCGCGGTTGTCACGTATTCCTCTCAACAATTGTTCCGTCAATTGTCTGGCACGCTGCGTGTCGATGACGCCGATGATCGGCAGAATCAAGAGCCTTTCGCGAACCTGAAGCACGGGTGTCGACAGTTCACGGATAGCTTCCTGTTGCTGCCGGATGATTCGCTCACGCTCCTGCACAAAGCTTACCGCGACCGTATTGGCAATACGGTTGGCAGCAGGTTCATACGCATCCAATACGCGGTTGAGAAGGTTAAAATCACCCTGATATTTCTTAAACAGCGAGCGCGCCAGCGTATCCCGCAGCAAAAGCACGATTCCCACAACCTCGTGGGTCTCAACGCCCCGGGGAATAATGCGCTCCGAAAGATTTCGGGCGTATGCCTGCAGAGCCTCTACGCTTCCGGTCTCAAGCACCGCAACATAGTTGTCATATACGCTTGTGGCCTCGGTAAAGATTTCTTCCTTGCTCATGGACGTCAGCAATTCCGCTTCCGTAATATGGCTGGCCCACTCCTCACGCAATTGCGTGCGGTTTTGGCGCAGGTGCGCTACGAGTTGCCGAAGCAGCGCCTCGTTCGCTTCGTCGCCGGTCGTGGCTGTCCGTACGCCGAGGTGATGCATCGACGTTGCCTCATCCGTTTGCTTTTGCGATTGCCGTTTCATCGCGTCTCCTGGTAAGTCGTAAATCGATTTTGTGTATTGCTTTTCGTAATCCGAAAACAATACAATCTCCGCGAATTATAAAGCGGGAGGGGAATACCGCCAGTAGGTAAATACCCCATTCCCGCCGGCTTCAAAAGTGAACATTGGGACCAGATAAAAAGGTATCCCTGCCGCATTAATCACATTTCCGCGGCTTGGAAGAAGGTGCAGGGGGGATATGCGATACATTTTCTCCGAGGGGGCACCGATGGCACGCCGCTTGCATTATATTTTTGAATTATGTTGGTTCTTTGGGCATTTCGGTGGATGGATAATTGCTATGGATTCTCTCTCGGATAACTCGAAAAAGGCATCACGTCCCAACCCTGAAACATCCGGCAATCCTCCGGCACGAATTCGGAAAGCAATCGCATGGTCGTTGTATCCCGGAATGTTGCGGGAGTTCGAGCAGCGATGCCGCGCAATGTGGCCTGAAGTCATTGAGACGTTAAGATCACACGGAGTGCACAACTACAGTATTTTTTTGCAGCCGGAAACGCGGATATTATTTGTGTATCTGGAAATTGACGATGAGATTCGTTGGCAGGCCATCGCCCGAGCATCGGCATTCCAACTCTGGTGGCACCACATGGCCGATATCGTTCCTACCAATCCTGACCTGACTCCGATTGTCAGGGACTTGAAAGAAGTGTTCCACCTGCAATAGAGGCAACGAATGAAATATCGCGCGGGACCGGCGCGCTGAGCGATGACGAAACGGTTTTTCGCCAGAAGCGCTGCTGGTTGAATCCGTTGGCACACGCCATTCGCAGCGCGCGTCCCTCGAACGGAGCTCTATTCCATGAACAGTGAGTCGTTCTTGGATTAAATTGGCAACTGATAGTTGTGCATGTAAAAAAAAGAGCGAGATTCAACATACCTCAACCCAAAAAAGAGAAGCTCGCAACCTTCTTGGTACCTGAAGTGTCGGACATTTTGGCCGTTGCCGCGTCAATGTGTCGGGAAAGAACTGGCGAAATGCGGCGAACACCCTTGAAAACAAAGGGTCTGCGCCGATGGCACGCGCATTGCATTAGATGGGGCATGGGTGCTCTTGAGAGAGCCAGCCCCTTTGATGTAAAGGCGGCGCGATGTCGACGGGTTGCCGTCGCGCCTGCCTGGTGCCAGGCGCAATTATGGCCGTGATACGCTCGTCGCACCGACCCGAGACAGGAGTTGAACATGCAAAACTGAACCGTGGTAGCCGGAGGATAGGGATAGCGCGGTGGCATTGGCCGCCTCGAAACAGGCCGTGCTGATTAATGTTAATCGGTACTATCGTTGTGACCTCTTTTTTACGGAGTAGTCGTTATGTCATCATTAGAATTGCGAATGTTGAAAGTTGCGGGATCTTTGGGGATCGCCGGAGTGGTGTGTGGCGCCCTGGCGGCGGTACCACCGGCCGGTGCGGCACCGGTTCTCACTGTGGACGGTACCCCGGTCGTGTTGGTTGCAACCGGCGTGGGGAGCTATTCTGCGGTTGCAGGCACCAGTACAGACGGCGTGGCGTGGAGCGGTTTTACACTTGCGGTTAAGGGTCTGACCGCCGGCTCGAGTATTGCCGAAGTCCAGCTCGGTGTAACCGGTTTAAACCGTACGAGCTTATCAACCTCGTCCGCCGTTACCGTTGGCTTGACGGATACGGGGTTTCTGTTCGCGCCGGGGGTTACTGACTATCTGCAAAGCGCTGCCGCTATAACCGGTAATGATGTGCAGGCCGGCGACCAGGTGGTAGTAAGTGCCTCCGCGAACAACAGCACGAATCTGGGCCTTACGCCAACAGTGTCAACGTCGCCGTTGACATTGAAGGAAGCTGCGGGCCTCACATACGCTGCCAGCGCGGTATCCTCGCCGACAAATGCAACCAAACTCAGTGCGCCGTATGGCTTGAGTTTGGTGCTTGATTACACGGTTAACGGCACAGCTCCACTTACCGGTGGTACCGGCGATGTGCAAGGCGGAACATTTACCGCGGATGTGACGACGGCTCCACTTCCCGCGGGTGCTGCGGCCCCATTGCCGGGATCCGGCGAGTTGTCGCTGATTGGTGGTGTGGTGCTGGTCGGTGGGCTGGTGGCTCGCCGGCGCCTTAAGGTTTAAGTTAATGCAATCCTCGTCCCGGGCCGGATGTTGGCAATTGTGTGCATCGCCAGCATCCGGCTTTTTTGATTGTCAGCACCATTACAGGTTTAACTTCGCGCCATGCACCTGATCCAGGGATCGGGCTTGGGATGAAACCGTGCATCCACTTGATCACCTTGGCAATGAAAAGCCGGAAGTAAACCATGCGACGCCTCTACGCGCCGGCAAGTTCTTGCAAACCTGTTGATAACGGATGAGTCATAAGCATTATGCGTATTCCGCTTTTCAGAAAAGACGGTTTATTAATTGCGCGGATTCAGTCCGGGGCCAGTTATCAGGACCGGCGAAAAATGGAATGGGAACTGGAGATACGCTCCCGCCAGTTTGGGTCACGGGCAGTGCTGTTGGACGTGACCGAACTGGAGATCGTAGGTTCGGTTGCGGTGCGCAGCCTGCAGGATATAGCGGTCGCCGAGATGCGGAAAGTCTATGGCTCGCAGGCAGCGATCGCCGGAATCGAATACGTGGGAACGATGGCGATCATCAGGTTTGGAACGACGCCGCGAGAAGCGGGCGAAAAGCTGCATGTTGAAGGAGCTTTGCAGTATCTTGCGGGCATATCCCGTCAGCTTTCCGACACGCAAAACCCCGATACGGCACTGGGCTTTCGAGCTGGATTCGGTCGTAAGTCGTGCTGCGGGCCGGGGATGCTTAACATTTGGTTAACCTTTGGGCCTCACGGAGCATCAATGCTTGGGCGTTGGCGCTGGCCGATCGGTCGTTGGTTTGGCTGCTGCCAATGGCAAATCTTGGTCGGCAAACGCAATTGTGGCGGTTTTAAAGCAGGTCCTTACGGCGGGCTGCCTGCGGAGGTAGCGGTGGTTTGAATGGCCGTGCCTTGGTATAATCGCGTATATAAACCACTGGGGTGGTTAGACGCGGTTTTGCTAGTGGCATTACCCGGAGAGCAAGGATGTTTGAGTTGAGCGTTCCAATCTGGCAATATTTCTGGCAATCATGGCG
>JAJZDN010000115.1 GCA_021805985.1 Planctomycetota bacterium | reverse complement strand
TAAATCTAAAAGCAAGAGCAATACAATATATTACAAAAGATTTTAGTGGCTACACGCAAACGCGAAAAACTCATGTAAGTCATTGTATATAAATGAGTTACGTCAAAAGTGGTTTGGAACATCCGTTAGAAACAGGGTGCGCCATCGCCGGTAAAGCCGGCACCTTTATGGGTGCCACCTGGCACTACCCATAAGATCAGCAAGTTCTTTACTGGTATGTACTAAGCCTTTACTGCGGCGCGGGCAGATCACGAATAAATTCCGCCAGAGCTGCCAGCGATGGACTCGCTGCGCTGCGTACGTAAAACCCGCTGGTGGCGGTCGCCATGCACAGCGATTCCGCTAGATCCAGACCTAAAAGCCGCCCGGCCGCAAAGCCGGCATTGAAATGATCACCAGCCCCGGTGCTGATTTTCGGGTGTTTGACGAATGGGCCGGCGAAAGACGCTGAGCCATTGGCATCGGCGGCGGCACCTCCCGAGCGCGGGTGAATCACAACAGTCCCAAGGTCCATTTTCTTTCTTATTGCAACCGCGAGAGCTTCGATTTCCTTTTCAGGATCGGCTGAAACTGGTAAATCCAGCGCGGCGGCTACCTGCGTGGCTTCTTTAAGATTCAACCCCAGAATGACATGCATAAAAGGCTTAAAAACCGCCAAAACATCCAGTCCTGTGCGCAGGTCTTCGCGCGTGCGCTTTTCCGGATCAGCAAGATCAACAAATAAAGTTCTCTCTCCCGGCGGCACTTCCGGCAGCACATCAGCGGCCATACGCCGCCAGATATCATTCATGTAGGGCAACATGGTCCAGTTAACGGTTCCAATGAGTCGGGATGAGGCCACAAGGCTGACCATTTCATCTATGCCGATGTGTGAAACCAGTGCGTCCCAGGTGATCTCAGCAGTGGGCGTGAGTTTGCCGAGCATAATTTTGCCGTCGTCGAATTCCAGTGCATCAGTATGGCAAGCCTGCGCGATGCTCAGGACTCGGGCATGCTTGGCAAGCTCATGAAAGACCGGATGAATATCGGGAAACCCCAGGCTGCCGATGCAGGTCACACCCAGGCCGATGGCAGCCAGAGCGTTAGCCATAATCGGCCCGTTGCCGCCGAGCTTCTGCAATTTTACAACCACTTCAATGTTGGCGCTTTGCCCACGGGCCTCGCTGATGCGGTTGGCGAATCCTTCAATGGTAGAGAGACGCTCAAACTCGCCGGCGCTGGCCCGTTTATCGACAACCTGCGCAATTTCATCAACAAATCCGTCCAAGCCGATGACCGCGCCGATAGACGCCACATCCGCCTTGGAGAGTTTGCTCGACACCGCCAGACAGATTGCCGCACGTGTTGTTTCCGCCATAACTTCTCCAGCGACTAAAACTTACAAGTCTGTGAACTGCATTAACTCGATTTTTTCATGATGTTCCGGCAGGGCCACAGTAGCGTATTCCGCCAAGCCCAGTTCGGACATCATCCGCCGCACGGCCGCAGGGTCATACGTACCAGCCAAGTCCATTAAATCCCAGAAAATGCTGCCGGTTGACCGCGTATTTTCCAACGGATCAATAGCCTGCTTAAAGGCCTGGATCAGCCCGGAATAATTTTCAAAGACACCAGACTTCTCCGCCCAGGTGCTTACCGGCAGCACCAGAGAGGCCTGCGACACCAGGCCGTCCGGGCGGCTGCTTAATACCAACAGAGTCTCCACGCCTGCCACGGCGGTCTGTAATGCGGCATCAGAATGGCCAAAGGGGTCAGCCAGAACCAGGGCCGTTTGAACCTGCCCCGCTTTAATTTTTCCCTCTACCTCTGCTAGCTTGCACACATTACCAGCCAGCTTGGCCAGAACTTTCTCAGCGCCGCGCCGATTGGGTGCCTTCTCCGCGCGCAGCGTATAGGTTACAGCACCCGTTGTGGGATTTTTGAAAACCTGATCCTGCCCCTCAACTTTCGGCTCTGCCAACGTCAGCCACGCTTGCGGATCGATACGGCGGATCCATTGGGCCGCAAGGAACATTTCTTCCGTTGAATCAAAGGCGTTGAGAACCAGTACTGTCGCCCCGGGTGTCGCGGCGGCTTTTTTCACCGCCTGGTCAAGCTGACCAATGCTCTGGGCTGGCGATAATTCCTGCGGCACACCTTTGGCCGCCGGAGTCTGGAGGCGATTGTTATGGATGAAATCCCAGCCGTAGCGGATATCATCGGAAATCCACCATTTATTGACATCGGCGTTAAATCGGGGTTTGATGCGATAGACGCGTCCCTGATTATGCTCAATGGAGATATTTTCACCGCCACTGGAAAAAGGTGAAATGCTGGGCGTTTTTTTCAAAAACCAGACACGCTGGGTAAACAGGAAATCTTTATCCAGCAATGCGCCAACCGGGCAAATATCTATAACATTGCCGGAAAGCGGGTTATCCAGAGATTGCCCCTGAAAAACATCAATTTCTTCGCGATGGCCGCGACCAAATACGGCCAATTCACCGGTACCGGAAATTTCCCGCGTGAAGCGCACGCACCGGGTGCACATGATGCAGCGATCGCTGTAAAGTACAACATGCTTGCCAATGTCTTTTTTGGGTTTTTTTGCTTTGTCCTCTTCAAAGCGACTTTCCGACCGGCCATACTCGTAGCTGTAATCCTGCAGGTAGCATTCGCCGGCTTGGTCGCACACCGGGCAATCCAGCGGATGGTTCAACAGCAGAAATTCCATAACCGCTTTCTGGTTGGCCCGCGCCTTGGGTGAAATGCTATGAACTTTCATGCCATCCACGGCAGGCGTCTGACAACTTGGTACAAGTTTAGGAACCTTGACCAGCTTAGCGGGGTCTTTCGGGTCCGGAGATTCGATTTCCACCAGACAAATCCGGCAGCTTGCCACAATTGAAAGGCCCTGATGATAGCAATAAGAAGGAATCTCCATACCGGCATCAAGGCAGGCCTGAAGAATCATTTTTTTGCCATCCCAGGCAATTTTTTTTCCGTCAACGTCCATTGTGGGCATAGAAATCACACCTTATAGCATTGTGTCCGGAGGCATTCACGGACAGGTTTTCCCGCTTCCCGCGGAATCATTTTCTTTACACCGCTGCCGCGGCTTGTGCATCCAGCGTCACGCCTTGCACATGATCAGATTTTAAACGGGCTTTAAAATCTTCCGGGAATTTTTCCAGGAAGGTTCGCACGGCCCAATTGGCACCATCCGCCAAACCGCAAATCGTTGTGCCCGGCATGGACCCCATACTTAGCCCAACTTCCATCAGCAGGTCAAAGTCCCGCGGCTTACCATACCCGGCCACAATACGGTTAAGCATCTTGTGCATCCAGGCGGTTCCTTCCCGACATGGCGTGCATTGGCCGCAGCTTTCATGGGCAAAGAAACGGACGATATTCCGCAGCATCACAACCAGGTCTGTTTTGTCCGTCATGACAATCACACCGGCGGTTCCCAGGCCCAACACGTTATATTTTTTTCCAATATCAAAATCAAGTTCCGCGTCATATTGATCCGTGCCAAGGACCCCCATGGATACGCCGCCCGGGATGGCAGCCCGGTATTTTCCGCCCTTTATTCCGCCGGCATATTTTTCAATGAGCGTGGACATCTTAATGCCCAGCTCTTCTTCATAAACACCCGGCTTATGAACCAGCCCACTGACGCCGAAAAGTTTCGGCCCCGCGGAAGAGGCTGTCCCCATAGACTTAAACCAGTCCGCGCCATATTCAATGATGTACGGCAGACAGGCCAGGGTTTCCACATTATTAATAATGGTAGGTTTCGCAAACGCCCCGGCGATGGCGGGAAATGGCGGCTTAATGCGGGGCCAACCGCGCTTGCCTTCCAGAGATTCCAGCAATCCGGTTTCCTCACCGCAGATATACGCCCCCGCTCCGCGATGTACATAACAGTTATGCACAATCTCCGTACCCGGAATTTTCTGTCCAAAAATTCCTTTGGCATAGGCTTCTTCCAGTGCCTTTTCCAGAATTTTAGCCTGCAGGTGGTATTCACCACGTATGTAGATATAGCTGGTGGTAATGCGGTTGGCGAACGCCGCGATAGCAATGCCTTCCAGCAGTACCTGCGGGTCATACTCGGTCAGATAGCGGTCTTTAAAGGTCCCCGGTTCAGATTCATCAAAATTAACCGCCAAATAGCGCGGATGCAGGTCCTTGGGTAAAAACTTCCATTTGGATCCACATGGAAATCCCGCCCCCCCGCGCCCCCGCAAATTCGAATCGATTACCAGTTGTATGATCTGCTCCGGCGTCATCGCCTGGGCTTTACGCAGCGATTCATAACCACCGGTCGCCATGTATTCATCGATGTTGATGAGCTTGCGCTTCGCGGGATCATCCGGAATGCGCTTAAGTAGAACTGGGCCGGCAAACGCCATAATTAAACCTTTCCTGTTACCGTTCACGCACCGGGACTTTAACCGGCACACTTCACGATGGCCATGGGGTTCACCTCACGGCCGCATTTCATTCTTGCCGCCCGATCAGTGCCCCGTGGCAGGATGATCTGGCAGAGCCTGTAACTGCGAGGCAAACGCCTGGGGGTTAAGGCATCCGTGCAGGTCTTCATTCACCAGCGCACATGGAGCCTGCTCGCAGGCTCCCAGGCATTCAACTTCAAAGAGGGTAAATTTATCATCATCCGTGGTTTCACCCGGTTCAATGCCAAACACCTCACGCATTTTATCCAGAACCGCCTGATGGCCGCATAGTTCACAGGAAATCGACCGGCAAACATTGACAACATATTTTCCTGACGGCTGGAGCCGGAATTCCTCATAAAATGTGACGGCGTCCTGAACTTCGGCCCGAGAAATTCCCAGAAAGCCTGCCGCTTCATCTATGGCCTGCGGAGCGATGTAGCCATAGGTATGCATGATCGTGTGAAAAAGCGGCAGCAATGCGGCCTGCTTACGCGGATAGCGTGGAAAATATTTTTGCTCAATATGAGATTTAATTTCAGCAGTGAGGTACGGCTCACTGCGTGTGGGTTGGTACTGCTTCAGGCGGTCTTCAACAATCCAGGCCATAATATTCCTTGCGTTTAACGATCCAATTCCGCGGCGATGATATTCAGTGATCCCAAAACCGCCACCACATCTGAAAGGGTGTGGCCCTCCATCATCTTGGGCAACACACTTAAATGGATGAACGACGGCGGCCGACAACGCGCCCGCCATGGATTTTTTCCGCCATCACTGACAATATAAAATCCCTGTTCCCCATTGGCGGTTTCGCTGCACGCATAGACTTCACCGATGGGCGGCTTGAATCCGCGGTTGGTCATGACCAGTTCAAAGTGCTGAATAAGCCCTTCAATGGAGCCATATACCTGCGACTTCGGGGGCAGAATATCTTTTCCTTCCGGACTGACATTGATCGATCCGCCGGGGATGTCGTCAATGAGTTGCCGGATAATTTCAATGGACTGCTTCATTTCTTCAAGCCGCACCAGATACCGCGCCAGAACATCGCCGGTTTTCATAATGGGGACTTTGAATTTCACCGCCGGTGCGCCTTGGCCATCCCAGTTATCCTGGAAGCAGAAGTAAGGATCATCTTTGCGCACATCCCGCATGACGCCGCTGGCTCGGGCCAGGGGGCCGCTGAGGCTCCAGTTAATGGCTTCTTCTCGGGAAATGATGCCCATGCCCTTAGTACGGTCAATGAAGATTCGCAGACGATTAAGGAGCTTTTCAACATCGTCAATAGCGCGCGGCAGAGATTCATTAATAAAGGCTTTTACCAGCGGACGAAATACGTTGTCGTCCGCGTCTTTCATCACGCCGCCCACGCGGTTCCAACTGGTGTGAAAACGCGAACCGGTGACATATTCCATAATATCGTAAACACGTTCGCGCTCATTAAACCCGAAGAGAAACGCGGTAAATCCGCCAAGGTCCAACGCGGCGGCTCCCACACACAACAGATGACTTTGAATGCGCGCCAATTCACCAAGAATCGTGCGATAAACCTTACAGCGTGGCGTGGGATCTACACCAAAAAGGGTCTCCACCGCACGAATCCACGTCATTTCGTTGCCCATGGGAGCCAGATAATCCATGCGATTGACAATGGTCATGTACTGATTGAAATCCAGCACTTCCGCATTTTTTTCAAAACCGCTGTGCAGGTATCCGATAATCGGAACGACCTTCACCACCCGCTCCCCATCAATTTCCATCACCAGACGGATAACCGTATGCGTGGCGGGATGCTGGGGGCCAAAATTCAGAGTCCAAAGGTTGGAATTATCGGAAAGTTGAGGGGTTGTCATGGGGTCATCCATCAACATGGAGACTCCCTTTTCCATTGTGTATGGCATGTCCAAAACTCCAGCACAGCATCAGCCTTGCGCAACGTTATTCGCGTGGCAAGGCCCGGGCGGCCTGCTACAGGCACTGCCTCCTGACTTACTACCTTGTGATGTTATTCACAAACCCGGCCTTGAGCAAGCGAAGCGGTGAAAAACGACTATTTTTTTTCCGAGAGCTTCACTTATAAGGCCGAAACCTGCCGTCCCTTACCGTCACTGCTGTGTTCGCAGTGTGACATATCGCCGACCGGCGGACTGATCAACCACCAGATGCACCCCCGCTGGAGAATGCCCGCGTTCATCAAAAACAATCAGTGAATTGCTTCCGGTTTTAAGCCAGCATGAGGGTATATACAATCCCATGGGCATAACCGGATCAGCATAACGGCCCAGATTGTGTCCATTGATCCACATATATCCACCACCCAGCCCATCCCACGCCGCGCGCAGCACCAGATGCAGCCCGTCACGGTTTGGCTGATAGTTGAATGTTGTGCGGTAAAATGCCGGCACCCCGGGAGCCGCGGCGAAAGTGCCCCATCCGCTGGCCGGGTCAACCGGGCCAATCCCCCCATGCATGCGCCAGTTTTCAATTAAACCGCCCTGCGGCAAGGCTGGAGTTTGATCCCATTGACTTATGGAAATAGGCCCAAGCTTGATCGCTTTTCCTGTGGAATTTTCAGTCAGTATTTCCAGCGTATTAGCAGAATTACTGTTCCAGCCGCCGCCCAGCACAATGTGCAGCAAGCCTTTTTCAGGTGTCAGCAATGTCACGCGGTGACCATTAAGAAAAACCGCAGAATTTGTGGGCAAATGCTGTAAGTTCAGCACCAGTCGTGTAGCGGATACCGCGGGAAATATCCCCTGAATCGCTTGTGTTCCCGGTGGACACTCCATGTGCCCATGCTCGACGGCCGCCTTCTTCCATACCGGTTTAAATTGGCCGTTGCCGATCATGGAAAGGCCCTGGGCATAGGTTTGATGAACGGGGGCGTCGGACCAGGAGTTTATTTGCACAATAGACCTGTGCGGTAAACTTAGATGTAAAGCGCCCCATAAGCCACGGGCATTGACCATGTTGTACGGGCCGATCCATCCCCAGTTTTTCGGTCGGCCCTCGTCAACGGTAAAAATTGCCAGCGTGTTGGCCCCCTGATTGAGGTGCATATGGATCAGCCGTGGCGAGCCTGTCTGCACCAACTTGCCATTAACAAAAAATTCGCCGTAATTTTTTACGCCGTTCATGGTCATAATGAATCGGCCCGTGGATGGCGCGATAAGCCGCGTGCGATACCATTCATACGCCCCCGGATAATCATCAGCTCCCATGGGCTTGGGCTGGCGCACGCGGAGCCATTTTTTATCGTCAAAGTGTACCTGTGCCGGGGCTGTGGCAACCCGCATTTGCCAGCCCTGCAATGCCGGTATTTCAGCTTTCGAAAAGGACGGAGGTTTCCCCACCGCCGCATCGGCGAAGGCAATGGGTGCTGCCGATGGGCCAAAAGCCAGCGCGTAATTAATATGGCTGCCCGGCCGATTTCGTATCTGCATGGTATCGCCGTGCGCCGCAGAAGTAATCGCACCGACATATTGCGGCCCGTAAAGCACCCATGGCGTTTTGCCCCGCTTGATAAACCAGGTGCGCCGGGCGGCGGATAGATTTTCAGCGAGAATCCGCAGCGTTTGACCGTGGCTTTTCAGCATAAAAACTTGGGGCGACCCGGCAGCATATTTCACCTTTAATATCAGCGTACCGGGTTTGCCGGCAAGCCTCTGGAAGGCCAGAGGAATAGCCCCGGTGACCGGTGAGGTTGTCGCAACTTGTAGCGCCCCTTGCGAGCCAGTGGGGCCAAACATGACCAGCGTGGTCGTTGAACCCTGTCGCAAAAACCCTAACGTCCGGCCATAAAGACGGCGAATGGTGAGGAATTTATTAAGCGGATAATTTAACACAATCGGTATAATTTCATTGGGTTTGATGGTCAGCGGTACGCCGCCGCGGGGCGTGGTCTGCAGCGGGGCATTATTGAAATTGCTGAGAAACACCAACGTTCCAAACGGACTTTTACGCGCATAGACGGCCGCATGTGGAGCAATGCCGCGGTATTGGGCCGTCGCGTTGTCGCTGTCTTCTAAAATCCGCTGAAAAGATCGGGCAAAATAATTGGCCGCTTTATAGGTGTAATACAAAGGCCGCAGGTCTCCACCCTGACCAATCGGTGCGCCAAAATCATAGCTGGCTCGCACCGTTGAGCAGTTCCAGTGGGAAAAATTTGTGCCCCCCACCGCCAGATAAGCGTCGTAGCCGTTGCCCCCAAACGCCAAAACCCGCCACATCGATACATGGACCAGCCTGGCCGGCCCAAACCAGCCGCCGTTGGCCTGCGGTGGAGCACCATATTGGGTGAACCATCCAGTCCACATTTCCGTCGTGAACCACGGCGACGTGCGCGTTTTGCTGCTCCAAGGCCCAACTCCAGCGGGGCTGAAGCCATGGTGCATGCCGCTGAAAAACATCGGCACTTCTATCCCTTCTTGCCGCGCTTTATGATACATAAATTTGTAATATTTATTCGGCAACACCGCCCCCCAACCTTGCCGATCCTCATTTTCCATCTGCATCATAATCACCGGGCCGCCGTGATTAATTTGATTGGCCGCGACAATCGGCAGCAATTTATCGAAATATTTTCCCAGTTGCTTGATAAATGGCGG
>JAJZDN010000023.1 GCA_021805985.1 Planctomycetota bacterium | reverse complement strand
CAGCGGGACTACCGTACCCGACGGTGGCTGCTTAATTGTTGTGCCTACTACCAGATACGCAACGCCGCTTCTTACGCCAGCCGAAGACGCAGGAAAAAAGATAACGAGTTTTTATAGCGCTGTCGTATTAGGAGCCTGTCCGAGTAATGGCCGGGATTGCGACGGCGTGATTTCCCGAAAGCGTCTAAGCCTCATTACGCCCCGCGGCGGCCTGCTGTTTCCGCTGCAGAGCCTGATGGCGTAGTTGCGCATCAATAAACGGCTGCACCTCGCCATCCAGCACGCGGTCCGGTTGGAATACTTCGTATCCGTTGCGATGATCTTTCACCCTTCGGTCATCAAGCACATAACTGCGGATTTGTGAACCAAACGCAATTTCGCCCTTTTCGCCATACAGTCTGGCCAATTCGGCTTCTCTCTTGGCTTCTTCGAGTTTGTTAATGCGGGCTTTCATGATTTCCAGAGCTAAAGATCGGTTCTGCACCTGGGATCGTTCACTGGTACAAACCACCTGAATGCCAGTGGGTTTATGCGTGATGCGTATGGCCGAGGCCACCTTATTGACATTCTGCCCGCCCGGACCGCTGGCCCGGACAAAGGCGATAATTTCCATATCCGCTTCCGGTATTTCCAATTCCTTGTCAGCCCCTTCAAATACCGGTGTGACATCCACGCTGGCAAAGCTGGTGTGGCGACGCGCATTGGCGTCATAGGGGCTGATCCGCACGAGACGATGCACACCAACTTCGCAATTCATATTTCCCGTGGCATATGGGCCTTTCACCAGCAGCGTGATGCGCCGGATGCCCGCCTGCTCCCCATCCAGGCGATCCACTTCACTGACATCCCAGCCTAGCCGCTCAAAATAGCGTAAATACATGCGCAACAGCATGTCCGTCCAGTCGCAGGCTTCTGTACCGCCGGCCCCGGCATGAATTTGGATAAAGCAATCACTGGGATCATGCGGGCCTACATACAACGATTGCAGTTCCAGTTGATCCACGCGTTGCGTGGCAGAGGTGATCGACTGATCCGCTTCTTCCAGCAGGGCCGGATCCTCCGCGCCCATTTCCAGCATGACCGGAATATCTTGCAGGGCTTTTTCAACCTCATCCAGGGGATCTATAATGAGTTTGAGTGTTTTAAATTCACGAATAGTTTTACGCGCCTGATCCTGATGATTCCAGAAATCCGGTGCCTCCATCCGCTGTTCGAGAGTTTTTAATTGTCTACGTTTTTCCGCAACGTCAAAGAGAGTCGCGGATGCTTTGAACCCGCGCCTCCAGAGAGGCCACAAGAGCCTCCATATTTTCTCGTGCCATATCGGCTCCTTAAAACACTTATTCTAGCGGCAAAAACGGAATTTGGCGAATCCGGCGGCCGTGCCGGTGGTAGTGCTGGCGGCCGTGCTGGCGGCAGTGCGTGTCGGCGCGACGGGGCGCAGCGTGGCGTTGCATTCAGCCACGTTTCGCGGCGAACTCAACGCTGCCGCATTGAGCTAAGGGGCCATTTTCTAATTGGATGACAGGCGTACATGGACCGGAAATTCTGCTTTGGCAGGCGAAGGAGAGTATACGGATTTTCCGCATGCGTATACGATGGTGGTCATGACACCAGTCATCCATAATCTGCATATTTTTGCGTCTCACAGCGTTACCAGTGAACCGCTGGAAACGGCAGCTTTGCTGGCGGTGTTTGGAATATTAAGTCTCATCGCTGTTTTATCCAGCCGTGCTGCGGATCGGGTGGGTATCCCGGCGGTGCTATTGCTGCTGGTGCTGGGTATGTTAGCTGGCCCGCAGGGCTTTGCCGGAATTCATTTTCAGAATTTTCATTTTGCGTTTCGTCTCGGAACGGTGGCGCTAATTTTAATCCTGTTCGAAGGCGGCCTGACGACTCCGCCCGCAGCGGTCAAAGCCGTCCTACTGCCGGCATCGCTGCTGGCAACCGTGGGCGTGGTATTGACCGCAGTCATTATTGCCTTAGCCGGGCATGTCATGGGTTTGAATTGGCCCGACGCTATGCTCATTGGAGCGGTCGTATCTTCCACCGATGCGGCGGCCGTGTTTTCCGTGCTGCACGCTGGGCGCTTGCGCCTCAAACCAAGACTATCGCGATTGCTGGAAGTGGAATCCTGTATTAATGATCCCATGGCTGCCATTCTTACCACCATCATGATAGAAGTGCTTTCGCATCAACACCCGGCGATCAGCTGGCTGTTGTTGCAGGTTCCGATCCAATTGATTGTTGGCGGGGCCGTGGGAGCGATGCTGGGACTTTTGGCGCGGTATATCCTTCGCCGATTGCCGCTGCCCAGCGCCGGGCTAATTCCCGCGTTTACTTTGGCCATGGCGATTTTATCGTATGGATCCGCGACCATTTTAGAAGGCAGCGGATTTCTGGCGGTGTATGCGACCGCATTATTTATGGATGCCTCAAGCCTGCCATTTCGCAGCGGGTTGCTGCGGGTACACTCGGCCTTGGCCTGGTTGGGGCAGATCGGAATGTTTTTAATGCTGGGCCTTTTGATTTTGCCGTCTCAGTTGGCGCATGTGGCTTGGTTGGGATTGGGAATCGCGTTTGTTTTGGCGCTGGTAGCGCGGCCGCTGGCGGCTGGGGTGTGCCTGCTTCCGCTGCGGTTTTCTGTCGCCGAGACATTATATATCGGTTGGTGCGGTTTACGCGGGGCCGTGCCTATTATTCTCGCGACATTTCCCATGATGGCTCACCTGCCCGGTGCGCAGAGGGTCTTTACCATTGTGTTTTTTGTCGTGGTGATCAACACCTTAATTCCCGGTGCCACCATCCGTTGGGTGACGCGGCTCATGGGCTTTGGACAGCAGGAAAAGCCGGCGCCTGAAGCGGTGCTGGAAATAAATTCCGCCCGGCCATTAGGTGGGCAGCTCGGCTCCTTTTTCATTGAACCCGCGGCAGCGGTATGCGGGGCGGCCCTGCGCGAACTGGAATTTCCCACAGGTACCAGCGTGATGCTGATCGTGCGGGACAACCAGCTCCTGGCCCCGCGCGGCGACACGGTAATACAAACGGGTGATCATGTCTATATGTTTTTTCAACCCAAAGACAAAGCCCTGATTGATCTACTGTTTGGCCGAGCCGAAGACAGCGGCTACGCGTGACGGGTAAGAAAATCATGCCGGCCGGCTGATCCGTAGCAGATGGGCACCATGACTGGCGACGGGCAATACTATTTTGCTGTTAAATTCGCCCAAAGTACGCTGATTCCAAACATCCCGCACCACCGCACGGTCAGGCAATCCCAAGCCGGACCAGTCTGCCGACACCGGTTGACCATCTTTTTCTCCACGGTTGAACATGGCCATGGCCAAGTCACCATTCTGGAGTTTCTTCGCCCAAACTTCCAACTCTCCGCGCTGCGCAACGCGCCTGCCTTGTGCGCCTAAGGTGTCCTGGTTAATGGCCAGCATTTCAGAATTGGTAATTAATGAAAGTGTCCAGGGGTCCATCTTGTTAAGGTCCATGCCCAGGAAAAGCGGTGACGGTGCAATGCCCCAAAGAGTCATCATGGTACGCTGTTCATCCATGGTAAAATGCGTCATACGCAGGCCGCCCACCGCGTCTTTTCCGATGTGCCCCAGGCAGATCATATCGCAATCCGGCCAGTGTCCCGGGCCGGCGAATCCTTTCCACGCCGCCACCAGATCGATTATATTGTTCAACACTGGCCAGGAATCCCAGAAATCATTGCGAATTCGCCACATGTTTGCGTTGCGTTCAATATCCTTGCCTTCAGAAACCGGTGTGGCACCGGGTGACGCGCCGAACACGATGTCGGGGCCGAATTTATTTAAGGCCCGGCGAATGGCATGGATTTCATCCTTGTGATACGGGCTGGACAGGTCATCCACTTTAATAAATTGCGTGCCCCAAGAATGATACAATCGGATCAGGGAATCATAATAGGCCTGTCCGGCGGGCGTATCGCCCCGCACGCCATACATATCGTTGTTCCAAGCGCAGGTACTGTGAATGTTGGCGGCATCACGGGCTTTGTACGTTGACCCTTCGATGGGTGTGTTGGCGTGCACCGCCTGGCGCGGAATCCCACGCATGATGTGAAAGCCAAACTTTAACCCCATGGCATGGATTTTCTGCGCGATCGGCTTAAAGCCCACACCGCCTCTGGCGGAAGGGAATTTATTTAATGTCGGCAAGAATCGCCCAAATTTATCCATGGCCAACGCGCCGCGCTGCCAGACTGCTTGCGTGGCCTGTGCCGGGTCGAACCACAGATAGCCAATAACGGCATAATGGTATCCGCACTGCAGCAGATGCTTTTGCATATAACGCGCATTGGCCAAGAATTGCGACTCCGTGACGGTGCTGCCATAGTAATCATAGCTAAGCCAACCCATGGGGGGCGTGGGGGCCAGCTTCCAGAATGCCGGCATGGGACCGCTAAACGAATCTGCCGCACGAAGATGACCATCACGAATCGTCCCTGCAAAGGCGGCCGCCGTGGTGAGATGAAGGAAACGTCGACGATTCATAAGGTGCTCCTTATTGCAGAGAGTGCTCCCACTGGGCAATGCTGTGACTCCAAGCATATTACATGCGGTGTGGATATTCACCAAACGGACATTCGAAAAGAAATCACGGGCGACAACAGTCGAGAAGGGTTATCGGCATCGCTGAGCCACTTCCTGTATGGTTATTGGACGCGATCCGCACGGTGCAACGTGTGATAACCATAAATTAGCACAAAATTAAGGGTTTTGTCTTTGATTCATGCCGATACATCTCTATAGTGAAGTCATCAGATGCGTCGGACATCGGGAGAGAAGAGATTGCTCAATTCCCGCTTGCCCAACCCGTCAAATTGTTTTGTATACGCGGCCGCGCAGTATGTTTTCGCGGCGCGAAATTGGTGGCCATTTACGGTCGTTACAGGGGATAGAAAGATGTTCAATAAATGTTTCCTTACTCTGGCAGCGTTGGCTGCAGGATCAGCTTTAGTCGCTCCAGCTCATGCGGATTCGCTGGCGCTAACGGTCGTGGATATGGGGTCGTCGGTTGCGCCGATCACATATTCCGGTTCGGCGGCGTCGGGCTATTCATCGGTGAGTTCCGGGGGCACCCAAACTCTCGGAAATTTTCAGTACAATATTTCTGATCTTGCTACGCTAGGTGCTAATGCATCTTCCAGTTCCACGGCAGCGTTGCGTTTTACGGATTCAAAGTTATCCAATACCGGTTCCGTCACCGATACGCTGGAATTGATTTTAAGTGCGACCGGCTTTGGTTTGACAAGTACTGGAAGTTATAATGCCGTGCAGTTTAATCATAGCGACGGCGGGACGTTTGAGGGCGGAAGTTTCAGTATGAATTTTCAGACTTTCGCGGACTCTGCCAATACGCTTTTTGAGTCGGCACCTACCGTCGGCGGGACAACCAATGGCACGTCCGTAAGCACGGGAACAGATAGCAATAATTCATCCACTTTGCACTACTATACTTTGTCTACCGCTTCCACCGGCACCCTACGCGTTTCCGGTGCGCCCTATTCGCTTACATCGGTTTTGCAGGTAACCCTGGCACCAAATCAGTCCCTGAGTTTGACCAATAACGGGCAAAGTTATATTTCGGCAAGCGAAGTTTCCACTGCTAGTACGCCGGAGCCGTCCGTGCTGCCGATGTTTGCCGCAGGACTTATGGCACTGGGACTTGTGTGTCGCAAGGGATTTCGGGTTGGGCGTGCCTGAGGAATCCAAGTAGTTCGGTTGAAAGTTGTATGTGTGTTTCATTTAACGACCAGGGAGATTTATCATGAAGTCAAGTTTAGTTTATGCCGGCGTTTGCGGGCTGTTACTTTCGGGTTTTGCATCAGCAGCTCATGCGGCTCTGGTGGCCACGTTCAGTTCCGGTGCGCAAAGTGTAAATGTCAGTGGTGCCTTGGATAGCACAGGGCAAAATTATCAGATCAATGAAAATCAGGCAACGAACGTTGGCAACTTTTTAATCGAGGGATTTTCCGCTACGTCCAACAGCCCGTCGGCTCCAGCCAACGGACAGGTGCCGCTGGAAACCGCGGGAAGCGTTCTGGTCGCCAATGTCGGCAGTAGCTTTCAGACCATGACCCTCAATCTTGCAGATAATGGCTTTACGTCCAATGCACCAGGCGCAGTGGCGGTGCTGACCGGTGCGGCATCGGTTACGTTCTTTGCGAACGCTGGCACAGACGGCTCATCGCCGGACTATTTCCAGTACACCAGTTCAGCCAACGGCACATCCGTGAGTTCCAGTGATATGACTTATAGCCTCTTGCCGGCCTCGTCAGTGGGCACAGTTAATACCATGGTCGGTCCGACTGATTTTGCAATCACTTCGCCCTACACGCTAAGTTCCAAGCTTACCCTGGGCTTGAATGCCGGCGATAGTGCCACACTTACATTTCAGACAGACCCCACACCCGCAGCGGCCCCTCTGCCGGGCGCAGGCACCTTGCTGGCCCTGGGCTTGATCGGCTTAGGTGCGCTGGGTTTACAGCGGAAAAATTGTAGTCTCTGACAGAGTGCCAGGAAATAACCCTTGGTCGTCATGCGTAAAGATATCAAGTTATTTCCGCATGAATCTTAAGGGTGCCAGAAAGTGGTGAACAAGGACACCCACCAAACCCGCATGGATAGCGAGGAAAGCTTTGATTCTATTGGTGATTCTGGCAAAGCCACCGTTGGGACTCGAACCCAAGACCTAAGCTTTACGAAAGCTTCGCTCTACCAACTGAGCTACGGCGGCACGTGATGTATTTTCACCAGTAAAATCAACGCTTTGCGTTGATTCCATTGGCGATTGTGCGTGCATCATACCCGCATTGTTCTGTCCAGCCAAGTGCATTGTCGTCCTCAGGCACCATCGTCGGACACCTCGCTGACACATCGCCGACAACCGCTTGCAGCAGGCGGCGCAGGGGTTATAATGCAAAAGCTTAAATTCCCGCGAGGAACGTGTTGGCATGTGCTGACAGTATCCCGTTGTAAGAATGGCGAAAGGTATAGAGGATAATGATCACAGAGGAAAAGAAGCGGCAAATAATCACCGATACACGCACCCATGAAAAAGACACCGGCTCAGCGGAAGTGCAGATTGCCCTGCTGACCGAGCGGATAAATGACCTGACGGGGCACCTGAAAACGCATAAGAAAGACTTCTCTTCGCGACGCGGGTTGCTCAAGATGGTGGGAAAGCGTTCCAGCCTGTTGAAGTATCTGACCCGCATAGACCCCCAGCGGTATCAGGCTATTATCACCCGCCTCGGCTTGCGTAAGTAACTTGCCCGGCCCGCCGGATACAGGGTTATTTACTAACCCTATCGGGCAGGCACAGGCAGACATTTATTCCGGCGTCTTTTTATGAATGCCCCCATCGGGTTCATGGACCCAATGGGCGGTACGGCGGTTTTGAGCGCGAAATTGTTTTGCGTTCGGCTGCTGGTTAATAGTAGCGGGAATTGTTGTTATTCCCGCCGGTTTGCGATGAACGAATTTCCTGATTGCGGTAATCAGGGATGGATCGCAAGCGATGTTGTTGTAGAAATTGTTGGTAACCAAGTTTTTTATTGAAGGACACAAAAATGACGGCAGTGAAAGTTGAGACGGAATTAAACGGGCAGAAATTATCCATAGAGACGGGGTATTTGGCGAAACAGGCCGACGGCGCGGTATTGGTTCGGTTCGGTGATACCGTGGTATTGACCACAGTAGTGACTTCCGATCCGCGGCCCGGGATTGATTTTTTCCCGCTCACCGTTGATTATCGTGAAAAGACTTCCGCCGCCGGTAAATTCCCCGGTGGATTTATCAAACGTGAAGGCCGCCCGACCACGAAAGAAACGTTGACCGCCCGAATGATTGACCGTCCGATTCGCCCGCTGTTTCCGCTGGGTTATATGGATGAAGTATTGATTCAGTCCATGGTGCTGTCGGCTGATGGGCAGAATGATCCGGATATTCTGGCGATGGTCGGTGCGTCTGCCGCGCTGGCGATCAGCAAAATTCCTTTTGAAGGCCCCATTGGCGCGGTGCGCGTTGGGCGGGTTGATGGCCAATTGATGCTCATGCCCACGCAGGCGGATATGGACGCCTCGGATATGGATCTGCTGCTGACCGGCACCGAGGATCATATCAACATGATTGAAGTGGGTGCACGCGAGCAATCTGAAAAATCAGTGTTGGAAGCTATTGCATTCGGCCAAACGTTTATTCGCCAAATGGTGGCACTGCAACGGGATCTCATGGCCAAAGTGGGTAAGCCCAAGGAATGCATCCTGCGTTCGGCCTCTGCGGAATTGGTAAAAATTGTCGCCGGTTATTCCGATCGGCTCCGGCAGGCACGGCAAATTCCCGGCAAGCTGGACCGCAAGAACGCTGTCAAACTTATCAAAAAAGAAATTGTTGAAAAGCTCACCGCGGTAGATCCTGCCACCGGAAAGCCCACCCATGACCCCGCTCTGGTGGCCAACGCATTTTCCCAAATTGAAGAAAAGGTTGTACGCGACTTGATTCTCTCCGGCGTGCGTCCGGATGGCCGGGATCACACCACGATTCGCCCGATCACGGGGCAAGTGGGTGTGCTGCCCCGCACGCACGGTTCAGCGGTATTCTGCCGGGGTGAAACCCAGGCTCTGGTCACCACCACGCTGGGCACGGGTGATGATGAGCAGATTGTCGACGGACTTGGTGAGGAATATTCCAAGAAATTCATGTTGCATTACAACTTCCCCCCATTTGCCACCGGAGAAGTTAAGCGCATCATGGGGCCGGGCCGCCGGGAAATTGGGCACGGAGCCTTGGCAGAGCGTTCACTGGAACCTGTGCTGCCTTCGCCCGATCAGTTCCCGTATGTCATTCGTGTGGTATCCGATATTCTTGAGTCTAACGGCAGCTCTTCCATGGCCTCTGTATGCGGCGGCACATTGGCCCTGCTGGACGCGGGCGTACCGCTGATCCGCCCTGTGGCTGGTATCAGTATCGGTCTGGTAAGTGAAGGCAGCCGGGAAGTGCTGCTGACGGATATCCTTGGTGAGGAAGATCACTTCGGTGATATGGATTTCAAGGTGTCCGGTACCTCGCAGGGTATTACCGGAATTCAATTGGATTTGAAGATTCACGGTTTACGCATGGATCAGGTTGTCGCGACGCTGGAACAGGCCCGCGTTGCACGGCTGCAGATATTGGAAAAAATGCAGGCTGTGATTCCCGCGCACCGAGCGGAAATTTCCCCGTTTGCTCCGCGCTTACTGACCATTCATATTAATCCCGAGAAGATCGGTAAAGTGATCGGCCCCGGCGGCAAAACCATTAAGAAAATTGTGGAAACAACTGGCGCCAAGATCGACATTGAAGATGACGGAACCGTATTTATTTCCGCACTGGGAATGGCCGCCGCCGAACGCGCCCGCGAGGAAGTTGAACGCCTCACGGAAGATGTGAAAGTCGGAAAAATTTATAACGGCAAGGTTTCATCCATCAAAGAATTTGGTGCGTTTATTGAAGTGATTCCCGGAGTTGATGGCTTGTGCCACATCAGTGAATTATCCGATAAATATGTCAAAAACGCCTTGGACGAAGTGAAAATGGGCCAGGAAGTTCGCGTCAAGGTCATCGCCATTGATGATCAGGGCCGCATTAAGCTTTCCCGCAAGCAGGCCATGCGTGATGAAAATCCGCAGCCGGCAGCCGCGGCCCCCGCAGTTGCTCCGGCTCCTGCGGCTGCTCCGGCCCCGGCAGCGGCATCGTCGCCCTCGGCATAAGCGAGGCCCGTGCCAAGCCATGGATAATTACCGTGCGGCAACTTTGGTAACGCAGGCGTCCCGCCTGCCCTCGGTGTGTTTCCCATGCAGGCAAGAGGCCTGCGGTACGACAGCTTCCATCGCCTGCTTATTGGCACGCGATCGGAGCATGCGCGGTGCACCATGACAGAGCCTCCAGCACATCCTGGCGAAGCAACGGCGCGACCGGAAGATTCGGCCGCTGATAATTCCGCGCGGGAACGCGATCGGCGGGACCGCGTGCAGCAACTGGCACGTCTGGGCGAACTGGCCGGCGGATTGGCGCATGAATTAAAAAATCCGCTGTCCACCATTAAACTCAACTTGCAATTGCTGCAGGAGGATCTTGTGGGCCTGCCCGGCGTTGAATCCAGCCGCGCCAGAGTTTCAACTCTGCGTAAAGAGGTGGATCGGCTGGGGCACACGCTCGATGATTTTCTTCGCTTTGCCGGTCGCCTGGAACTGCATAGCAAACCCACGCGGCTTAATGATCTGGTTCGGGATTTGGTCGACTTTTTTCGCCCCCAGTCGCAAGCCGCCAACATTCGACTTCATGCCAGCTTGTGCCAGGAGGAACCCGTATGCCCCCTGGATCCTAATTTAATCAAACAGGCTCTGTTAAACCTGATGCTTAATGCGGTGCAGGCTATGCCGGAAGGGGGGGATCTGATTATTCGCACGCATGTCGATCAATCGCGGGTCTACTTGGATGTAGCCGATACGGGATCTGGTGTGGCACCGGGTGCCGAGTCGCATATTTTTGAAGCCTATTACACGACCAAAAAAGGGGGCACCGGTCTGGGGCTGGCCACCACGCGCCGCATTATCGAAGAGCATCGCGGACATATTTCCTTTACCAGTGAGCCGGGCAAAGGAACCAATTTCCGCCTTGATCTGCCACTGCACTAACTCACATTTCGGCACCCATTTACCGCCCCTCCACAAAGCCGCCGGCTCGCCCGGCCTGCCCGGCGATACAGCGGAAAGCCTTGCGCAAGTTTACCATCCATCACAAAGCCGCCGGCTCTGCCGGTGGTATGGGGTAAACATACAGCGTCGCTTTGGAAATTATTCCAGCGCCCTTCCTCGCTTATTTCGGTTTTACCCCGCACAGAATAAGCAGTGTAGGGATAAAGTTAAAACAGGCGTGCATGGTGATGTCCGTCCAGATATTACCTGTCCGTTCGTAGATATATCCCAGCGCTACGCCCAGAAGAAACAAGACTGGAAAATATTCATCATACCCTTTGGCAACCGCGAAGTGCATGCCCGCAAACAGCGTGGCTGCTATCAGAATAGCGATCCACCGGCTACGCGGAAGCCACGGCCCCGCCGGCCAGCTATTAGCCGACGAGTCTTCGGCCGATGCGGAAGCGTGACGTGTGCCGGTGAAAAAGGTTTCAAAAAAATGAACAACCCGAGCGATCGCCGACCGACGCGTACCATCTGCCGGTTCCTCCTTGGTGCGAGCAGCAAGAACTGCCAGTTTTTGGCCCAGCCAGGATTGAATCAGACCGCGGAAGAAGAGTTCCTCGGAAATGGGGGCAGCCACGACAATTAGAAACGATAAAAATGCCAGGCTCGCTGCCGAGTGGTCAGTTGCCAGGGCCTTTAGCATGGGATGCACGGGCGGCATTTTGTGTGTGATATGCTCGGCCAGCGTTTCGGTCACCGCCAGAAGGGAATATAAAATCGGCGCAATGGCAACAAAGCTTAAAGCACCCACGACAATACCTTTGGGAATCAGACCGACAGAAGCTCCGAAGCCGGATATCCCGTTTTCAAAGAATCGCGAGCAGACCAGGAAAATTGCCGCCACTGCCGCAATTCTGCCTATAACATCGGCAAGGCTTGCAGCCTGAACCATGGGCATGAAGTCCAGCGCAATAGGTGCGGAAAGGAACGTGAAGGAAAAATAGAGCATGAGAACAAACAATATGACCAGATAATCCAGCGTATTTCGCCGCACCGGCGCGTCCGCCAGCGGCTTAGCAGAAAATACCCCGGTAAGGATCAGGACGGCAATGCTGATTGCCGGTAGAATTGCTAAAATGTCATAGCTGGTAAGCATGGATTGAGGATGAAGAGTCTGTGGATGGATATGTTAATCTCCAGAACAAGGATTTATACGCTGAATATTCTCCAGAAGATCGTCGAAACTAAAAAACGGGAAGTCGCCCAAGCCATGTCCCGAATGCCCTTAACCGAGCTTCAGGCGCAATGCCGTGACCTGGAAGATCCCCGGAATTTTTTCACCGCCGTGACCCGCGAACCCGCGGGCCTGGTCAACGTTATTGCGGAGGTTAAAAAAGCCTCCCCTTCCGCCGGCATCATTCGCGGCGACTTTGACCCCGTCGCGATAGCCAAAGCATACACCAGTGCGGGAGCCGATGCACTATCTGTACTGACGGATCAGGAATATTTTCACGGTTCCCTGGATTACCTCCGGCAGGTTCGCCGGGAAGTGGCCATTCCGATCCTGCGGAAGGATTTTATCATTGATCTGTATCAGGTGTGGGAATCTCGCGTGGCCGGCGCGGATGCCATTCTACTGATCGCGGAAATTCTCGACGACGCGGCGATGATGGATATGCTGATTCTGGCAGCTGAATTACGGCTCACCGCCCTGATAGAGGTTCATGAGCTTGACAGTTTGCTTCGCGTGCTGAATATGCTCGGATTTCCGATGCGCAGTTACAGCCTTCTGGGGATTAACAATCGGGATTTAACAACCTTCAAAGTCGATCTGGTTAATTCCCTGCGTCTGGCGGAATTTGTCGATGATAAAGCCGTGCTCGTTTCCGAGAGCGGAATTCGGGATCGCTCCGATATTCAACGATTAAATGCGGTTGGTATACGCTCGGTGTTAATTGGTGAAACGCTCATGCGCAGCGGCGACATTGGCGGCACGATGGCCAATCTCAAAGGCATCATGCGCCAGAGCTGACTTACCGCCATGGATCTTAGGCCAGTACGCCTTCGTAGGGGTCCATGCTAATTGCACGAAATATATTGGTGACAATCAGCCACGCAATCGCCAAACCAGCAGCCAGAAGAATCCATTCCAGGCTTACCGTCACCGTGGACGACTGCGCAACAGAACGGGTCGTTGATTCTGTCGCGGAGGTAACGGTAGTGTTTTGGCTGCTCGCAGAGAGGCCCCAAAGCAGTGCTAAGATAGTAATGCCGGCGATAATCACCGTAGCCGTGCCGGTCATCGTCCGCCAGAGACGGTTCATGCGCTGCAGTGCCTTGGTGTGCCGAATCACTGCGGCCCGTCTTTTTTTCGCCTGATCCAGCGCCGCGGCGGCAATATCAATCTGCGGCACATGCGTGCTGGCCAAGGCAAAACTGTGGCGGATTGCCGCATCCCTATCCGCGGCGGAAAATTCAAATGATTTTTTCATGGCTTATACCTCGCAAGGCTTTCGGATAACTGTCGCCGGGCGCGAAATAAAATAGTCTTTATCGTGCCGACCGGGTGCCCTGTAATTTCCGCTATTTCCGGCAGGGGTAACCCGTCCTGATAATATAATTTTACAATCATCGCCGTCTGCCTGCCCAGCGCCGCAACGCATCGCCAGATATTCTCTCTGGTCTCCGCCTCTTCTACGGCATCGGACGCGTGAGGGGCGGAAAGATTTTCCGGCAGATTGCCATGCGTATGCCGGGCATCCCGTTTTCGCTGCCGCAACGCCGTGCGGAAGGCAATCTGGTAAATCCAGGTTCCCAGAGCACAGCGCCCGTCAAAGCCGGGCAGCGCCAGGTAAACAGCGGAGAAAATATCAGCCGCCGCCTGATCGACATCCGCCCCGCGCAACCCTACGGATTGGCACAGGCTGAAGATGCGATCTTGAAATAGCTGCACCAACTCCGCAAATGCCTCCGCATCACCGGTCCGCAGGCTCGCTAAATCCATCGGTGTGTCCAGCAATTCCATCACCGTACCTCTTCACTTGCACTATTAGTGTATCCGGAATCCTGAACGGTTTGAAAAAATATCTGGATTTTTGAAACCAACCGCCGCCCGCAGTGTACCAAAACGATGACCGCGTTGCCGTTTAGGCAGAAAGGATGGGCTATATGCCTCCGTTTCCACCTCCTTCGCATGCCCCGCTGGCGATTACGCTGATAATTGCCATGGCCGCCTTAATTGCCTTGGCAATGTTGCTGCGATGGCATCACGACCGGCAGCGTCTGGCGATTCTAAAATTAGCCATTGAAAAGGGCGTCCCGCATCTTCCCACGACGCTGCCCATGTGGTTAAGCTCATTGCGGCAGGGAATTATGCTGACAACTTTGGGGGTGGCGCTGCTGATCGTCGGGGGTGCGGCGGTGATCATGGTTCATTCCCCTATGGCTTCCCGCATGTCTTCCCCTAGGCCTTCCCCACTGCGTATGCTGCCCATGGTGGGGCCGCCCGTTGGCGGGGAATTTGGCCCAGTCACCATGCCCGGTGGTGGGGGGGCGCGTCGGGGTGCCATGCCTGGCCAAGGTCATGCTCCAGCCGATTTACTTCCGCCGGCAGCAGGCAATGCGGGCCACCCCTTGGCACCTCTCGGCTCTTTGCCCCCGCACCCCGGCTTTCGTGCGGGCAATGGCAGATTTCCTCCCCGCGGTAGACTAGGAGCCAATGGCGGTTTTAACCCCATGATGGCCCGCGGGTTCCCGCCACGTCGAGGATACCAGCAAAGGCTCCTGGGCTTGGGCGCGTTGGCCAGTGGCTTGATTCTCACCTTGCTAGGTGCGGCACGCATTGGCTTTGCCATGGTGGAACGCCGCTACTCTTCCGCCGAAGAACTTCCATTCGGCGACTTTCCGTCTGCTCCGGACGAGGGTGCGTAAATTTGAGATTTGAGATCTGGATGCCAAGCCTGACGCGGCAGCGTCACGGTTTGCTGCGAAACGCGGCCAGCAAAAGCATTGGCAATCCAATGCGGCACCTGCTCTGCCAATTCTGACAGGCAGAACGCTTCGTGCCATCACCCCACACGCCGCGTACAACTCAACGCTGCCGCATTGAGCTAAGGCTCCCCATGTTCCAAGTGCTTTATCCGATGGCGTTAAAGCACGGTTGCAGGGCGGGATAGAGCATCGCAAATTTCTTGTGATGGATCTCATACAGGGCAGAGCGTTTCACATTCGGGCGGCTGCGGCTTTTGATTTTGATAATTTGGCCCGCAGCTTGTGGAACGTTATTCCACCGCCCACTGCCTACGCCAGCCAGAATGGCCGCACCCAGAGCCGCGCCTTCGCTGACATTAATTGTCACCACCGGGGCCTGATACATATCCGCCTGCAATTGTCGCCAGAAATCACTGCGTGCTCCGCCTCCGCTGGCCCGCACCTGCCTAATTGCAATGCCCATGCTGCGCATGATATCCACCTGCTCGCGCATGCCCATGGTGATACCTTCGAGCGTAGCACGAGCCAGATGTGCCAGAGAATGCCGGGGCGTTAAGCCGATAAAGCAGCCGCGGGCATGTGGATCAGGATGCGGGCATCGCTCGCCGGTAAGATACGGAAGAAAAAAAAGATTTTCCGCGCCGGCCGGAGCGTTCCCGGCCAGCGTGATCATCTGTTGATAAAGCGATCCCGGGTCTTTTTTCTTTGCGATCAGTTGCGCCAGTTGCGCGGAAAAAAACGTATTCCGCAGCCATTGCAGCGATCCACCGGCGCTAAGCATGCAGCCAAATACGCACCACGTATTAGGAATTGCGTGGCACATGGTATGCACCCGTCCCAACGGGTCGGTCTGCGGGGCACCAGAAGCGGCAAAAATAACGCCGCTGGTGCCCATCGCTGCCGAAAGAATGCCCGGTTCCACCACGCCCGTGCCCACGGCTCCCGCGGCCTGATCCCCCGCACCCCCCACCACGGGAATGCCTGCAGTCAGACCCATCAGGCGAGCGGTTGCCCCGCTCACCTGACCGCTGATTTCCTGTGATTCGGTAAGGCGCGGCAACAGCGCCCGATCGATGCCCAACTGACTAATTAGCCCCTCATGCCATTGCCGCTTTTTTACATCCAGAAGCAGCGTGCCGGAAGCATCAGAAACCTCTGAGGCATATTCGCCGGTAAGGCGATAGCGGATGTAATCTTTAGGCAGAAGAATATGGCGGCATCGCGCAAATTTTTCCGGCTCATTTTGCATGAACCAGAGAATCTTGGGCGCTGTAAATCCCGTAAGTGCCGGATTGCTCACCATCGCCAAAAGCTCTTGACGGCCACCGGCCTTCTCTTCAATTTGTCGGCACTGGTCCACGGTTCTTTGATCATTCCACAGCAGCGCCGGCCGCAAAGCTTTTGGGCCGTCACCGAGAAATACGCTGCCGTGCATCTGGCCGGAAAGTCCGATGGCAGTAATTTGTGATGCTTTGAGCTTGCCCTTCTTCAAGGCCTTGGCGGTGGCCAGGAGGCAGGCTTGCCACCAGTTCTCCGGGTCTTGCTGCGTCCATCCTGGGCGCGGCGTTTGCAGCTCATGCGGAGATTCCGCCGCAGCGCGCACAGTCCCGTTTTCATCCAGCAACAATGCCTTAGTTCCCGATGTGCCAATATCCAATCCCAACAGTGCCATAAAATCTCCAAATGCGCCTTTCAATCGGCAATTCAGATTGCTGCGTTGCCCAGCATAGTGTATCGGCCAAAACCGCGAACGTCACGGCAGAGGGAGTCAGAGGGAGGCTTTTTGCGGCAATACTTCCTCTCCACACCGCTGTGCGGAAAAACTTCACAACCCCCGCCGCCTTTGCCGGCGGTAGGACACTCCCGACGCGCCGGGATCAGTCGCTGCGATGTTGCCCCTTATTCAGCGTTATTTCGGCCCTGGCCGCAAAAAGGTTCCCGCTGGGTCCCGGGGCCGTAATACTGTGATTCCGCAAGGAATCTGATTCGCCGGGCGTCCGGGCGACATTCCCGGGCAAGCCAAACCGCGGATTATCCAGCGAATTTTCAAAGCGAATTTTCCCTTGAACATCGCTCATTGATCGCAGCGTCGGTAAGGTGCCTACCAACTTGCGGAATATGACCGAGTAACCGCTGTGTATGCGGTTGCTCCGCGCCCGCTCAGGCGGCCCCCGTCCCTGTGGAAAAAACTTTGTATTTTCCGAAAGTTTTACTTACAACACCGCAAGCAATGTGGTACAATTCACCGATTGCAATGGATCGAAGTTCTCCAACACTTGGGATCCTATGAGCCGAAAGACAAATAAATCCATCGCACCGGCATCGGGCATCGGCGGCACCACTGCCCAGAGCTTCCAGTACAACGGCTTAGGCCAGACCACGTTTGCCCGTGATACTGCCAATGGCAACAACGCCGATTCCATTAACAGACTGTTGCAATATCAGCGCGGCACGCTGAACAGCACCGGGGGCTATCAAAACAACGGTGGTGGCGGCATAACCGCAGCCAATGCACTACCGGGCAGTAACACCCAGGAAAACTGGAATCTCGACGGCGTGGGCAACTCGGCGTTCTGCTTACATCAACGCGGGATGCGACATCATTATCCCAACTACGAAAGACCATTTAGGAGCAATGCAACAGGCATGGCGGGCAGTCGCGAACTGTGAGGAGGCAAGTAAGACCTGTATCCCGAGACCCGCTTGTTCAGTTGACTGATTAACGTTGCGCGATTTCGGGCAGAAATCTCACTATCGGCGAACATTTCATCAGGAGCCTACACATGCTTATAAGTCCCCGAATTCTCCTCAGCGCGATCGGCGGTTTCTCCGAAGCAACATTTCTCGCATTATTCAGATCGATTGACCAGCGGCACCTGGAGGAACTAATTCGGACGACTACGCCCGAAGACTGGGGGCGAGAGGGAGAGTTGACCATGCGTGATGTTACGGCACCGCTCGAATCCTTGGCATTTCCGCAGGCATTCCATGGAAAATTCGGCTGGATGATGGAGAGTGTCCTGAAGCATCGGGAGGGAATTAGGGATCCGCTAATATTATGTTATTGCTCGGCATTACATATATACGCTGAGGCTCACCGAGTCTCCACAGGCTACGAGGCGATTCCAGAGTCGTGTGCCCTTTTATATCAGAGCGTGGAATCCCTCGGATTCTACTACAAGATGGAGTCCGCAAAATTCCTGTTATGGGTCCATGATATGGCCTGCGCGCCGTTTAACCGGGACTGGGATCCACGCGTGGTGTTGGCCCTGCGCGCATTCATGTTAATGGAGAGCTGCCTTGTTGACTTTGGCGAGACCTGCAGGGAGCAGATCATTTCTGATGGATGGGGTGGTAGGGATACCCCGGCCATCCATCGATCGGTGAGTGATAAAGCTAACCAACTCCTCGAAGCGTCAATGGAAGAGCTCGCCGGGCCAAACGGAACAATAAATCACACTCTTCGTAGACTGCTGGTTGCGGCTTTAAAGGGTAACAACGAAGCAACTTCCGGAAAGAAAGAGAAATAAAATTCACCCCACAGGGGCGGCGGATTGGCGGGGGTGTGCCGTGCAAAGTCGATGAGTTCCAGCGAGTGCAAGTCTAGCCCCGGTAAAGGTCGTTGCGACCGGGAAGCTATCCCAGCGGTGGTAGAAGCCGTGAGGTTGTCGGCACACGAAAGGGTGACATCCGTCGATTCCAAGGGCGGTCACAAAAACGGCGGGTCGTGAAATGGTAAATGCCTATCGCGTTGAAGGCGGTTGGAGGCGGCTTTGCCCCATCGAGGCCGCCGGTAGCCGTTCATGGAGATCCGGTCGAGCAGGCTGGAAGCCTGCACCACAATGGGGGGGCATCCCCCGAGACGTAAATTTCGACGCGGTGCGCCGTTGCGCGACCCCCTAATTGGTATGGTCGTGAACGGTTACGGCCGGCGCAAGCGAGCGGTGATCGTATGCAGTGCCTCCGCTATGGACTGGTGGCGTGGGCCGTCAGAGGCGGTCCAGGAGACCATATGGCTTTGGGCAATGTGTTCGTCTACCCGATTGCAGGCCCCGATCACCGTTGAATGGTTGCGGCGGTCAAAGGCACGCGCAATATCCGGGTAGCTCATGTGGGTGTGCAGGCGTACCAGATGCATTGCTATGGATCGCGCAGTAGAAGCGATGCGATGTTTTGATGAGCCGGTGATGAGTTCCGCGGTGATGGAAAAATGTTCGGCGCAGGTTTGAATGACGCGCTCAACACTCGGCGGTGTGGAAAAGTTCATGTGATCTCGAATACCGCTTAGAGCACTTTGCATATTATTCGCCGAATTGCCCACCCCCTGCGTACGGCATAACTGCGCTACAGCCACGGCCTGCACCAGAAGTCCCTGAAGTTCGCGCACACTGGCAACCGGCTGCTGCGCCAGGCGCATGAGCATGGCATCGTCTGTCTGCCAGTCGCGGCGTGCTGCAAGTCTGCGAAGAATGTCCAGCCGCGTGGGCAAATCCGGGGAATCAACGCGGGCCACCATGCCGCTGGAAAAGCGGGTGCTTAACGCGTCGGTCAAGGCGGAAATGTTGCGGGGGGCACAGTCACTGGACAACACCACCTGCCGTCCGACGGCGTCCATGGCATTAAACGTGTGCAGGAATTCTTCCTGCGTATGTTTTTTATTCATGAAAAAGTGCACATCGTCCACCACCAGCAAATCCACCTGCCGGACACGACGGCGAAACGCCTCTGTGCGATGTAGCCGAATACTATCAAGATAATCATTGGTGAATTGTTCGCCGGTGATATACAGCCATTTCTTTTTGGGATGCGACGCCTGAAAACGCCGGCAAATGCCCTGAAGCAAGTGGGTTTTTCCCAATCCGCAATCGCCATGAATAAACAGCGGACTATAATGTCGGCGAGGTTCTTCCGCCACGGTGCAGGCGCATTTATAAGCGAGCTGATTGGTCGGACCGACCACAAACTCATCCAGCGTGTAAGCGTCGTTAAGAGACAAAGTTCCTGCTGCCGGTGCGGGTGCCGCAGGCGGTGTTACTTTGGCCGGCGGCGGGCACACCGGAGAAGATTCCGCCGCTTCGATAAGGATGGTGACCGGGAATCCCAGCGATTCTTCGGTGGCCCATCGAAGATCGTCCATGAATTTGTCGCGAATCCACTTGGCGGAAAATGCATTGACCACGCGAATCGTCAATGTCGCATCCGTGAACTGCCAATGGGCTGGTGCCGCGAACCACTGTTCAAAGCGCAAATCACCCACGCGCGTTTGGAGATATTTTTGAATGGCCCGGCAGGGGTTTGAATCTACCGCGGTTTCTTCCAGCATCAGAACAGACACAAGCGACTCCTTTCCGGACATCCGGTGACAAACCCATTCACGGCTGTTGAGCAACAACAACGAACCGTCTTGGTTCTTCACAGCGTCCGGCGGTCCATCGCCGGGATTTATTGAAAGCGAACTTGCCTCATCCGGGCAAGCACGAATTACATTCCACTATTAAACAGTTTTTATCCAAAGACTCAATAGCATTTTCACCATTTTCTTTTCCACAATCATCAGAAGGCAAGCCGCACAAGCACTTATGAATCAAAAAAAATCTTTATTCACGTCTTACACACACGGTATGCAAAATATTGTGGATAACTGCCGGAAGAACAGGACAATGTGTCCTATTGGCCATGTTTATCGGTGTTTACATGGCGTTCTTCGAACTGGTGCCGGGACAGCTTGCGTCTTGAAGCGTATGAATCAGAACCATGCGCTGCGCGGTTTGTCCAAATCGGAGCTTGCGATATAGATGCACAGCGGGTGTATTATCGCGATCTACCGCCAGCATAACGCTGGCCGCCTGCACCCGCATCGCCGTCAGCAGGACGAGCTCCATAAGCTGCGCACCAAGTCCCATGCGCCGGCTGCCCATGGTCAGTCCAAGGTAAACCAGCTCCAGTGTGGCGGATTCCCAGCGATGCGCCATCAACAGCACGCCGATGTTTTCGTCGTTTCGTTTCAGTAAATACCAAAGTTCTGGATCAAAGCCGCCCGCTTGGTGGCCGTTGATAACATCGTCCATCGGACGCAGGCCACTTAGGCTGGGACAATCCAGAGTCTGATGGTAACTGGCCTCGATACTCTGGGCGAATTCCCTGCGCCGCTGCGGCGTATACGTGACGAGGTGATATTCCGGCGGCAGTTCAAATGTCGGTTGAAATAGCGGTCGGCTGCGCCGCATATACAGCAGGGTTGCTAAATCTGAAAAATCCGCCTGACGATACAACCCTGCCATGGCCTGGGCATCGGCCGTTAGAATAACCTGTCCCAGAGCCATGCCGGCCGTATGCGCCCCGACGGTGGCCCGGCGGATGCACTGCACCTGTGCGGCGTAAGTGATGGTGTCTCGGGGTGCGGTTTGGGGTGCGTAGAATAAGGCAGTTCGTCCCGGGGTGGGCACCCAGAGGCACGCCCCAATAATGCGCTGATCCCGCATGGCCAGAATCTGCCGGGAGGTATCAACCTTATGGCGCAGACAATAGTCGTCAAATGCACTTCGCCGGTCAGCCAGATCAAAAGACACCCCGGACCAGCTACCCTCCGCCTGGGAAAGAATGCAGTCAATGCCCCGGCTGATAAGCCCACGATCCGCAGGCTCGACAAGTTCAAAGTCCTGACCCATGCCAACTATTATGGCACAGATTTGTCCGGCTGGTAAGCCATTTTTACAACGACCTTATGATCCTGCCGATTGTCTACCAGCGCAATGCGACGATTGCTTTGCACCACGCCATCTACCGATAGTTCTGTCACCATATTACCGCCCGCGGTAAAAGTAATGTGATAAAACGTTTCCCGATATCGGTAGTGCACACGGAATTCACCCCAGCTCGCGGGCAATCGCGGTTCAAACCAGAGTTGCTCACCGCTCTGTTGCCACCCAATGAACGTTTCAATGATCAGGCGATAAGTCCACGCCGCCGAGCCGGTATACCAAGTCCATCCGCCGCGTCCCTGATAAGGTGCCATGGCATACACATCCGCAGCCATGACATAAGGTTCCACGCGGTATACCGATACTTTTTCCGGTGTGTCGGAATGATTCAACGGATTAATAAGATGAAATAATTCCCACGCCTTGTCGGTCTGGCCCGCCATGGCAAACGCCATGATGGCCCAGATGGCCGCGTGGGTATATTGACCGCCGTTTTCACGCACGCCCGGGAGGTAACCGGCAATGTAGCCGGGATCCAGATCCGGATGATCAAAGGGTGGATCGAACAACTGGATAAGTTTCGTATCCCGCCGCACCAGGTGTTTATCGACCGCATCCAAGGCCTGCCTCTGCCGCACCCGATCCCCGGTATTGCTGATCACTGACCAGCTTTGGGGAAGTGAGTCAATTTTACACTGTGTGTTCTGGGCGGAACCCAGGGGGGATCCATCATCAAAAAAGGCGCGTAAATACCACTGCCCATCCCAGCAGTGCGCTGCGATGGCGGTTTCCAGGCCCGTGAGATGCTGGCGGCACAAATCAACAGTGGCCTGGTCGGACCGACTTTGAGCCAGCGGCAGCATGTCCGCCAATACCGTACGCAGGAAGAATGCCAGCCAGACACTTTCACCCCGGCCCGCCAGACCGATACGATTAAATCCATCATTCCAGTCACCGCACCCGATCAGCGGTAATCCGTGCTCACCGAAGCGCAGAGATCGCTTGATCGCCCGCAGACAGTGTTCGTAGAGTGTCCCGGTTTGATCACTATTTTGTGGTAAATCATACCATGATTCCTCATGCTCGCCGACTTCAGGTCCGCGCAAAAATCCTACGGATGTATCCAGAACTCCAGTGTCACGCGTCAAGGCCACATACCGGCAAACCGCCAGGGGCAGCCATAACAGGTCATCGGAAAATTTGGTGCGCACGCCACGACCATTGGGCGGATGCCACCAGTGCTGGACATCTCCCTGCTCAAATTGCCGTCCCGCCGCCAGAAGTATCTGTTCCCGCAGCAGCGTTGGTTGAGCCAACGCGGCGGCCATGGTGTCCTGCAACTGATCCCGGAATCCGTAAGCGCCGCCGGACTGATAAAATCCGCTTCGCCCCCAGATTCGTGAGGAGATGATCTGGTACAGCAGCCATCCATTGGCCAAAGCATTCACCGATGGATCTGGAGTTTCAAGGTAGATACGCCCCAGAGTGGTATTCCAATATTGCCACACCGCCTCCAGCGCCCGGCGAGCGCCCGCGGGCGTGCGGGCTCGCTCAATTATCGCTTGAGCCTGTGTGCGATCTTGGGCGGCACCCAGGATCCAGACGATTTCTTTCTGTTCCCCCGCTGCAAGTTCGACGCTGGTCATGATCGCGGCGCACGGGTCCAATCCGGCACCGAGATTTCCAGATAATCGCTGACGCAGCATGGCTGCCGGTGCCCGGGTTGAACCGTTGCGCCCCAGAAATTCGGTGCGATCAGCACTGATGCTGCGGCGATTCTCGCTGATGTGGGCAAAAGCAATACAATCGCCGAAATCATTGCTCCATGTATTGCGCGCCAGAATGGCACCGGTGCGCTCGTCCATTTCCGTGACAACGTGCGGGCCGTTTTTAGCGCGGCTTTCGCCCAATGTCAGTTCCCAGTACCCGGATACCGACAGGCGTCGGGTTCGGTCCGTGTTGTTTTTAAGTTTCAGCACATAGTACTTCACCGAATCATTGATATCGGCGTATACGACAAATTCCGAACTGATGCCCTGCTCCCGCCGTTCAAAAATACTATAGCCAAAACCGTGCCGCACCAGACAGGGATTGCGGCCGAATGCCGGCAGCATGGTGGGAGACCAGAAAGCTCCGGTCTGATCATCCCGAATATAAAACGCTTCGCCCGAAGCATCGGTGACCGGGTCATCGTACCACGGTGTAAGGCGATACTCGTGCGCGTTTCCCCGCCAGGTATACATGCCCCCGCTTTCTGTAATCACCGTTCCAATTTCGCGCCCGGCAATCACGTTGCTCCAGGGGGCCGGCGGAATATCATGGGGTGAAATGGTCATGACGTATTCCCGCGCATCGCGGGTAAAACCGCCTATACCGTTAAAACGATATAAATCGCTGGGCGCTAACGGAGGCCACGACGGTTCTTTGATGGGCTGCGAAACAGGTACCAAAGTGGGCGTGGAAAGTTCCGCATCGCCGCGATGTGAATCCAACGCTTCAGCAAGGCTTCCAACAGTGTCACTTATGACGATCGCAGCGGCAGCCAGCATCAAGGACCGATCTTCCGGGGACATCTGGTCAACTCGGCGGATAAAAATACCACCGGGCTGATCCACAAACTTGCTATCCGGCCCTGATGCCAGGACGGCCATAATCTGGTCGTGCAGTTCCTGACGGTATCCGGAAGTGTCCTGATTCCATATCACCAGGTCCACGGCCAAGCCCTTATAGCGCCAGTACGCGTGCGCGCGTAAAACCTGGCGCACCAGTGACAGGTGTTCGCGGTCACTGACGCGCAGCAGCAAGATCGGCAAATCCCCGGATACGCCAAAGCCCCAAAGCCCGGATTGCCCCCGCTGATTCTGCCGAATCACCTCCGCCCCGGCACGAAAGCGGGGTCCGGGGAACAGCAGTGAACTGGCTAAACGGCCAAAAACCTGAGCTTCGGCATCGGTGGCGTTGAGTTGCCGCAACAATACCTGATTGTGTGACCAGGCAAGCTCCAAAACCCGATCCGTAAATCGATGGTCGTGGTAGCGATGGTATAAGATTTCAATTTGTTCGCGGGTCGCGGCCGCTCCCAATACCACATCCACGGTGACGGTGGCATTGGGTTGAATGACAAACTCCCGGCGAATGGAAAACGCGGGATCCAGCACCGCACCGTCGATGTTGGGCAGAGGCCCGGTCTGATCCATTGCCTTGGGGCTTACTGTGCTTCGGCCTCGCCCCAGGAATGCCGCACGATCCGTCTGATAGGAAAATGGCGGATCGGGAGTCCTATGCACCGTTACCATGTGCATCATCCAAGGCGGATGCTCATCATGGCCGCGGGCGCGACGCGTAGCCAGCAGCGTGTGAAATTCCGGTTCGGCGTGCGTCTGCACAAACAGATTACCGTACGCCGGATGGGCCGCATCGGCCGCAGGCAAAGCCAGTACCACTTCCGCATACGTAGTTAATTCAATGCGCCGCGCCACGGTGCCATGGTTGGTCAAAGAAATACGCCGTAGTTCAATATCATCTTCCGGAGAGACAGTCACCTGCATGAACATTTCAATCTGGCCGTCGCGTCGGCGAAATTCCGCCTTTCCCTCGGAAAATGTCGCTTCGTAGTTTTGTCCCCGCCGCAACGTGGGTTGCACCGTTGCGGACCACCAGTTGCCGGATTCTAAGTCTTTTAAATAGCAGAATAATCCCCAGTTATCCCTTGTAAAATCCGCATGCCAACGGGTCAGGGCCAGGTTATTCCAAATAGATCGGCTGCCACCGGCTGCGGTAATCATCAGATGGTAGCGCCCGTTGGACAACAACTGAACTTCCGGTTCGGGCGTCTGGGCTGTGGTATACACGCGCCAGGTCAGGGCCTCTTCGGATACTGGACGGCGTGATTCGGCAACCTCCACGGAATGGGGATAAATCGGCTGCACTTTCGGCGGTTTTTCCTGCAGCAGCAGATCACCGGAGCGCAACAGCGGATCGGCCAGAAATCGCCGCTGCATTGGCTGATTCAGCAGAAAGGCGGTAAGGGACAAAAGGCTCATGCCTTCATGATGGACCATGAACGAGCGTACCGTGGCCGGCAGTCCCGCCTTGACGGCTCGCTGGGGCGTATAGTCAATGGCCTCATAAAAGCCGCAGTCCCCCATTTGCCCTTCCTGCTCCAATCGCAGCATGTTCCGCCATGCCGGAAGCGGGCGAACCATCAGAGCCAAAACAGTGGCATAAGGGGCAATGACCAGATCCTCGGAAAGTCGGCGCTTAAATCCCAGCCCCGGTACACCAAACGCTTTGTACTGATAATTCCGTTGGGCATCGGTGGCGTTGTAGCCGGATTCGGAAACTCCCCAGGGAATTCCCCGTTCGCGTCCGTATTCGATATTTCGATCCACGACAGCGCGCATCGTTTGATCAAGCAGACTGCCTTGATAATTCGGCATGATCAGAAGCGGCATAAGATATTCAAACATTGAGCCGCTCCAGGACAACAAGGCAACGCGTCCACCTAAACTTGTGAGTTGCCGCCCCAAGGCGAACCAGCTTTCCTGCGGTATTTGGCCAGTAATAATTGCGATGTAGGTGGTAAGTCGGGCTTCCGAGGCCAGCAGATCATAAAAGCCCGCGTCCAAACGGTTTTCACTGACTCGAAAGCCGATGGAAAAAAGCTTTCGGCTACGCACAAAAAGCATTCCAAAATCCATCTTCGCCATGGCCGAGCACTGGTGCTGCATATCTCTGAGACTCGTGAGCCGATCCTCTATATGGCGTAAGCCTCTCTGAAGGTTCCCCGGGAGATGGCTGCTAAGCATTTCGGGTGTGGCCCCCGCGTGGCCGGACAGCAAGGCGGTCAGTGCGATTGCCCGTCGGCACAATTCCGCCATGGCAGATAAACCGTCGTTGTTTTCCAGTTCCCGCATGATACGGCACAACTCCGCATAGGCATTGGCGTTCTTGCCGGAAGTCGTGGTCTTGGCTCCGCCCAGCGGCGGCAATAAAATCCATGGTGCTGATTGCGTTATATCGTCAATGAAGTCCCGATGTACCGCTTCCAGAGCGGAAATCCACCACGTTTGTTGAATGCTACCCCCGCCCTGCGCCGACCGATTCAGGCCCTCAATAATATCACGTCCCCGTCGGAGTTGATCCAGAATATCCCGTAAGCGATGCGGACTATGCGCATAAAGCTCGAATAACTGATCGCTGGCGGTTTGGATTTTTTGCTTATGGATCGGGTCCGGAGCAGGTTGTGTTTCCCGCGGCGGCCCCATGCATCCTGCCTCATGCTTTAACGCCAGAAGGGTATCTAAAATTCCCTCGTTGAACCGCGGGGGGATCAACGGTGCATCCGCCATTTCCGCCAGTGCGTAGCGCATCAGCAGAAGGTCGGCTGCCAGATTTCCGCTATCCACCGTGGATACATACCGCGGTTCCAGTGGTTCCAGCGTGTCGGTGGCATACCAGTTGAAAAAATGGCCCTGATAACGTTTTAAGGTTTCCATGGTGGCCAGTGTGCCCCGGGAGCGAAGCACAAACGTGCCACAGGAAATCCACCCGAAATCCAGCGCCGCAAGATTGGCCAACAGCCCTATTCCGATATTGGTGGGACTGGTGCGGCGCGCCAGTACCGGCACCGGATATTCTTGAAAATTATCCGGCGGCAAGTGATGATCATCGGCCGTGACATATTGTTCAAAATACCGCCACGTCCGCCGTGCCGTCATCCGCAAAAAGTGTTGCGTTTCGCCATCCATTTCCGGTGCTGTGATCACAATCGGATGGCTAAGAATCCAGGCTGCCATGGGCGAAATAAGCCATAACAGCAGAAGCGGTACGGCATCCAAGATGACTGGCCTGCGAAGAGTGGCCAGTGTGCAGAATGCCGCCACCGCAATAACCGGCCCCGTCCACATGGATAGAAAAGTTCTGCTAAGCGAGGAAGATACCGTGCGCTGCACAGCACTACTGGTGCGCCATTGCAGAAGTCGGCGGTGGGTAATGCCCATCCGTAACAGCGAACGCACTATGGCATCAGCGTTCAGCGCCGCCTGAAAAGCCAGAAAGGTCAGTTCCAGGGCGGAAACCACGATCTGCCGTCCAAAGCTAAGGCCCCACAAGCGACAGTGTGTCTCCAGGGGCAGTTCAGGACTTTTTCTCGTAAGTTCCCATAGCGCGGTAAGCAGACCCGGCCCAGCGATGGCCGCCGCCAGCGACAGTGTCCATACACCGGGATCGGGAAGAATCAGCCAGGCAATAAGCAGCAGGACGACCACGGCGGGCGCTGTGCAACTGCGGCGCAGATTATCAAGTATTTTCCAGCGCGACAGCATGGAAAGCTTATTGCTTCTCCACATTCGACCAGCCGCGGGTACCCACGGAAAAAGCCATCCGGCAATTTGCCAGTCGCCGCGAATCCAGCGATGGCGGCGGCTGATTTCGGCACCAAAGTGCCACGGATGATCTTCAAAAATCAGAATATCGCTCGCCAGCCCGGACCGCAGATGGCACCCTTCCAGCAGATCGTGACTGAGAATGAGATTTTCCGGAAGCCTGCGGTGCATAATGCGATGGAACACGTCGATATCGAGAATTCCCTTGCCGATAAAAGATCCCTCGCCAAACAGATCCTGATAGACTTCAGAAACCGCCCGTGTATATGGATCAATGCCCGGATCGCCGGCGAACAACAGGGAAAAAAGAGAACGCTGTGACGAGGGCAGATTAATCGCCACCCGCGGCTGGAGAATGCCGTAGCCTTCCTCCACCAAACCGGTTCGAGGGTTAATAATCGCCTGATTCAAAGGATGGGCCATCGTGCTGATAAGCTCAGCGGCCGTGCCGCGGGGCAACTGCGTATCAGCATCCAGCGTGATGAGGTATTTGGCCGTTCTCAATACCCCCAGTTCGCCAATAACAACCAGAAAAGCGTCTTGTTGATCTGAGCGCAGGACGTTGATGAGATCTTCCAGCTTGCCGCGCTTGCGTTCATAGCCCATCCATAATCTCTCACCGGCGTTGTAGCGGCGGGGCCGATGAAACAGGCAGAACGGCCCGGTATCTGCATGGCCGTATTTTTTATTAAGCATTTCAATGCCATCGACCATCTTGCTTAACAGAGTTTCATCTTCCGGAGTTACCTGTTGCGGGGCATCGCCTAAATCCGAAACCAGCGCGAAGAATAAATTCGGATCGCGATTGGCCAAATAGCGCACTTCCAACGATTCCAACAGGTCCTGAATTTCCGCTTCGTTGTCTGCCAGGCAGGGAACCGCAATAAGTGTGCGGCACGAATCGGGAACATTCTTTGAATAATCCATGCGCGGCAGCGTCTGCGGAGAAATGATCAGCGAAGCGGCATAATGGACCAAAACCAATGAGAACTGGCTGATCGGGAAAAGGGCTAAAACTCCCACAATCAGCGCCAGCCACCAATGCGTGGATACGGTCATCACCAGCGGCACGGTCAAACTGATGGTCACCAGTGCCACAACGCCCGTATACAACGCTAATGGGCACTTCCTGGCCCAACGGGTGAGCTTCTGTCGCAGCGGGACCTTGATTTTCAGTTCCTGCTCCAATTGCTCTAGCCCATCACCCGCCAGATAATATCCCACGTGACACTGGCGATCCGTCAATGGCCGGGTCTTGAGGGCATTAGCTGCCAGATCCACAGCGGTTCGCGCTGGCAGCATCTCGGAAAGCAAATTAGACGAGGCGAGGTTTTCGATAATGTGCCGATAGGTGTCGCGGGTCTGGAAGTCCATAGCCGCGTAGATGCCCGCTGGATCTTCGCGCAGCGTTGTTTCCACAGCACTTTGGCTTTCGACAAAATTGCGCCAATCCGTGGCGTCAATAAAGCGCAAACTGCCGAAGCAATTCCCCATGGATATCTGGTCCGCGGCCTGCCGACGACTTTGCCGCTGCACCAGCAACTCAAGGGTTTCACTTGATCGGGCCACAAGTTGGCTGATCCAATTCAACGCCAGGGCCAGAGAAGCGTTTTGTCCCTGTAAGCGGCGCACCAGTTCCGTGATAAAAGCACTGGACAAGGGTGGCTCGGCTTTTACCATGGCGGCCAAGGCTACAATCGTGTCATCGGGCGTTTTCTCCGCGGCGTCTATTAGCTGATTCGCCCAATAGTTGGCCGAATTTCGTTGATGGCGGGCCTTGGCGATTTCCGCGGCAACCCGGCGCAGGTTTTCCACCAGCGCCAGACGCAGCATGATCGGCACAGCCCATAATTCTCCCAGGCTAAGTGTTGCAACCCGCTGGTAAGCCGCCAGAAATCGGTCCAATGCTTCGCCGTCCACCCGGCCGTCCAGGTGACTGATGAGGCGAAGGATCAGGTCATAGACGCGCGGATAGCCGGCGCGCGGACCGTTTCTCAGCCAGGGCAGCTTCACGCTGTATCCCTTGGGAAAGTGCCGCTGAATCAAGCGAATCTGTTCTTCCACGAGATAAAAATTGTCCAGCAGCCATTCGGACGCCGGTGCAATAATCTGACCGCTGGCTACGGCGTCACTGATAAGCTCGTATGCCTGCGTCAGTACGACGTTGTTTTCGGCGAGCCGCGCCAGAAGAATTTCCGGAGCACCGCTGGGTTGAACCTGATGTTCTTTCGCCAGCTCTTCGGCCAATTGCTCTAATTGACTTATGCCCAGCAGTTCGGCGCGCAACGGTTCTTCAGTTTGTACGGCCGGTCCCGCGCCCGACGGTCCCAATTGAAATAAAACCCTTAACCATTGACCGCGATTGTTACCCAAATAATGGCTCCAATTATAGTGACGCATTCCTTGCCCAAAAGCCGCGATCCATGCGATCAAATCAGCGGTTATTTAGGTAACTTCGCAGGTTTGAAATATGCCGGCATCGCCGGATGCCCCGTCCACGGCTTAGTTAGTCTTCCCCCTCTAATAATTAATAGACCCCCGGCCCTTCATTGTCAAGCAATTTCTTCAGCATTTTTCAGCGGCAGCGGGCATGAAGGTTCAAATGGTTGATCAAGCGCCGTTGGACGGGCGCGCAAACCTTCGCGCGGTCTGGCCTTATCAGCCGGCGGGTTGTTGTGCAGAAGAGCTTGGCTCCTCCGGGGACGCGGCGGGTAACTGGACCGTCAGGCGGCTGTTAATAATGCCGCCAACAACAGCCAATGTTAGTTCCACAAGAATTTGACATACCCGGGGCAGTGCCACAACGACCACCACCAGTTCCGGCGAACCTACCAGCGGCGCGATAAACAGTGCCTGCACTGCCTCACGCACGCCTAATCCACCGGGCAACAGGCTGAACATGCCTAAACTTACCGATAAGGCAAACACGCCGATAAGTTCAAACGTATGCAGAATGCTCACATGGTGCACGCAGCTTACCGCCATCCACAAGCCCACGCCGCCGAACAGCCAGGTGGGTAAAAACATCACCACGGCATAAATCATGTGCTTTAATTTAAACCGGCGGCTCGGTGGAATGGCGGATTTACCCATGGACCGCAGGGCGGTGTTGATAATCCAGAAAAAAAACGGTGGATAAAACAATCCCAGCAGGGCCGCCATGATCAGGCCGCATCCCAGCAGATAAACCGGGTGATTGCGTGCCGCCACCACCAGCGCCGTTGAACCCACCAAGCCTCCGGAAAGCGTGTACATGGCATTTTCCAGGAGCGTGGAAAGCAAGCACGTTTCCCGGGCCATCCCCGCCCGATGCGTGCGTTCCAAACGCATCAAAACTAGTAGCACCTTGCCAGGGGCGTATTTGCCCATCTGGCTGAAGGTATAGGCTCCCAGCAGCGGCAGCACCGCACTGCGGTCTCCCATGCGCCGCGCCAGCCACAGCCAGGTCAGAGCGTTCGTGGCCATAATGCCGACAAATGCCAGAGGAATAATCGCACAGTAACGCCAGTCTATATGTACGGGGTGTTGGCCCACGGTGTGCCAGGTTTGTTCCAGCTTGATGCCCACAAACGTGAACACCGCCCCCATGACAACGAGTTTAAGAATGAAAACGCCGGTCTTTTTTGTCACTGACAGTCATCCGTTTTGCAAATATCATTGGCCTGCCGCCCGAGTCGGGTACCGTCTTCCCAACCCCGCGCCAAGGCCGCACGACTCCTATTATGGCGTAAACGCTCCCGCTTGTCTGTTTATGCAATAGCGTCAGTATCGGTGGGCTCTCGCCAGATTGTGGTGCCGACTATAGAATGCCGGTATGAAAGTCAGTTTGTTTGTTACGTGTCTCACCGATTTATTCGCACCTGACGTGGGAATGGCAGTGGTTAAAACGCTGGAGCATTTCGGATGCAGTGTGGATTTCCCCACGGCCCAGACCTGCTGCGGCCAGCCGGCGTTTAATAATGGATATCCTGCGGAGGCTCGGGCCTTAGCGGTTAAAATGATTGATGTCTTTCACGATGCGGACTATATCATCACGCCCTCGGGGTCATGCTGTGCCATGATTCGGGATCATTATATTGAATTATTCCATGATGATCCGGATCAGCGGAAACTCGCGGAAGATTTTGTCGCCCGGTGCTATGAATACGTGGAATTTCTGACCAAAATTCTGAAAGTTGATTTATCCACGCTTTCGCTGCCGGAAAATGAAACCTTCACCTATCACTTCACGTGCCATTTGCGCGGCCTGGGGGCCACCGGGGAGCCGGCCATTCGATTGCTTAAGCAGCTTGGCGGGGCGCAATTTACGGCCTTGGAAAAGGCGGAACAGTGCTGCGGTTTTGGCGGCACGTTTGCTATTAAATATTCCGATATCAGCGGGGCCATGGTGCGTGATAAAGTGCAGTGCGGCAGCAAAACAGGGGCACAGACCATGATTGTCAATGATGGCGGATGTGCCATGAACATCGGCGGTGCCTGCCACCGCATGGGCGCGTCATTCCGGGTACAGCATATTGCCCAGATCATCGCCGCCGCTGTTGAGCATACTGCGGGGGCGAAGGCTTCATGAATAGCGTTAAGGAATCATCATCGCCGAAGCGCGGCTTATCGTTGCCAGTGTTTCATCCAGATTTTATGGCCGAGGCCCACGCCGCCTCCGCCGATGCGGTTCTTCATGCCGCCCTGGATAATTCCGTAACCAAAAAAGATTATGGCCGCCGAAGCAGCTTGGCCGAGTTGCCCGATGCGGACGGACTGCGGCAACTGGCCGGCGATATAAAACGCCATACTCTGGATCATCTGGATTATTATCTGGAACTTCTGGAACGCAATGTTATTAAGCATGGTGGAGCGGTCTATTTTGCCGCCACACGCGAAGAGGCCAACGATCTGATTGTAGATATCGCCCGGCGCACCGGCAGCAAGCTGGTGGTAAAAAGTAAAAGCATGGTCAGTGAGGAAACCGAGCTGAATGACGCCCTGATCGCGGCGGGTATTGAACCGCTGGAAACAGATCTCGGCGAGTTTATTTTGCAGGTGGATAACGATCATCCAACGCATATTGTCATGCCGGTCATTCATAAAAATGCCGCGGAAATCGGGCATATATTTGCCCGTTATTTTAAAACCCCTTTTACCGATAATCCGCAGGAACTGGCGGAAATGGCCCGCGTGTATTTGCGCAATCGCTTTAATCAGGCGGATATGGGAATCAGCGGTGTGAACTTTGCGATTGCGGAAACCGGGTCCCTTGTGTTATGCACCAATGAAGGCAACGGACGCATGTGTACCACCCGCCCGCGGGTTCACGTAGCCCTGATGGGCATGGAAAAGGTTATTCCTGCCCTGGATGATCTGCCGGTGTTCCTAAAACTGCTGGCACGGTCCGCATCAGGACAGGCGTTAACGCAGTACACCAATATCATCACGGGCTGCCGGCGGCCCGGTGAGCATGACGGCCCGGAAGAGCTTCATTTAGTTATTATGGACAATGGGCGGTCCAAAATTTTGGCCGGTGAATATCGTGACACGTTGCGCTGCATCCGCTGCGGCGCATGCCTTAATGCGTGTCCGATTTACCGCAAGGTGGGGGGGCGGACGTATGGCAGCGTGTATCCCGGGCCGATTGGGGCATTATTAACACCGCTATTTAACGGGCTGGAAAATCATAAGCATCTGCCGCACGCATCGAGTTTATGCGGGGCCTGCTTTGAGGCCTGCCCGGTGAAAATTAATATCCCCGAGTTTCTCATCAAACTGAAAAGAGATGAGGTGCAGCAGGGTATTACCACGCGGTCGGAACGCACGGTCTTTAAGTTATGGGCATGGGGGCTGCAACACGCCTGGAGCTATCGGCTCGGGCAGGTTGTCCAGCGGGTGATGCTACGCACTATGGGAAGCAAAGACGGTTGGATAAAAAAACTGCCCGGGCCGGCCGCAGGCTGGACCGCCCAGAGAGATTTCCCCATCCCGCCCAAGCACGATTTTCGTTACGCTTATAAGCAGTATCGCTCCGGTAAGAATCGTGCGAAATAGGATGGTACCTCGCGGCTCAGGAAAGTGATGACGATGATGACCCCAGATTCCCAAGGCAGTTCCGAGCGTAATAAGGCCAAGCGCCTGGAGTTTCTAACCTCCGTGCGCCATGCGTTGGGCCACAGCGCGGTAGGGCCTGCTCCGGCACCCGATGCCCGTCCGGAAATTCAGGAAAAATTACTGCGACAGGTTCCCGCAGGTGACCCGCGGCGCGTGGAGCGATGGATTCAGCAGGCCCGCGCGAACGGCATGACTGTTACACGCACCAATACCGACGCAATACAGGCTGCCATTGATGAGCTTTTAGCGACTCGAAATGTAAAGTCCATCATGATGAATCTGGCAGATTTGCCGGAGGATGTGATTGCGGGACACTTGCAGGCCAAGGGATACCGCATTGATCTCTGGACGGATCCGAACTGTGAAAATCTGGTATTTCAATGCGATGCGGGCATTACCGATTGCCGCTATGGCTTGGCCGATACCGGTGCCTTGATGGTTTGGAGTGATCCCGGTTTTGGCCGATCTACAACGCTGACGATTCCCCTGCACATTGTGCTGCTGCCGGCGGTGCGGATTGTCGCTGATATGATCGACGCCCTGCCGCATGTGCTGCGCGATACCGGTGGGCGAATGTCGTCCAATGTGGTGATCATCAACGGTCCCAGTAAAACGGCGGATATTGAAATGAATCTGGTTACCGGCGTGCACGGGCCGAAGTATCTTTGTGTAATCGTCATTGATTAGCGCTGGCCGCAATGCTCAGGCAGCATGGGAAGTGGCCGGGGCACAATAGTCCATGATGCAGCAGTTTTGCTGATGCAGGCCCCGTTTATATTAAAGGTTCATTTGGCCCGGACCGCAAAGTAATCTGCACTTACAAATGCACCGGCACCTGCAACAGGCTTCCAGTAAGGACGGCCTCCACGGCTGCGGCCACGCCGCTCTCGCTTTGTGATCGCGTAACGTGTTTCGCGGCACGCTGAACTTCCGAGGTGGCATTTCCCATGGCAAAACTCAAGGTGGCCTGACGCAGCATCGGCAAATCATTGACATCATCCCCAATGGGTACCGCAAGACTGCTGTCAATATTCAGCAGCGCACAAAGCCGTTGGATTCCGGTCCATTTATCGACATGCTGTGCAAAAACCTCAATGACGTGGCATTCAAACGCCGGAGCACGCAGTGCTAAAAAATTAATTTGCGATCCAAACCGCTGGGTCAACAACGCGGTAATGTCCGCGCTTTGCGGCAAATCTACCACGATGCCCAGTCGTAACACGCACGAAAGCGTATGCTCATCCGGGTATTCCACAATTTCTGCCGCCATTTTATTACGTAAAAACCATTCTTCTGAGGCCGCATGAACCGGGCCGTGGTTGGTCATGATATAGCGCGGGCCGGGATTTTCCGGGGTATCTACCAGCAGCAGTACCGCATGGCCCAGATCACCGAAAAACTTAATGAGGCGCTCGACTATTTCCGGGTTAATAGCCTGACGGTGCAGCGTTGCGCCGGAGGCCAGATCACAAATGGCGGCCCCGGTAACAAATACACCCGGTCCGGAGAGATTCAGCGGTTTAATAATATCGAGTGCTTCCCCAATACTGCGGCCCGTGCAAATGCTCACGGTGAAACCGGCATCGCGGGCTTTCGCTAGAGCCTCTATATCAGCAATATTAATCTTGTGCTCCCGGCTGATCAGCGTGCCATCCAGGTCGCATACGATCAGGCGAGGGCTAAGATGCAGATTGGCGATTTTCTCGGCGGCAATGGTATTTGTGGAAGGTTTTGTCATGACGGCAAGTTTAGGCCATCAAGTGCCATGGAGTCAAAATCAATGATGAAGTTTTAGTAAATAAACCGCGCTGATCCGCCAAAACCGCCGAAAAAGGATCAAGCATGCTATAATTTTCTCCCGGTAAAGCTTTGAAAGGCGTGTGAATGGGCGTGCGTATTCTAGATGTCGGGCAGTGTGGATTTGATCATGCTGCCATCAGCGGGTTGCTTCAACAGATAGCCTCGGCCGAGGTGGACGCCGCCGGAACTGCCGGAGAAACGGAAAAACTGCTGCAACAAAATCAATATAATCTGGTGCTGGTGAATCGTATTCTCGACCGTGATGGTTCCAGCGGCATTGACCTTATTAAACAACTCCGGCAAATTCCGAATTGCCCGCCGTTGATGTTGGTCAGCAACCTGCATGATGCCCAAGCCAAAGCGGTAGCCGCCGGTGCCTTGCAGGGTTTCGGAAAGTCCACCCTCCATTTGCCACAGGTCGCGGAACATTTAAGAGACGTATTGGCCGCCCAAGGGTAATAAAGTTGAACGAATCGCCAGCCTGCTCCGCCCGGCAGGCCATGTACAGGAAACGCAATGACGCAAGAAAAATCGACGAATTCTCCGCACGCGTGGATACACAAACCGTGGTGCGTGCGCACGGCATGGGGCTTGTTACTCCTGGGTTTTTTCTCCAACCTTTTATTTCTTTACCACCATTGCCCATTTGATCTTTCAGAAGATGAAAGCCAATACTGGCTCTGGTCACGCCATCTGGCGTGGGGATATTATTCCAAAGGGCCGGGGATTGCAGCCATTATTTATGCGGCAACGGCGGTGGGGCACTGGTTTGGCCAGCACGCCACGATGCCCATCATACGTACGCCGGCGGTTGTTTTCGCGTGTTTCAGCGGTTTGGCCAGCTTCTTTTTAGCGCGGCGCATGTTCCGTGATGATCGCGCCGGGCTGATGGTTATTGCCCTGTCAGCCGGGGTGCCAGTGTTTGCCGTGGGCAGTTTAATTATTACCATTGATTCACCTATGTATTTATGTTGGGCCTGGGCGTGCGTATGCCTGTGGCTGGCGGTAGAACCGCAGTATGGTGAAAATGGAATGCTTTCATCGCAGCAGCCCAACCGCGCTGGCACCGGTTGGCTGTATTTGGCGGGTCTGCTGGTGGGGCTGGGAATTTTGTGCAAGCCGATTTTGCTGCTGATTCCCCCGTCGGTGGCGATTGCGGCATGGCGAAATACCTATCTGCGACGGAAGCTGGCAACGTGGCACAGCCTGGGTGCGGTCGTTCTGGCGCTGGCGATTCAAATTCCTACCTTAATATGGAATGCCCAACACCATTGGATTATGTTTCGCGCTATTGGGGGCGAAGGCGGATTACGGGGGGCCAAGGGCGTTTGGTGGCATTTAAGCCACGCACCGCTGAATGTTGGCATGTTCATCCTTTCACAAGCCGGTATTTTCGCAGGTATTTTATTTGTGCTGCTGGTGCTGGCGTTCATTGAAGCAATTCGGGATGCCAGGAAAATAACGGATCCGGTTACGCGGGCCGTGTGGGATTTTCTGATATGGATTACCCTCCCGATTTTTATCATGTATTTTCTTTTAAGTTTCTGGAGTAAGGTTGAACCGAATTGGCCCGCTGGCGGCTACTTCGCCGGCATGATTCTTTTTGCCGGCGTGGCAACGCGCTGGTGGAATCAGCCTCTTCCCAAACGTAAAGCAGCCCGGCGCTGGATTATTGCCGGTATTGCGTGGGGATTTGGCCTGTTTGTGTTTGCAGAAAACGCCCAGTTGCTCTATCCCGTCATGGCTAAAATTGATCCGGCGGGCAAACATTTTCCCGCCAAGAAATTTGATCCGGCCTTTCGCCTCCATGCATTGAAAGTTCGGGGGCAAGCCATTGAAAAAATCCGCTTATCCATGTGGCATGGTCATGGCCCGCTGCCGATGGTATTGGATGATCGCTGGGATACATCCAGTTCCCTAAGCTACTATTTGCCCGGACATCCATTTGTGTTTTGTCTGCAAACGGCGAAGGGCGGCAAGCAGTGTCAATTTGATTTATGGCCGGGGCCAAACCAAATCAATCCTCGCACGGGAAAGTTGCGTTATCTTGGCCGCGATGCAGTGTTAACCGGGTCTTTTTCACCGCAGGTATTCGATCGGCTCATTAAACCCGCCTTCACGCACGTTAGCAAAATGTTTATCGTGCCCCTGTATTATTACGGTGTGGTGGTCAAACATCTGGATGTCTGGAAATGTTATGGATTCAAAGGCATGCCAGGGGTGAAGAACCCCGTCGTGCGCAACTGGAGTAAGAGGTAGAGACGGCAGTTGGATAACATCCCAAAAGCGACGCTTTCCATCTTTCACATAGCCGCCGGCTTTGCCGGTGGTGCGGCGTTCACCTGCGGTAAAAATCGAGAGACTGTCTGAAAAGTCCGCCAAGCGGGCAACGCGTTACGCCTTGGCAAGCTGCGCCATAATCTGGCGATAGGCTTCTTCAACGGCCTGCGGAATCACCCGGACTTGCCCCACCACACTCATAAAATTAACATCACCGTTCCACCGGGGCACAACATGTGTGTGCACATGTCCCGGCACCCCCGCTCCCGCGCAACGCCCGATATTGATGCCAATGTTAAATCCCTGCGGGTTCATCGCCTGGGTCAGCAGTTGCTGGCCCAGGACCGCAAGTTCCAGCACGTCGGCGCGCTCCTCGATGGTTAATTGGGGCAAGTCTGGCGTGTGACGGTACGGTGCCGCCAGAAGATGGCCGTTGACATACGGATAACGATTCATCAGCAACATACCGAATTGGCTGCGGCGAACCACAAAATTGGCGGCATCTTTTTCCGGGTGCTGGGCCAGATCGCATAAAAAGCAGTCTATGCTCTGCCCGGTGACGCCTTTAATATATTCCAGCCGCCACGGTGCCCAAAGCGTATCGGTCATAAGCTTACTCCAAATTTCCAGTCCATCGCACTCGCTTGCGGCCTCTTCGCCGCCGGATGCTTTTGAAGCGGACTCCATGGCGTGTAGAATACCCATCTTTGTATGAGTAGAAAACTCAATGAAAGGATCAATCAACATGGCTGGGGAAAAAAATGCTGTAACTGCCGCGCCTCCGTGCGCCATTGTCATATTCGGTGCTACCGGTGATTTAACCGCCCGCAAGCTTCTGCCCGCGTTGTATAACCTCACACGCGACGGGTTGTTGTCCAAATCCACCGTGGTCATCGGCTTTGCCCGGCGGCCCAAGACCGATGAGGAGTTCCGGGCGGAAATGCTGGAAGCTATCAATAAATTTTCGCGTTGCAAGCCGGTGGACCCGGAATTATGGCGCGATCTGGCACCCCGGATTTTTTATCATCAAAGCACCTTTGAAAGTGCCGACGGCTATCACGCACTGGCCGACCGCCTGGCGGAAGTGGATAAAAAATTCAATACGGGCGGTCGCAGGCTCTATTATCTTTCCACCAGCCCGACCGAATTCGGGCAGATTGTCGAACGCCTGGGAGATGCCGGGCTGGGCAACATTGATCCGTTTAACAGCCAGGCGTGGCGGCGCGCCATTGTGGAAAAGCCCTTTGGACGAAATTTGACCACCGCCCGGGAACTCAATCAGCACATCAACCGTGCTTTTGATGAATCACAGGTTTATCGTATTGATCATTATCTGGGCAAACAAACCGTACAAAACCTGCTGGTATTTCGTTTTGCCAATGGAATTTTTGAACCAATCTGGAATCGGCGGTATGTGGATCATGTCCAGATAACCGTAGGTGAAACACTGGGGGTGGAAGGGCGCGGCGGATATTTTGAAAATGCCGGCACCCTGCGGGACATGGTGCAAAACCATCTTATGCAGCTATTGACACTCATTGCCATGGAACCGCCCGTGGCCCTGGATGGCGATGCCATTCGTGATGAAAAAGTGCGGGTGCTTAAGTCCATTGAGCCGTTTCATACCCCGCAGGAGGTGACCATGCGCACGGTACGGGGCCAATATACGGCCGGTTCTGTCGATGGTAAGCCGGTGATTGGCTACCTTCAGGAGCGCGGCGTAGCACCGGACAGTCAGACGGAAACGTACGCCGCTGTTAAGTTGAATATTAATAATTGGCGCTGGTACGGTGTCCCCTTTTATCTGCGCAGCGGTAAACATCTCAAACGACAAGGGTCTGAAGTCAGCATTCACTTTAACAGCGCTCCCGGCGTTTTATTTAACGCGCCGGGCGGCAACCTGGCGCGCAATATTCTCACCCTGCGCATTCAGCCCAAAGAGGGCATTTCCCTGCTGATTAACGCCAAACGTCCCGGCACGGTTACCCGTATCGCCCCAGCCCACATGGATTTTGAATACAACGAAGCCTTCGGCAGCTATTCCCCGGAAGCCTACGAACGCTTGCTGTTAGACGCCATACTCGGTGATTCCACGTTGTTTATCCGCCGGGATGAAGTGGAAAGCGCATGGAGTATTATTGACCGCATCGAAGAAGCATGGGCCGCCGGCACGCCATCGCTGGGCCGTTATGAACCCGGCTCCTGGGGGCCGCCAGCCGCCAACGAATTATTAGCCCGTGACGGCCGGACATGGGATTGGCTGGGGTCAGATATTTCTTAGGAGCCGGCCCGAGTAATTGAGGAATGGGTCCCCCATAACTTCGCAAAACGTGATCTGCCCGCCGCTCACAAAGCCGCTGGCTTTGCCGGCGGTGATTGTATTGATAAACGCGCCGGACCGAGAAAGGTGATAGCGCCCCGCCCATCGCCGAACCGCCGTGTCCCGGCCCGACAAAATCGCCACCGGCCGCTTGTCCGAATGCCGTGAATTGTTTAGGATAGTATCCTCCCTTGGGGGATGGTGTAACGGTAGCACAGCAGACTCTGAATCTGTTTGTCTAGGTTCGAATCCTAGTCCCCCAGTTTTCTGACCCACTTTGACCAGTTGTGACAGCCTTAGCGCTTGATGGGAGCCAAAAATCGCGCCGTCGCAACCCGGCGAACTAAGTACCGGTGGAAAATTGTCTGAATAACATTTATTGATGGTTGGATAATGCATAGAAAATGCGGCGGTTTTAGCGAAGATGTAACAGTGCGGGTGTTGCGACGGAATAAGTTTCTCTGGCTGCCGGTGCTGGGCATTCTGGTGCTTGGCCCGGCGAAATATTCTCTCGGAATCGTGTCTAACCCAACCAAGGAGGGTTTTGCAGAGTTTGAACACGGCCACTTTAAAGCAGATGAATTGTGTCTGCGGGAGAGTAGGGCCCGATAGGTAAGTGCGCTCTTAGCCCATCTTCCGGTGTACTAAAGGAGCAGAAGTGCATCGGCCGGTCAACGGCGGGTCCAATGCCGGGTAACAGATCGTCGAAAAATGGACCGGATTTAGCCCGGTTTACGGGCGACGGGCACTGCGCGTATCATGGTCGCGCTGTTCATGGCATTGATCGCAATAAAGGGACAAGTGATGTGGCGAAAAAAAACAAGACCCTGGGACGCATTGTCCTTTCGTCAGCTCTTAACCGGCAAGGGGTCACCCTCTCCAGCTATGGCACCACGATGGTACTACTGGGAAATCGTCTGGTTTACCGTCCTTGGTGCTCCACTCTTGGTTTATTTGGCGTACGCCGTATCAGTCCTCGCGCCGGGCTACCAGCCATTAAAAAAGGTTGGCTATTTCAGGTATTTTTTTCGGTTCTTGATCATAAACTCCCACGTGAACAAATTTGGCCTGTTACTATTTATATGTGTAATGCTGATCATTTTTCTGCCGCATATCCAAAGAAGGATTGAACAGTGGAAAATTACCCGACCCCGGTTCGGACAGATGACGCATTGGGGAATGGCTGCTCAGCGGAGGATTGTTACTTTGGTTGCGGCCATTTCATTCCTACTCATCGCAGGAATAACCCTGGGTCCGCTATATGGCATTTGCTGGATGTCCTGGGGAGATTTTTTCAGCCATTCGGGGGGACGCCTTGCAACGTTTGTAGTTTTTTCCGCCTACTTGCTAAGATCAGCACGGCGCTTATGGCAAGCAGTTACGCGACGCTCGGAATACGGAACCCGCCGCTTCGGGCAAGCTGGATTCATCATTACCGCGTGGTGCGGGATTTTGGCCTTTCCGGTACTTTTTTGGTTTATTGGACATTCTTTTTCAGCGGCCGCGGCAACTTCGCCCCAAGCCACCGAATTGCGGCAATACGAAATGGAGGCACAAGGCGGAAACATCCCGGCGATGCGCCGCATTGGTACGCTCTACGAAAAGGGCAACGGTGTTCCCCGGAATTACCAGATGGCAATGCAGTTCTACAAGCGTGCCGCGTCGCTGGGCGATGCGCGGGCAATGGTCGATATTGGTTGGCTTTACGAACGTGGGCGGGGCGGGCCGCGGAATTACTCGATGGCGCTTACGTGGTATCGTCTGGGTGCCAAGGCCGGTTCTGGCCGGGCGATGTTCCATCTTGGTGAGTTATTTTACAACGGCCGCGGGGTGGCCGAGAATCAAAACACTGCCGTGGCTTGGTGGCGGCGGGCAGCCAGGGCCGGCAACGCCGCCGCAAAAACAAAGCTTGCCCAGTTGCGGCTGCCCATCTATACGACAACCAGCAACCGCAAGCGTTGAAACCCCATGATTCCCGAGAGAGCGTCAAACGATGGAAAAACGTTGGAAAAGGCTGTTCGTACTTGGCACCCTTTGTTTCGCCAGGCGAAATCCGTATTTCGGAGGGCCGGGTGACCTGCGGATGTCGTCGTCGCAAAACGGTAACGCGCAAAACGATAACACTTGAAATACACGATAACACATGATATGTTATTGTGCAGAAGTACTGATACGGAGTCCGAAGTGAATATCGATCTCCACCCGCTCGAACATTACATCCAGGCTGCCTTAGGCATCGCTGTGACCACCACGCCTTGGCATAAAAAGAATTGCCTCCCGCACTTCATCAGGGAACTTTACGACTTAGCGGACACAAAACTGCTGGGGATACCTTTCCTCCTCGCGATTGACACCGCTCCGGGAGAGCAATCTCCTGGAACCGTCCGCAAGCATATGGATTTGCTCCGAGCCAAACAGAATACGGACGTGATCTATGTGCGTGCCAACGTAACGGCGTACAACCGGAAGCGCTTGATCCAGCACAAGGTGCCTTTCATCGTTCCGGGCAATCAGATGTACTTGCCAATGCTGGCGATTGATCTGCGTGAGCACTTCCGCAGGATTCGTTCGCAACCGCCGACGTTCAGTCCATCGACCCAGGCCGTGGTTATCCACGCACTGCTCCGCGGGTGCAAGCAAGTGTTCAATCCGCTGGAGACGGCACAACGGATGGGATATTCGGCAATGACGATGACCCGGGTCTTTGACGAATTGGAAGCGGCCGGCTTGGGCGACGTGACATTCCACGGCCGAGAACGGCATCTTCGCTTCATGCGAAGCCGACGGGAAATATGGACCAGGGCGCAGCCGTTACTGCGCAGCCCGGTAAACAAGCGGCTTTTCATCCGGCACACCAAGGGTAGGGTTGACGACATTCGTGCGGGGCTTACGGCTTTGGCCGACTACTCCATGCTCGCGCTGCCCGCACTTACCACGTACGCGATGAGCCGGGAGGAATGGAAACTGCTAAGGCACCGGCACAAGGCGGTCGTGGTGCCAGATCCAGAACCCGATGCCCACGAAATTGAGGTCTGGAGTTATCCTCCGGCGCTCTTGACCGAGCGTGATGTAGTCGATCCGTTGTCGCTGTATCTGTCACTGAAGGACAATCCCGACGAACGCATTATGTCTTCGCTGGAAGAAATGATGGAGAAACTCGAATGGTAAACGGCCTGGATATTTTTCGCAACTCATCGCCCTGAAGGTCATCGCCCTGAAGGTCCGAGCGTGGATCGACCTGACCGAGCGTGAGCGAGGCGGCGAGAAGATCGACAGCAAAGTGATTAAGAAGCATAAGAATGATGTTTTTCGTCTGTTTCGGATTCTCGACCCCACCGTAGATCCCGCCGTCCCGCCTGCGATAAAGAGAGACCTCAACGATTTCGTCGCCCGAATGCGCGGCGAAGATATTGATCTCAAAGCTCTCGGGTTCCGTAGCGACACACGTGAAGACATTATGACGGACTTCGTTCGCGTGTATCGCCTTGGCTGAGGCGTGCATGTGCGGTAGATTCCGGCTCCGGTTGCAAACTGTGCCGCCCGGCATCTCCAGCGGTTATACTGTTCGCGCTTCCACATTGTGTATTGCAATCGGAGTAAAGGCCGTGAGGAGCTATCGGGAACAGGTCATTCTGGGCTTCGCCGCAGCGTTTGGGCTTGGGGTACTGTATCTTCTTGCGCAGCACCTACAATTAGTACTTTTACCACGTAGTCTCACGGGATATCCTTGGTCTCTGCTCTCGGGTGCCCTGCCATATCTGGCGGGGCTTGGGTGCGTCGCCATCTTGGGCTGGTTCAGCAAGGGGCCGTCATTCCTTCTTGGAATGAGCACGGCTCTGCCGGCATTCGTCTACGCCGTTGCAGCCATGGCGGCCACGGGTGGGTTCGCCTTCTCGTCGGCGGCCGAGTTCTTCGTCATGGCCGCTATCGGCAGCTTACCAGCCGGTGCTGTGGCCTTTCTGGCCCGGCGGCTGCGCTGCCAGATAGCCGAGGTCAAGGCGGGGCACAATCGTACTGCCACGGCCGCAGTGGCAGCCGCGGCGAGGCCTGCCCCGCACTGTGATTCGGCCACGGGGTGGAAGACGGAGTGCCCCGTGCTGGCTCTGCCGGTTACTGCAGCCGCCTGGTTCGTGCTGGTCATGTGGTGGAGCGAGTTTAGCACGGCAGAGTTAGCTGCGAGGATACGTCTGGAGGCCACCGGCCTGCCGGTCGTTGCGGGGGCGATTCTGCTCGGCGCGGCAGTGGTTGTCCTGTTTATTCTGCCCGCGCGCTTGAGGCTTGTGTGGCCCGACTTGGTGTTTGCCTGCGTAGTCGTTGGCGCGGTGGTCGTGTTCGAGCGATGGAGCACTTATCTATTCTACCAAGCCGGCCTGACAAACGGCGTGGTAATACCGGTGGGAGTATTTGTGCTGACGTTCGGATGGCTGGTTCTGTGTGTGTACGGCGCGGTCGTGGGCATTGTCAGGGGATTCCTGTCGTGGCGTTCCGGTTGGGCAGTCGCCATCGCGCGAATCGGAATATACGTCACGGCGGCGGCAACGGTCTGCATGCTCGCAGCCTCCTACCGTGGCAGCGGAGCAGTGTTCCAAGCCGGGTTCGCACAATTCGCGCGGAAGAATGTCGATGCTGGCGCGATAAGGAAATGGATGGATGGCGAGCGCTCCAAGGTAACGGCCGCAAACGGACAACTGGGGATAGACGCCATTGATGACGCGAAGGGCCTTCCCCCGGCGATCATGCGCCTTGAGCCGACACGCTGGTATGACGGCTCGTTTGGCGTGATCCTTTCTCCCGACGAATGCCGCATTACCTTCGGCGGTGGCCTCGCTGGTATCTGGGACATCTGCGTTGAAAAATCAGCGGCGTTGATCCCCAGCAACCAACTGCCGAACGGGTCGATCCAGTTCGCGCCGGGGTGCTTTGTCGATATGGGCGACTGACTGACATTCTCAACGGCAACGGCAACGGCAAGCGCAATCGCACGGGCCATTGTGCGGAATTCTGCGTAAAACCTGGTAGTATTGATCACCTCCGGGTGGCAGTTACAAGAAAAAACGGTACCCGACCCCTTTGTTTCACGTAGCCTTTTCCGCCTACTTGCTAAGAGCAGCACGGCGCTTATGGCAAGCAGTTACGCGACGCTCGGAATACGGAACCCGCCGCTTCGGGCAAGCGGGATTCATCATTACCGCGTGGTGCGGGATTTTGGCCTTTCCGGTACTTTTTTGGTTTATTGGACATTCTTTTTCAGCGGCCGCGGCAACTTCGCCCCAAGCCGCCGAAGCGCAACAGTATGAAATGGAGGCACAGGGCGGAAGCATCCAGGCGATGCGCCGCATTGGTACGCTCTACGAAAAGGGCAACGGTGTTCCCCGGAATTACCAGATGGCAATGCAGTTCTACAAGCGTGCCGCGTCGCTGGGCGATGCGCGGGCAATGGTCGATATTGGTTGGCTTTACGAACGTGGGCGGGGCGGGCCGCGGAATTACTCGGACAGGCTCCTGGAAGAAAACGCCTGAGATCTGGCGGAGTTCCCCCAAAACGGCCTTTCTTGCAAGGCTTTACGTGAGGCAATCCAGTCGCAACGGGATACCGTTTTGAGACGGCAGAGGCGGAAATTCGCGCGGCCCGGCACCCAACCTCATGATGATGAAAGAATAATTTCCACCTGCGGACGAAGTGCGCCAATCACCTTGCCGTAGGAAGGCAGATCTGGAACCAGCGGGCCGAGCCACTGATTCCAAGTTTTCTCGACATACGCCAGCATCTTTTCTGGAAAGAAATCACCAGCCCCGTTAAATGAGACGTTCCGTGCCTCGCATTTTCGTCGTAGCAGCGTGACAAAGTCTGCCAGTTCCAACTGGTCTTTATAAGCGTTCAAGATGCGCCACAGGTCGTAATAATCGCGGGCGCGCGAACGACTCCATCCCCGCTCTTCGAGTTTTTCCGCATGTTGAAGAATAGCGCGGAGTTTTTCAGCAATGATCTCCTCCATCGTATAAACCAGCATTTGTGTATTAAGTTTCTCCCCGTAGCCGTGGATGACCGGCCTTCTGCGAGGTGGCTTAAGTACGTTTTCGTCTACAGAGATTTCAACCATGATGCGCGTGCTCGGCTCTCGGTGCCAGGGAAACCGGGCGCGAATCGTGAATGCTTCCTGCCCCCCGGGGTGCGGGTCCTTTTCTGTATATCGCTGACAGAGAATTGCCACGGGAGCATATTCGTCAAGCAGATGGGCCGCCGCCCGGCATGTTTCCCGCATGGCTTCTTCCATGGCTTTGCCTATGGGGACGCCTCTGATTCCGGAGAAATCGAGGTCTTCCGAAAACCGGTAGTCGCCGAACCAGCATTTTTTGAGAGCCGTACCGCCCTTGAACACCAACGTGTTCCGCAGCACGCCGGTTTCGTCAATGCCTGCCAGAATCCACGAGAGCAAATAATCGCGCTCAAGAACTTCCCAGGGAATTTCCAGGCGCTTTCTCATTTCCTCCAAGCGTGTACGCAGCGGTTTCATTGTTTCACCTCCCTGGTAGATTATTCTGGATCATCCAGCGATGATCACATGGTCCCTTGCGCGGGCCCGTCGGATCAAGCTTCCGGTAACCCTTGATTGTTACTGCCATCAACGGCTTAAGTCGGCCGGAAGTAACGCCGGCGTGCTCCAACACCCAGCCAAGCCGCTTCACGGTTGCCGCGTCCAGCCTAAGGGCATAGTCGATGATGCGCTTGACATCCAAGTGGGTGCCCTGCACTTGGAATGCATGAAGGACCTCGGCGAAGTCGCCGCAGTATTGGGGTATCATCAGTCCGTCGAGGAGCGTGCGTTCCGGGTCGGTGATGGTGATGCGAACATCATTTATCCAAATCTTTTGCGTTCCGAAGAATCGGTCAGGCTTCACACGAACGAACTGGTAAACCGAGGTTCCAACGGATATTCCCTTGTGATGGCGCGCTTGCTTCCGGCCTCGCACTTGCGGAATCTTCGCGTCGGTGGTGGTCAGAATGAATACCTTCCGTGGGGCCTGGTCGGTCAGGCCATGATAGTGCAAGGCGGACCAATGGCTGATGGCCGCGAGCGGAGTCAGGGCCATAGCGACCTCAAACTCGTGGGCAGTTATCACCCCCGGTACTGTGGTGGAAACAGCGTAGAGGCCCTTACGAAGACGTACGAGCCATCCGGCGTTGGTCAGGTGATGAAGCGCTTGGCGGAGATACCCTGGGGACAATCCTGCGGAGGTAGCAAAATCCCTTGCACGGTCTACCGTAAAGACACGATTTCCGTCGCTGATCAGGGCCCGCAGCAGCTTCATACTCGGCCGTCCACCTATTTGTTGATCTTCCACCATGATTTACTATTCTCAAACAATCTCTACAGTATCGGCATCAAGCAGTCGTTAGATTAATTATAGCAATTGTTCGATAAAATAAAACAATGTCCCTATCTTATCTACAATGACCGGCAAAAAAGATGTTGCGCCCACCACAACATTGAGAACGCAAACAGGCGGTCTCTGACCAGTGATAAATTTAATACGCTGCTTACCAAACGTAATTCGGGGAATTTGATCGGATGGATCGTGGGACAGGCCCCGGATATTGGAATGCGGTAAGAGGGTCATCGGTGAGCCGATTAGCGTCTGCCAGTGTTGCTGTCGACACCGGCGCGGACGGCGATTTGTCGAGTAATGCCTCCGTCAGCAGCGGGGTGGTCGCAACGGCCCGCGTACGCACATTTCAAGTACTTGTAATTTCTGGCCGGTAAGGGTTCGCTGTAGCCGCGTTACTGCATTTCGGGATTCATTAGTATTCATCCGTGCCAATAACCCCATTGCCGCGCCGTCCCCATTCGGATGACCATCGTGAGCAAGCCTCTCTCCCCTCGCGTCTTCAATACCTCAGCGATCGGCATTAGGCGTAGCGGCAGAGTTTTACGGGGAATGGCTAAGTACCGATCCGATCCATCGTGATCCTGATAGAGCGTAACCACTTGCTCCGGCAGTGGGCCGCAGGATCTCCGCAGCCTGGCCAGATCCTCCTCATTTGCTGCCGGGCGCAAACCCTGAACCTCGATCCGAAATTGCTGCATGACCGATTGTAGACTCATGAATCCTCCTCGTAACCGTTCACGGCCTTTCGTCCGCTCAATTCCACAATGGCCCTGAACGCCAGTCATGCTAATGTGTTCTGCCTGGCGATGCAAAAATCGGTCGTGGACGGTCGTGGACAGTAGCTTCTGCGTCCATTAACCCGGATTATTCACGGCCCGGCGACAGACCTTATATAGTTATACATTTATATGCGTCTATTTTACTTACGTGGCTTGTGTGGCCGCGCGACTAAGAAAGCCCCCTTATCCCCATTGGCCGATCAGGTTGTCGTGAGGTCAGGCCGTCGAAAGAAAGGTGTTGGAACGTTCGGCGGCCATACGACCCGTATACCCCCATTGCTGGTCGAATTGCCAGACCGGCAGTAATCGGGCATCCGAGTTGATCTGCCCGGCCGAGCGTTCCACGAGCAGTTCCCGGGACGGGAGGAATCCAAAGAGCAGGGGGGAGCGGAACAAACAATAGGCATAAGACGTTCATTTGCGTTAACCCAACCTGCGCACTTTGCGTGGTTTTTGGGTGCTGATTTTAGTGCCGAAGTGCGAAGGTTGGGCTACCAGGCCCAAGGCGGCCAGTTCGCCCCCACGGCCGGCCATTAGCCCTATTGAGGGAATAATACACTTGGTTATCAGTGAAGTTGCGCTGAGCAAGGTGTAACAGAAGGAAAACTGCTGGCGGAGGACATCCAGCATGAAAAGAAATGGCACCCGACAGTTTTTTTGCGGGACAGCTTTCTACCACCAACGTACGGAGGGGTCAACAACTTCCGCCCATCGGACAATTCCGCCCGCCATGGAGTGCACCGACTTGAAACCCGCTTCACGTAATATGGCGGCGGCTTGCAGCGACCGCACGCCGTTTCGGCAAAAGGCGACCACCCGATGATTCCTCCATGGTGTCAGCTCTATCAATCGCTTTGGCAACTCGTCGAGGGGAATACGCGTCGCATGGTCAATATTGGCGATGTCCCATTCCACCTCCTGACGGACGTCCAATAAGAGCAGCTTTGTTCCGGATCGCCGGCTGCCATGGACCTCGTGCGGATGGAGTTCCCAGTCCGGGTCAATGGCCACATTCGTATTTTCAAGTTCTTCAGTGGTTACATTCATCAGAAATCCCCTATAAAAATCTTAGTCAAAACTCATGGCTCTACCATAGAACGAGTTGTGCCATTATACAAATGTATGTATATTATATTTGACATAAAATATACTTATATATAGACGGCCGGTGGGAGAAAAGCAAAATGAAAGATGGTATTGCTTGGGTGCCAAGGCCGGTTCGGGCCCGGCGATGTTTCATCTCGGTGAGTTATTTTACAACGAGCGTGGGGTGGCCGAGGATCAAAAGGCTGCGGTGGCCTGGTGGCGGCGGGCAGCCAGGGCCGGCAACGCCGCGGCAAAAACGAAGCTTGCCCAGTTGCGGCTGCCCATTTATACGACAACCAGCACCCGCAAGCGTTGAAACCCCGTGGCCCCACGGATCAGGCGCGGATTTGACGCGTTCACTTAGATTTCATAAACTGATGGGCCGGAAATTTGTTGGGCTTAGCTCAGTTGGTAGAGCACGAGGTTGTGGTCCTCGGGGTCGCGGGTTCGAGTCCCGTAGCCCAACCTGGGACGGGGGGGGGGGGCGCGTAGGGGACAGGTTACAGG